>NZ_CP021425.1:4682500-5031250 GCF_002162375.1 Oleiphilus messinensis | reverse complement strand
AACTGGCATGACTTCCAGTGTTGTAATGTTGAGGGATCGGGTTTGGGCTTGTTGCATTGCCAACTCGATACTGAACGTTTGAAAGATATCAATCACTTCTTTGTAAAGTGGTGCCAGATTATCGAAAAGTTCCTCCCGGAAGAGATGAAATACAATGCTTCTCGCGGTTCCCTTGAACTTCCCCAGTGTTAGAGCTTGCTCCAGGCACTCGCCCACCCGTGTGGGAGATAACGGGTGAACGAGCTGTTTCACCCGGGCTGAACTGTAAGCCTGCACAATGCCACTGGTAATTGGTATGAGCAGGTACTCACAGCTCTTCATCGCGCTTGCAACCATGCTCTGAGTATCGATTTTTTCCTGGAGTGCATCATCATCGACCAGGCTTAGATGGGACAAGTCCAGTTTGCTGGGTGCGACGGGTTTAGGGGCTGCTTCGGGCATTTCGATCTGTTTCTGGAAATCACTAAAAGACCGTATCAGGGCTTCAGCAAATGTCTTTGCAATTTCTTCCTGGTGATCTTTGGCATCTTCGATCGCGAAGACGCAATTTTCTTTGACATCCATATTGTTGGAACACCGTGCTTCATCCCTCAGGCTCTGTTCGATGCGCTGGTAAGCGGACGTAAAGCGCTTGCAAAGTCCCGCGTGAAAAATATGGTACACGTTGTCCATTACCGGTGGAAGATCTGCAATTGATGTATAGGTTGTGTCTGCCATTAGCGGGTTTACGTCTCGTTGTTCTGGAATAGTTCAAGTGTAGCCCATTCATTTTATCGGGGATAAAATCCTTGGTTTCCCAGATCCATATTTGCTGGCTAATAGAATCGAGCATGTTGCGGCCAAAAAAGGTGGGGTATAAGGCCAGTCATTAACTTTTTTGTGGCCTGCCTGGCTATCCCTATTTCATAGGTAGAACATTAAGCCACCTAACAGAGCTGTAGACCCAAACTGAATTTACCCGAATCACAGTCTCTTTTGGGGTGAGCACGTCCAGCATAACGCCCAAGAAAGTTAATCAATTTGCGCGCATTGAGCTTAGTTGCTTTTCGGTCAACGCGCATGATGCCGAGCATCGTATCGCAAAAAGTCACTGTGCAGCACATCGCAGCTTTTCGAGTGGATAGCACTTTGCCGAGTATGCGTTGTGCGCTGTGGCAAATAAAACGCTTCATGAGTGCCGCCGTAATCGCCGCCCAGATTAGCCCGGTTGCTATTGATTCCTTGCCGGTATCAAAGCACCGTAGATTGGCATAGGATTTCCACTCTTTGAATAACAACTCGATTTGCCAGCGAAGCCGGTAAGCCTCACTCACCTCGTCCAGAGAAAACTGCTCTTGAGGAAGGTTGGTTATCAGCCAGGAGAATTTCTTTTCCCGCTTGATCCAACAAGCAACCAATCTTGCGGTGATTGTGTGCTTTCCTTTTTTCCAGGAAACAATTAATTCCGTACGTTGTCGCTTGAACAGCTTGCCTTGCACTGTTTTCAGCGGCTTTCCCTTCACGTGCTTCAGCATTTTTCCATCTTCTCGATAAGCAGCCTCGACGACTGGATTAATGTTGTTCTTACACCGCGCGATATAAAACCCTCCAGTATCCTGCAAGTTCTGAAACCACTCCAGATCGAAGTACCCCCGGTCAAGCAGCAACAAACACCCGGATAGCGTTTGGGGCTCAGGGAGGTAGTCCCGCTCGCTGGCGGTATCGGGGGTCAACGAGATAGAACAGGGCTGATCTGCTAGAAGATCCATGGTCACTTGAAGTTCAACAGCGGCAGGGCTGATGGTTTTGAAACGACCAGGAAACGATTTCTTCAACGAGTCCTTCACAGCAAACGAGCTGCCATCCTGAATCAGAATCTGTTTGAACTGATGAAAAGAGTGGCCTTCTGGAAAAGCCAGAGAGGGTTGCAACCAATCTGTGAGGAGTGATGACAGTACTTCGCGCATAAACTCAGGAAACTCGGGCTTCGAAAATTGATTGTGAAAGGCCCGATAAGAGATATTGCTCTCCGACCACTCGCAGTACCGCCGCTGAATGTCTGCCACACTTTCTATGGTGCTCGAGGCCATCACTGCAACCAGGCATGTGACTAGATTAAAAGGCGTAATTCGTCTCTGCCGCACACAGAAATCTTCTTGTTTAGCGATTTCAGTAATTTTTTCTGGGTTGAGGGAATGGGTGAGTTTTTCAAGAAATGTGGTAAATTTACGCTGATTCATTCTGCTTTAGGGTCGGTAGTGTGTTTGACGACTAACAATCTACCTTATTGCAGGATGAATCCATATTAATATCATCAAGTTACCCTGCTTTTTTGCTTAATGTTCTACCTATGATCCCTATTTAGCCTTAGTACTTCAAAAACCGGTTCCGCTGACAAACATAAAAAAGAATCCCTTTCATCGGGTTTCATGCAGGGCATTTATATGGCAAATCAATCTGAACTTCATCTGTCGCCTGGAGACCTCTCTGGCAACAAGCAATCAACCACAACAATTCCGGAGACAATTATTCCCTGCACTCAGAGTGAGTCCCCCCAGGCCGCGAATGCCTGGAAAGTGCTTTTTTTGTTGTTTCTCGCGAATTTGTTGAATTTTTTTGATCGTACGATTCCGGCGATTGTGGTTGAGCCGATTCGTCTGGAATGGGGCTTGAGTGACTTGCAGTTGGGGCTGATCGCTGGCGCGTTTACATTGGTCTATGCTGTGGCAGGTATTCCATTGGGGCGTTTGGCTGACCGTATTTCCCGCAAAAAAATCATGGCATGGGGATTGGTGGTGTGGAGCGGGTTTACGGCGTTAAATGCAGTTGCCTGGAATTATGTTTCCTTCTTTATGGTCCGGATGGGGGTCGGGGTAGGTGAGGCCAGCTATGCACCGGCGGCTAATTCATTGATCAGTGACCTGTTCCCTCCGGAGAAGCGTTCAAGAGCGACGGGAATATTTATGTTGGGCTTGCCTTTGGGGCTGGTTTTGGCATTTTTCACTGTCGGGGCAATGATCACCGCATTTGATAGCTGGAGGGCGCCTTTTCTGATCGCAGCGGTGCCGGGGATTATTCTGGCAATTGCCATGTTTTTCATCAAGGAGCCTGAGCGAGGTCAAAGCGAGCAGCGAAAGTTAGCCGATGACGTGGTTGCAAATCCGATTAGAAAGTTGCTCAAAATACCCACTTTTTTCTGGATAATTCTATCCGGTGTGACGATTAATTTTGCCGCTTACGCGGGGAATGGCTTTCTTGTTCCGTTGTTGCAGCGCTATTTTGAGATATCCCTGACGCAGGCGGCACTGTGTACCGGTGTGATTGTCGGGATAACCGGCTTGATAGGGCTGACGGCTGGTGGTTGGTTGGCGGACAAAGGCCATCAATTTTCCCCGCGAGGGCGTTTGTCAGTCGGTGCTGTGAGTCTGGTAATTGCGGCTCTGGCAACGGCTGGTGCGCTCTATTTCAGTAACCACTCACTGGTTGCATTTGTGGTGCTTTTCGGTTTTGGCTGGCTGGCACACTATAATTATTACACCAGTGTTTACCCTACTATTCACGATATTGTGGAGCCCAGGTTGCGCTCCACAGCAATCGCAGTGTACTTTGCAGGTATGTATCTATTGGGGGGGGCTTTCGGGCCAATCGTTGTAGGTGCACTGTCGGATCAACTGGCGCAATATCACATGACCTTGGCGGGCCAGTCTGAAATGACCGAAGTGTTCAAGGCTCAGGGATTATATGATGCGATGTATCTGATTCCCGTTGCGCTATTGCTTACCGGTTTGTTTATCTGGCAGGCTAGCCGCCATATTATTGCGGATAAAGAAATCCGAACCCCGGGGCAAAGCGCTTAAGTTCTTCAATGGGTTATTCGTTAGGCCGAGTTTGGTCAAGGGCTGAATGGAATGGCGATTTCGGGGTGTGATCCGAGATTCGCTTTTCCAGTTCTCCAGTGGCCAGCTGGCGTGTCAGTGCTTCTTCAACTTGCTCGACCAGTCCTTCATACTTCCGATTGATAAAGTGATATAGCGGCACGCGAATTATCGGCGTTGGATGCATCTTCATCACCGCAAACTCTGAATGATGTTCGACAAACCGGAAGGTCTCCCGCCGCAACGCAAGCGCTATATCAAGGCGGTGCTTGAGAACCATGCCAAACAGCAAGTCATAGCTTCTTACCGAGAGTGCTCCGATATTCTGGAGTAATCTTTCCGTTGTTTCATAGCCCAGCAAGTAGCCCACTTTTAATCCCTTCAGATCGTCAATGTGCTTGACTTCAGCAAGCCCGGGCATGGAAAAAGCCATCATATCGATGGACGTCACCGAAACGTTGATTTGGATCAGATTAAAAAAATGATCGCGAACGACTTCGGGGACCAATATCACACCATCCAGATCGCCCCGGTCTGCCTGAATCAATATACGCCGTGCGGGTGCACGAGACGTTTCCCACTGATAGCCGAATTGTTCGTAAACCTTGGCGACTTCTTCTGCATATTCTTCAGCAATGGCACTGGCATGATCGGGCAGGCCGATTTTGAGCACGACTGGTTGTGCTGCCGATACGGTTATGCAAAGCCCGCACAGTATACAAATCAGTACTGCATGGCCAAAAGCTAAGACCCTCATGATTTGAACTTCTCCTGCCCGCAAGACGAAAAGAGTTCTTCCTAGTTTGGTCGAGGCCTGCTTATCGTGCAACTTTTAGCCAATATGGAATTGATGGGCAAGAGATTTGAAATCTGGCTTGATCGGGATTGAAATGCGGTTTAAATCAGTAACCGATCAGGTTTGAGTGGTCTGGTTTTAGCGTAAAAAGACCGGATTAAGCTGTGGTCATGCAGTTTAATCCGGCGCGCCTAATGCTGTCAGGAGTATAGCGAGTGCTATAGTGAGTTACCTGGCGCCAGTATGCGGACCTGATCGCATCTGCCGGGGCTACCGGCAGATTTCAGGCCATGGGATAGCTTGTGCGGGAACGTGCTTCGGTTTGTCGGGCTATCGACGACCAGAGCGACGGATTGCAGCCGGCGTGAAGTCAACCATTTTGGCGACATGGCCGTATTGAGTGGGTGTGTCCTCTTCATTCTGCAAACCAATGACCAGATAGCGCTTGTTGGTTAAATCGTAATAACTTTCAGCGGCTTTCATCGGGACGTTGGCGTAGTAGACTTGCATGGCGTACGCTTCAGAAACTCGCCATAGTGCACCCCGTGTGTCGTAGTGATCCACGACCGAAATCTGCCAGCTGTCTTCATCCAGGAAAAAGGTTCGTTTGCCATAAATGTGGCGAGTACCATCTTTCAAAGTGGCTTCGACACGCCAGACCCGGTGCAGTTCGTAGCGAATAAGGTCCGGATTCATATGGCCTGGTTGAACTATTTCATCATATTTGACGTCCTCGGAAGCGAGTCGGTAATTATTGTAAGGAATATACATTTCCTGTTTGCCGATCAACTTCCAGTCGTAGCGATCCGGCGCACCGTTGTACATGTCAAAGTTGTCTGATGTGCGCAATCCATCCGATGATGTGCCCGGTCCATCATACGCGACTTGCGGTGCCCGTCTCACCCGGCGTTGTCCTGCGTTATAGATCCATGCTTTACGGGGTTCGCTGACTTGATTTATGGTGTCGTGAACCAGTAATACATTGCCTGTTAAACGAGCCGGGGCCGTGACGCTTTGTTTGAAAAAAACCAGCATATTCTGGCCGTCGTCGCCCATGCCCTCCATTTGTTCCGGGTACACAACTTCTTCGTTCATTTTGACTATGTGATAGTCACCGTTTCGCTGGGTAATGATTTGGACGATATCCCGTTTTGAGCTCATACCCCGGTAGCGGGCGATGTGATTCCAGATGACTTCCAGCCCGTTTTCTGGAATCGGGAAGGGTATGTAGCCTTGATAATTTGCTAAACCATTGCCATTGTCGACCAGTTCAGCATGAGTGGCGTTATAAAGCGCATTGTCATAGACCGACTGCGGCAAAGATGCACTTCGACGGGTCGGATAAATTTTCATGCGGTAGGTATTCGGGAAGTGCTCGAACATACCGATTTGGCCCGGGCTGAGCTTATCCCGGTACTGCTCCAGGTTTTGGGCAGTGATTTCAGCGACCGGTTGATCCGACGCATAAGGGTCGATCATGTGACTGCCGTTAATATAGCCAGAGGGGGCGGCGTTTAGCCCGCCAGTCCAGGCTGGAATACTCGCGTCTGAATTGCCGGATTTCTCGGCACCGATTGGGGTCAGAGTAGCGCCCAATTGTGCTGCTTGTTGTTCACTTACTGCTGCCAGCGTCGTTTGTGACAGGGCAAGCGCCATGAAACAGACTAAGCGAGTTGACTTGATCGGAAGTTTATTCAAAGGTTTCATTTTTTATTCTCTTGGCGTGTTTGCTGACTCAAGTTGTTAAGCTGTGGTTGATATTTAAGCCGTGGTTGATAGCTAGAAAGAAACACCGATATTGGCGGCAATAAAGTCGCGGTCTGAAATCGTATTGAAATCACCGCCAAAAAACTGGGTGTATGAAATGCCCGCCCGATAGGCTTCTTGATAGTCCCCGTTCAGGGCAAAACTGATTGCCTTGTTGCCTTCGTTGAAGGCTCCACCGGTTGGCGAAAAGCCTGAAACATCATGGGCCCAGGAAAGTTGCGGGGCGACATTGATACCTGCAATCAAATCGCGGTAGTCGAGCGTGGCTCGTAATCTGTAGCCCCATGAGTTTTCGCTGATGAAACCGTCATCACCGGGTGCACCCGGGCCATAATTTGTCGAGCGGCCGTAAGGGTGGTCATCAAGGTTGTCATGGATATGGGTGAATCCGATTTCACCGATGGTTACCAGTCGGTCGGCACCCAAAATCCTGTTGTAGGTTTTCAAGGTGCTGACCTGGGCCTGGGTAACATCAACCCGGTCGTATCCTTCGGTTCGAGCACCCAGCTGGATTCGTTGTGTAAATGTGTTGGGGTCCACCCGTCCCAGTGCGCCGAACAGTCCGCGGATAATTTCCGTAGCATTGATTTGTATCGGCATATCCATGCGATGGCTGATTTCGCCAAATACTGCATAGCCCCCCAGATTGGTATTGAAGCTGAGGCCAAAGAGTTTTATGTCTTCCGGAAACTCTGCAAAGTAACTGGGAGCACCGCCCAGGGTTGCAACTGAAAAAATAGGTAGCCGACTATGGTAGTTCACGTAGTACAGGCCAAATTCTGTGTCATTCAGTGCTTGTGCGTAGTAGCGCAATGCCACACCATATTGTCCGGAGTCTGAGGCTTCAACATCGCTCGATCGCGTTAGATGCCCGGTTGCGCTACCCGCCAGGATTTGATCCGGGAATGAGGTGCCAAGTGTTAGTGTTTGGCAGCCATCGGCAATCACATCGGAAGTCGCAAAGTAGGTTCCGCAGGGATCAAGTTGTGTTTTTTGCCATTCAAATTGATAGAAAGCCTCTAATGAGACAGCTTCGTTAATGCCTATATTGGTGTAGAGCATATTGACTGGAAGCAGCCCTTCCTTAATTTCTGCACCGGGTCTGCGAAAAGCTGAAACGTCAATGGGATTAACGATGTTAATGCCATTGCGGATGAAGGTACTTTCTCCCCAGCTGACAACCTGTCGGCCAAGACGAATATCCACCGGGTGATCGTCGATATAAAACGAGTTGTATAAAAAGCCATCAAGCACTTCGATGCCCGAAAATCGGGACAAGCGACTGAACCCGCGATCGTCGAGTCCAGTTCCACTTTGATATTGGTTCGGACCGTGGCCGTGTGCTCTGCTTTCGTCCGCAAGCTCAAAGTCATACCAGTATTTGAATCGGGTAAATAGACCAAAATTTTCATAGCTCAGTTCGAGCTCATGATTCCCCTTGATAATTTTCGAGAAGGTCTTGTCGTTTTCAAAGTTTAAATCACCGTCATCATTGGTACTGGACAGAGCCGAGCCATTGCTTTGGTTCCCTGATGATACATTTTCTCCGTCAATTTCAGCGACGCGCCAGCTTGCGCCGATGGATAGACTTGAACCAAAACTACCCTTCACCGGCCCGATATCAAAACCGACCGCCTGAGTGGTGAGGGGCGTTAGAGCAATTGAAGCCGGTATGACCAAGCTTAGGCTTCGTCGCGGAAACAGCCCGCGCGTTGAAAATTTGCGACTACTAAACATGTGTGACTCCAGTTTTTTTATTTTTCAATTACGTTGTTGCAGACAAGGCAAGACCGACCCGGTGTCCAGGGCCGCTCTTGAAGGTTCTTTCGAATATTATGTTTACGGTATCAGGCGGAAACTGCCGGGCTGAGTCGCGATGGTGTTTCTGGCTGGAAACGATTGTTGCGTCTGAAGGTGCCGAAATCATTAAATCGGACCCCATGTTCCCGCATGACCTTATGGGCGGCGGGAGCCGTTAGTTGACGAATATAGAACGTTTCACCAACTACAAAATGGTGGATACCGTGGGTGCTGCCGAAATTGAAGCAGAACAATTGCATCGGCCAGAAAAGAGGCGAGTTCAGTACCTGAGTTTGTTCAATCACGGAATTGACATTGCCGTAGTAGTGCATATTCGAGCTGATAAAATTCAGGCAAAAGGATCGCAAATAGAACGGTGCTATAAGTGTAACGATGAGAAAACTAACGCCTGACATGATGTTCAACGTCGATTCTGACCAGACAACGGTTGCACCCAGGGCAGGAAGCAGGAAATTAACGGCATGAAAAAGCAAAAAGCCGTACCAAAGTATTCCGGTGGCAATTGCCAATGGGAAATTTTTAAGAAACAGTCCCTTCAATGCATGGGCTTTTCGTTCTGGAGGAAAAGTGAACAGAATTCTGAACAAGTTGCCCACCAGCGTATCGCTCATAATCCAGAATCTTAACACGCCATAAGGATGGCCGTTGCCGATACCCCGTTCTTCGAGGTCTTGTTCTGTGCCGGAGGTTTTATGATGCAGGAAATGAAGTTGTCGGCGAACCCAGGGGTTTATGGTTCCGGGTCTGAATACCCAGACCCCTAACATCATCAGGTTGTGAATGGCTTTGTTTTTCTTGAAGTACATCCAATGAATAAGGTCGTGTTCCAGTTCATGTAGCAGGGATGTAAACATCGCCACCAGTGGAATGCAGATCCAGGCAGGGATCAGGCTTTGCCAATAGGCCCAGCCCGATACCAGTACGCCAGATATGGCAAACAGAAAGATGCTCATGCCACATAAGTCATTGTTAGCAAGCAAGGGATGATCCTTACGGATTTGTTCACCCCGGTCTTTGATGGTGCTGCGTATCAGCGCCTCTCGTTCAGTCATGGAAAGTGTTAGAGGGTCAGTTGCTTTTTCCATTGTATTGTTTACCTCTCGCTTATCTTCGATAGTCCGGCCATTTCAGATATTTAAAAAGAAGCGGGTTTTCCGGGCTATTGAGTAGCCACAAATTGGCCACAAAACCTATACTTTATGACCTGAAGACGCGTTTGTGTGTGCTATCGCTTGCCTACCGGGGACGGTATAGTAGTTATCTGAAGTAAGAGGCAGCAATTAAATGAAGGTGTATCCCGGATTATGACAACATTTGAAGACCAGGCGATTTTTCCTTCGGCTGAATTGTTTTTGATTCGTCGTTTTATGAAAAGTGAAGGCATAAAAACAAAGCAATGGCTTTTGGGAACCGGGCTGCAAGAGGGTGACTTGCTTCAGGTGGATACGCTGGTGTCATTGCATCAATTCGACATGATATACCGGAATCTGTATCGCCTGGCCCAAAGACCTGACTTGGGCTTGGCACTGGGAAAGGCATTGAATTTATCCCGTTGGGGGGTACTTGCCGGGGCTTTGATCAGTAGTAAAACCCTCGGTGATGCGTTGGAGACAGCTAACCGTTACCGTACATTGTTACGCAGTCGGTTTGTATTGAATCCCGTCATGATCAATGGGCGCTGTGAAATCCAGATTACCAAGCGTCAGGAAATGGAATATCCACTTAACTCCAGATTTGCCCATGAGGTTTTGTTGGGGACACTGACCAGCCAGGTTCAGGATATCATTGCTCAGCCGTTCCACTTTGATGAGATTCGGCTTGCTTATCCTGCGCCTAAACACGCTCGCCAATATCAGCAGCATTTGGGCTGTGCGGTTCAATTCGACTGCGATCAAACCATGCTGGCCATTCGTCTGGAAACCATGACTCGGCCCCTGCCAATGGGGAACCTGGTGGCAAAGCAACAAGCACTGAAGTTGTGTGAACAAGAGGTGGCACGGGTAGGGCAGGTACAGAAAGGCGATATGTGCTGGCAAGTTCGGGCAGCGCTCGCTGTACATCGAGATGGTCTGCCAAAATTGGATGATGTGGCAGTTCAACTCAAGGTGACACCCCGAACCTTACGCAGAAAGCTTCAGGTGGCGGGTACCAGTTTTCGGCAGATCAGTCAGGAGCATCAGCTGCAACAGGCGTTGGATCAGTTGGCGATACCAAGTATGAAAGTCAGTTCGGTTGCAGCATCGTGTGGCTTCTCAGATCTGGCCAGCTTCCGGGAGTCATTCAAGCGGCAAACCGGTTTTACGCCACAGGCTTATCGTAAGACGCTTTTTAAAATGGTCGACATCCCTGTCGGTAATCTCACAAGCACGGTCAATATTAAATGATAATGATTATTATTTAAAGTGAAAATGTTAAATTCCTGCAAAAAGTTCCATCTGATTATTTAATTTCGAGATGTTTATGAAAATATGTGAGGGTTTTTTAAATTTGAAGACGCTTTTAGAAACATGACTGATTTTAAAAGATAAGCCAAACCGTGAGGAGGTAGTCCATGGGACTGGGTGACAAGTTGTATAGTGCATTTAATCATGTGGATCGTCATTGGTGTGATCGCTCAGAAGTGGATATGCACAACTGGGGGCACGTCAAAAGCGTGCATCGTTGTGATCGAACCCATAGTGACTGGGGGATGGTTAAAACCGTCGGCAAGGGCGTAGTAAACGTAGGCTCGTCCGCATTTTCTACGGCAACCAATACCGGTATGTCGACCCTTGCCTATACCGCTATTACAGGGGGAACAGTAGCCCTTTCAGCAACGGGTATTGGAGCAGTTGCTACGGCAGGTGCAGTTGCACTGGGCAGTTCAATTACGGCTGGTATCTCGCTGCATAAAACATTGCAACATATTAAAAATCTGGAAGAAATTCAGAAACAGCAGGGTGTTCGGTTCTGTGAAGGGGATTCTCACCAACATAACTATATTCTCAACACCGTCTTACCGTACATCATCGCCCAGAAGAAACGTAAAATGCGCCGTAAGGGCGAAGAGACGGTCCCGATTTTGGGCGGCATGTGTACCACCTTGGAAGAAGGTGCGCGCAGCATATTTAAACGGGTATCAGGCTCGCGAGGCAAACAGCGCCACCACATGGCCCAGGCATTGACGGTACATTTGGTTTCTTGTGAATGTAACCTTGCCCAGGATATTGTTGCTGAATTGTGGAGCAACGAAGAAATGATGGCAATTCGATCCATGGACAGTGATGAAGCCGGTTACTGGATATTCTCGAAAATGGCATCTGCTTGACGGTATTCTGTAACAGCCTGTCAGTTCACCTTCTTCAAGCGTGCAATCGTTCCAGAAATTCTCTTATTCATCCAGTCTGCCCAGATGAGAATCAAGCTTAATTGATTCTCATCATCTTCTTGTCGTGCGGAAGCACTTCCTCTCGAGCATGAGACTCCGTATAATGCGGAACCCTGTCTGCAAATTTAGCGTATTCTCATGGAATAGGAGAGTATGAAGAAACGGGTTCGTCAATATTTTCAGAGGCATTCAAACGCTCTGGTTGGAGTGAGTTCAGCAGCGTAGTGTGCACTGGGTGAGCGATTAAATTCTTTTTTATCCCCGGTGTGTATTTTACGGACCCGTACTACAGTAGTTTAAATTCATAAGAAATGGGAGCTATCCAGAAAATGAGAGCAATCCTTTTAGGTGCCCCTGGTGCGGGTAAAGGCACACAGGCTCAATTCATTACACAAAAGTATGAGATTCCGCAAATCTCCACGGGAGACATGCTGAGAGCCGCGGTTAAAGCCGGCACACCTCTGGGTCTAAAAGTCAAAGAAGTTATGGCATCAGGTGGATTGGTGTCTGACGAGACAATCATTGAATTGATTGAAGAGCGCATTACACAAGCAGACTGCGCTAACGGGTTCTTGCTGGATGGTTTTCCTCGTACAATTCCTCAAGCTGAAGCCTTGAAAGAGAAAGGTATCAAGATCGATCATGTGATCGAAATTGCAGTGGATGATGAAGAAATTGTGAAGCGTTTGAGCGGTCGTCGTGTCCACGAAGCCAGTGGCCGGGTTTATCACACAATCTACAATCCGCCGAAGGTGGAAGGAATGGATGATGAGACGGGCGAAGCGTTGATTCAGCGTGAGGATGATCAGGAAAGTACAGTCCGCAAGCGTTTGGATATTTATCATTCCCAGACTGCACCGCTAGTGGACTATTATAAGAACTGGGCTGCTGAAGATGCGGCTGCGGCGCCGGGCTATGTTCACGTACCCGGTGTTGGAACCGTTGAGGAAATCCGGGATAAAATTTTCGAGCAAATGGCCTGAAACCCGTGAAAGGCCTGGCCATAGTTTCGAATCCCTGTTCCTGGCTGTTGCGTTAGGACAGAAGAAGGGCTGATATTAATCAGCCCTTTTTTGTTATTTCAACAGACCCCAGTTTTAACCGAGCGTAACTGTTCAAGAAAGCTTAAACTTATTCAGGAAATTGGTATGCCTACCATTTTGGCCCTAGAAACGTCGGCTGAAGCCTGCTCAGTCGCATTGCTGCATGATGATCATTGTTTTGCCCGTGTTGAAGATAAGCCCCGGCAACACGCGCAACTTGCGCTACCCATGGTTGAGGCGGTTCTGGCAGAAGCAGGTATCGAAAAATCAGCCCTTGATGCAATCGCGTTTGGTCGGGGGCCTGGCTCTTTTACGGGGTTGAGAATAGCCGCGGGTATTACTCAAGGCCTTGCTTTCGGGCTTGATATTCCGGTTATACCGGTGTCCACGCTGGAAGCAATCGCGTTTGCGAGTAAGCACCATGTCCGGTTGTCTGATAAAGGTGGTTATGTTGCCTGTGCGCTGGATGCCAGGATGAACGAAATCTACTGGGGTATATTTCGTGTGAGTGGCAATTTCCTTGCCCCGGAGCGAGTTGGAGCGGAGTTGGTGGTCGCCCCGGAGCAACTGAAAATACCGGATTTGGATGAGACGTTGCCGATAGTTGGCGTGGGATCCGGATGGTGCTATGAAGATAGGTTGCGCCCGTTGCTCGGTTCGGCGCTCTCTGAAGTTGACGGCACGGTAATTCCCTTGGCGGAACACGTTGCCCTGTTAGGGCAGCATTACTGGCAACAAAAACAGGTTATTTCGGCGCTGGATGTTCAGCCAGTGTATTTACGCAATGAAATAACATGGAAAAAACTACCCGGTCGAGCGTAAGTCTGTTTAAGGAGCAAGTCCATTGGATTGGATTCAAACTGTTGTACTCGCCCTGATTCAAGGGCTTTCCGAATTTTTGCCGATTTCCAGTTCCGCCCATCTTATTCTGCCCTCTCAAATTCTGGGTTGGCAGGATCAGGGATTAGCGTTCGATGTTGCCGTGCATGTCGGGTCGTTATTGGCAGTGGTATTGTATTTTCGTCAGGATGTGTCTCAGCTCTTTTTCGCCTGGTTGAAAAGCTGTCCACAGTTGGTTACCAGACCAGCAGCCATTGCTCCGGATGGTAAATTAGCGTGGATGATCATTCTGGCTACAATTCCAGCGGGGCTGGCGGGGTTGGTATTCAAGGATTTTATTGAAGCGGAGTTAAGATCCACAATGGTGATTGCCGTGACTACGATCGGCTTTGGTTTATTATTGGGATTCTCTGACCGTTTTGCCCGATCTGATCAGGGGATGACCAGCCTTACTTGGAGAGCGGCTTTAATTATTGGTCTGTCTCAAGCGCTGGCCCTGATACCGGGAACCTCCCGTTCCGGAATTACCATGACTGCAGCGCTTTTTTTGGGGCTGAGCCGTGATACTGCAGCCAGATTTTCCTTTTTGTTGTCGATACCTCTGATTAGTGCCGCCGGTTTACTGCTGGGTAAAGAGCTCTATGAAACTGGAACACCGGCCGAATGGGATACCATAATTCTGGGAACTGTACTATCGTTCATAAGTGCGTATTGCTGTATCCACCTGTTTCTGAAAGTGTTGGACAAGATGGGTTTCGCACCGTTTGTAATCTATCGGTTGGCTCTGGGAGTGATTTTGCTGGCACTTCATTTTACTGCTTGAAGTCAGGCGGATGTAAATCATCGTGAATTTTAAAATCAGCTTTTGAACCTTGGAAAATTGAGCGTTATACTGATTAATATGTGATCAATCCCGGTGCCCATTGTCATATGGAAAATGACTGGGCCATTTATAAATCTTTGCAACATGAATCAGTCTTATTAAAACATGCCGATTGATATTGGGTATTCAAATACAATTTCTTTGATTCAGCGTCCGGAGCTCAATACACGAGATGGCCGCGAGCTGACGACTGAGAAACGTCCAATTAATGATCGCGATGAAAATCGTCGGCAAGGCGAGCGTGTCATTATTGATCAAGAGGCAATTGACAAGAAAGTCGAAGCCCGATCAGAAGCCCAATCCATCACATTACAGCGTTTTCGAGATCCGGAGGAATTACCTAGGCGGACTCAGGATGCGCTTAATCAGTATCAAAGCACATTGCAAGCGTCTTCCGAGTTCGATGAGAACGGTGGTGAACTAGTGGGTGTCGATATTTTTGTTTGACCCTTACCCTGATGTGCCTCTCATTTTCATATCACGACCGCGGTGATGATTTGCGGTGTATTGCCGTCCCGCGTTGTAAGGTTTGAATCGTTATTAGAAAAAATAAATGAAAAATAGAAAAAATCGAACGGATGCCGTTCAGTCTGGAACTCAGTTACAGGTGGTTTGCACGACAACTGCATGGGAAGAGCGTGCCCAAGCCTTTGCCGAGGCAATGCAGGTGAGTTATTTGTCTTTGTTTTCCGAGCAGGATATTACAGATAAAACCAATGCGGATTACGTATTTTGCTACAGCGCTGATAATGCTCGCCTCTATACTCGGGATAAAACCCTGGGTAATCCAATAGAGGCAAACTTTGTGACAGGTAAAAGCGCGCATCGGCGGCAGTTTGGTGGCGGCGCCGGACAAATGATTGCCAAAGCGGTCGGGGTGAAACCCGGAATTCGTCCGGACATTCTCGATGCCACTGCGGGGTTGGGTCGAGATGCGTTCGTTTTGGCCTGTCTCGGGTGTCGAGTACGCATGATCGAGCGATCACCGGTCGTGTCTGAGTTGCTTGCGGTCGGCCTGGCACAAGCGAATCAAAGTGAGGATCCTGAGCTTTTGGCGATTATGGCCAGAATGTCACTCGAACACATCGATGCCGCGCACTGGCTTGGTCGAGGTGTGGACCAGGTACCGGTAGTCTATCTGGACCCGATGTTTCCTCACCGGGATAAATCGGCACTGGTTAAAAAGGAAATGAGAGCATTTCGCGATCTCGTGGGAGAGGACCCTGATGCGGAGACGCTCCTGGAGCCTGCACTCTCCTGTGCGGAGTATCGCGTTGTCGTGAAACGGCCGAGGAAGGCACCAAC
The DNA here is from genome assembly GCF_002162375.1 of Oleiphilus messinensis. GTDB lineage: Bacteria > Pseudomonadota > Gammaproteobacteria > Pseudomonadales > Oleiphilaceae > Oleiphilus > Oleiphilus messinensis. Next base: position 5,015,574 of record NZ_CP021425.1, on the reverse strand, counting down.
ATTGTCGGCACGAAAGCCGACGGTGGTGATGTCGGGTAAAAGCAGCCGCTATGATATCTACACCAAAAAGTCGCTGGACTACCTGAAAACAGAAGAGGTCTGAACATAAGCATGCCAGTAACACATCCTTGTGTTACCGGTTTGGGGGGTACAGATAAAAAGCTGTGCAGATAAACACCTGTTCAGATAAACACCTATGCAGTGGCAAGTTTTTGGAGTGCTTCTGTTGGGCGCTCACAGCCATTGGTGACTTGAAGAATCCCCTGGCGTAATTCCGCGTCGAGTACAAGCCGCGCTTCCTCGGCAACGTCATCGATTCGTTTGTCGAAAAGGATTCGTTTGTCGTCGTCCAGTGTCAGAATCTGATTATTCATGAGCACTGCGATAAAATTGCGGAACATGGTTTTATCAAAAAACTCCGGCGCATTGAGACCATAAAGGATAGACATGCGTTGTGCCATCAATGTACTTTGTTTTTCCAGTTCGTCTGCGGTCACATTTCCGCTGCCATAATCTCGCAGCAGGGCGATCACAATAAAGTAGCGCTCCAGGGTTTGCATCACGATGCGTGCCAGTACACTGAGCATGATGAATTTGGGCGCAGTAATTGCCGGGCGTCGTAGTTTCCCGTTTTCACGATACAGAAATTCATTCTTGACCATGATGTCCAGCCATTCCTGTAAACGTGCTTCCAGAACCTCTTTAGTCCATCGAATGTGCAACTCTGAGCGGATATAGGGATAGATTCGCCGGATCAGGGAAATCAAGTGGTCTTGTTCCATTGTTTCATTGTTCTGGAAAAAGCTCGCAATCAGAGCCGGCAAGGCAAACAGGTGCATGATGTTGTTACGGTAGTAAGTAAGCAATACGGCATTGTTGCCTTCTGCAAAAACAATATCACCCAGTTCCTGTTTGTGCCGCCCGATGAGCCCCATTTCTTCCACGTATTCGATCCATTCATGACCCGAGCCAGAGGGGAATTGAGTGCGCGGACTATATGGGTTTTCATGGAGTAGTGCGCAAAAGGCATCCAAATGCTCTGCCAGGGCTTTCTCATCCATGGATTGTTTGGATGTTGAGAGCAGCACAGTCGCAATGATATTTACAGGGTTAATCGTTGCGGCATCATTTATATGAGTTGTAATTTTTTCAGACAAGTGTGTGACCGCATCGGGCAACCATGAAGGCTTATACTCATTGGTGTAGGCCTGATGTCGCCACTGTGGCTGGATGTGTTCCAGCTCTTGTGCAAGGTATATCGGGCTGCCAAAGTTGACGCTGACCTTACCGAAAGACTTACGTAGATTGCGCAGTGAACGGAACAGTCCAAAAATGGATTCCTTCTGTTTCTTCTGGCCACGGAGTTCGCCGAGATAGGAACGGCTTTCCAGAATTTTTTCGTAGCCTACGTAAACGGGCACAAACGCGATCGGCTTCCTGTTATCCCGCAGAAAGCTGCGGATCGTCATGGACACCATTCCTGCTTTTGCTTGCAAGGTGCGCCCCGTGCGGCTGCGCCCACCTTCAACAAAGTATTCGACAGAGTAACCCTTGGTTAGCATGCTGTGCATGTACTCATTGAATACTGCGGCATACAGAGGGTTGTCGCGAAAGCTGCGGCGCATGAAAAAGGCGCCGCCCCGGCGTAAAATAGCGCCCACTACAGGCATGTTCAGATTTATCCCGGCGGCAATATGAGGAACCATTACGCCGTTGTTGTAGAGAACGTAGGATAACAGCAAATAATCGATATGACTGCGATGGCAGGGCACGTAGATGACTTCATTATCTTTAGCGACGTCCTGTACGGTTTCAATGTTGTAAACATTGACTCCATTATAGATTTTGTTCCAGACCCAAGAGAGTAAAACATCCAGAAACCGGATGGTTGCCATCGAAAGGTTCGATGTCATTTCATCTGCGTATTTGTAGGCTCTTGCTCTTATTTTTTCCGGTGCGACATCTTCTTTTTTAGCCGTTTCACGTATCACGTCCTTGACTGCGGGAGTTGCAATCAAGCGACTGACCAGGGTTCGCCTGTGAGACAGATCAGGCCCGATTACAGCCTGGCGTACCCGGCGGAAATGGACCCTGAGAATACGGGCTGCTTTCCGGGTTGCGATTTCCTCAGTAACCGCTTCATTCTCCAGAATCTGACGTAATGAAAAAGGCTTGCTGAATTGCACGAAAGTATCGCGACCATGGAGCATAATGGTTAATAGCTTTCGGAATCGCCCAGTGTTGGACCAGGTGTCCGAGAAAATCAGTTTGAAAAGTGACTTCTCTTTCTCTGGTGCCCGGCCCCAATACAGAGAAACAGGAACGATTTGCACATCCAAATCGTCGTTCCTGAGCGTCCCACCCACGAGCTGCTTCAAGCGATCGGTCATGACCGGACTTTGTCTTCTCCTGAAAAGTTGGCCCTGGCGTCGGTAGAGGAAAAAAAACGAACGACGTAAATGGAAATCACCATAATCGAATGGTGCCTGGGAGAGTGGCAGGCCGACTTTTCGGCATTCCTGCTCCAGAACCAGGCGGCTGGACAACGAGCTGTATTGCAGTACGTAGCAAACGGGTTTGCTCGGGTCTAGATTCAAATCTTCGGGTTTGTTGCCCATCACGCTGGTGCGCACCCATAAAAACAGGATGCGTCTCAGGAGATCAAAAAACAGGGAGCTCAAAGCAAGTAATCTCATAAGGACTCTTATTTATGCTGTGATACAGAAGGGGGCTAGTGTAGCCAGATTTGGTTGATCGAGCAAAGTCATTCCGGACAACAGTGATGGAGATTAAAAAAAATTCATCAATCTGTCTTTTCCCTTGGTGCGATGGCCGTTGAAAAATAGCCGGGGCGTCCATATAGTTAGGGCTTTGTGAGTTCTGCTCAATTTCAGTGACTTATAAATTAAGAATAAATCGGTCGTTGAGTTGGTCGTCTTTTCCCATAGGCCTTCAAGCGACATGGATGATCCGTTCACGATAGTGATATTGATTGAAAGTGGAGGTTTTTGGTCGACATGATCAAAATAGAAAACCTGAAGAAAAGTTTCGGCGGTTTGCAAGCCGTTAACGGGCTGTCATTTGAAGTCAAGCCCGGTGAAGTGCTTGGCTTTCTTGGACCAAATGGGGCCGGCAAGTCTACAACCATGAAAATGTTGACGGGCTTTCTGGCTCCGACATCCGGTCAGATCAGTGTCGATGGTATCGATGTGGTCAGTACACCAAAAGCGGCTCAACAACGAATTGGCTACTTACCGGAAGGTGCCCCTGCGTATGGGGATATGACAGTGAGTGGATTCTTGCGTTTTATCGCGCAGATTCGTGGTTTCAAGGGCGCTACACTGGATGCCAAAGTTGCGGAAGTAGTCGAAAAAGTGCAATTGAAATCAGTGATGGGACAACGAATTGAAACGCTGTCAAAAGGCTTCAAGCGACGGGTGGGCATTGCTCAGGCAATTATCCATGACCCCAAAGTCCTGATTCTGGATGAACCTACAGATGGTCTCGACCCGAATCAGAAACACCAGGTCCGGCAGTTGATCAAAAATCTCTCCCGAGACAAGATTGTTATCGTCTCGACCCACATTCTGGAAGAGGTTCATGCCGTCTGTACCCGTGCGATGATCATCGCTCAAGGTCAAGTACTTGTGGACGGTACACCGGATGAGCTTGCCGCGATGTCCCGTTATCACCAAGCCATCACACTGCGCTTCGCTCAACCCAAGGATGTAATGCAGATATTTACATCTCTACCCGGGGTTGCTTCCGTCGAATGTGATAGTGAACAGCGCAGTTACACTCTTTTTCCGGTCAGCGGTCAGCCTATCCTGAGTGAAGTTAACAGTGTCTTGCATGAACAAAACTGGGACATTGAAGAGTTGCACGTGGAAAAAGGCCGTCTTGAGGATGTGTTTCGTCAAGTCACCCTTAAATCCGAAGCGCCCGATTCCTCCGTTCAGCGAACTGGAAGCGCTAAGCTTGCGACGCAGGAGGCACTGGTATGAATATGACTGGAATAATATTCAAACGTGAATTTCAGGGGTATTTTGCAACCCCGTTGGCCTATATATTTATTGTTATTTTTTTGGTCTTGAGTGGCATATTTACGTTCTACATCGGACGATTCTACGATCGAGGTCAGGCAGATCTCGCTGCATTTTTCAACTATCTGCCCTGGTTGTATCTCATATTGGCTCCAGCCGTTGCAATGAGATTGTGGTCCGAAGAGCGAAACAGCGGTACTATCGAGCTGCTCATGACACTGCCGGTTTCGACATCTCAGGCTGTGATCGGCAAGTTTCTAGCGGCGTGGGGCATTATGGGCATTGCCCTTGGTTTAACCTTTCCACTGTGGATAACGGTCAATTATCTGGGGGAGCCCGATAATGGCGTGATTTTCGCGACCTATCTAGGCAGCTGGCTGATGGCGGGCGGTTTTCTGGCCATAGGCTCCTGCCTTTCTGCGGCAACCAAGAGTCAGGTCATTGCCTTTGTTCTCACGTTGGTACTGTGCTTTGTATTTGTCGTAAGCGGATTCCCGATGGTTCAGGATTTCTTCAGTGAATGGGCGCCGCTGTGGTTGCTCGATGGCCTTTCTACATTGAGTATCTTGTCGCACTTTGATGCAATTTCCCGTGGTGTGATTGACCTGCGTGATCTGGTGTATTTTGCCGCAATGATCGGTTGTTGGCTGATTGCGACGGTGATTGTTATCAATATGAAAAAGGCGGATTAAGGAGCAACATATGAAAGCAATGATGCAATCCAAAGTCGGCCTGATGTTTGTTTTGGTCGCATTCCTCGTCATCGTGGTCGTGTCCTCTGTGAGTTTGAAAGGTGGGCGCATTGATCTCACGGAGAATAATCTCTATACACTTTCCGATGGCTCTAAAAATATTGTGCAGAACCTGGAACAGTCCGTAAAACTGACGTTGTATTTTTCGGATAAAGCCACCAAAGAGCTACCCGCGGTTCGTACCTACGCGCAGCGAGTAAAGGAGTTACTTCAGGAATATCAAAGTCTTTCCCGTGGCAAAATTGAATTCCAAGTGGTAGATCCAGCGCCCTTTTCTGAAGAAGAAGATGCAGCTTCCGCTGCTGGACTGCAGGGCGTTCCCGCAGGATTGAGAGGCGATGAGATTTATTTTGGCCTGGTTGGTGAGTCAGTTGCAGGTGGTGAGTCTTCCGAAGCCGCAGCCGCAAGTGGCGACCCTTTGAATCTGGCAAAAAATGAGGAAGTCATTCCGTTCTTTCAACTCGATAAAGAGAAGTTTCTGGAATACGATCTGACCAAGTTAATATTCAATTTAAGTCAAACTGAGCCCCCGACTCTGGGTATTATTTCCGGCATCCCGATTAATGGCGGCTTTGATTATGCAACGCGTCAAAATCAACCCGCTTGGGTCGTGGTGCAACAAATGGAAGACTTATTTCAGCTGGAGTGGCTGAGCGAAGATGTTACTGCGATTGACGATAATATTGATATCTTGATGCTGGTGCACCCCAATGGCTTGTCCGATGAAACATTACTGGCAATAGATCAGTTTGTCCTGAAAGGTGGGCGAACGCTGGTATTTATGGATGGGCTTGCTGAAACCGCCCAGGCCGGAGCACCCATGATGCCTGCGGAAGCGAGTGCATCGGATTTGGGGCCGCTATTGCAAAACTGGGGGCTCGAATTGGTAGAAGGCAAAGTGTTGGGCGATTACGCGAACTCGCTTGTGGTGAGTATGCGGGGTAACCGGTCACCGGTTCGTCATATAGGATTAGTAAGTCTGACGCCGGATAGTTTTGCGAGTGAAGATGTTCTCCTGGCAGGGCTGGAAAGTATTAATATGTCATCAGTGGGCATACTCCAGCCTGTTGAAAGTGCCACAACGACGGTGACACCGCTGATTCGAAGCAGTGATGAGTCGAACCTGCTGGATGCTTCACTGTTCGCAACGCTCACCTCTCCAGAAACGCTGTTGAATGATTTTTCACCCAGTGGAGAGCGCTATATCCTGGCAGCCCGGGTAAGTGGGAAAGCTACCACGGCCTTCCCGGACGGGATCAAGGTGGAGGACGATGCGCCCGACAGCGAAAATGCCGACGCCCCCGTGTCTGACGACGTATCTGAGACGGAATCTTCAGACGAAAAACCTAAAATTACCCGTACTGTCTCTCCGGATGTAACCTCGGCAGATAACATAAATCTTATCGTGATCGCAGATACAGACATCTTGACTGACCGGTTATGGGTTCAGGTTCAGGAGTTTTTTGGTCAGCGAATCGCATCGCCCTGGGCCGATAACGCGGCATTACTGGTTAATTCACTGGATAATTTATCGGGTAATGCGGACTTGATCAGTGTGCGGAGTCGAGGGCGCTTCTCCAGACCGTTTGACCGGGTCGACGAGTTGCGACGTCAGGCCGAAGAAAAACTGTTAGAGCAACAAAAAGCTCTGCAGGAACAACTGGCCGAGACGGATAGTCGTTTAGCTGAACTGGAGCAGGTTCGGGGTGAGGATGACAAGGCGATACTTTCTGAAGAGCAGGAACAAACGGTTCTGAAATTCCAGGAAGAACGTCTGAAAATTCGCAAACAACTTCGGGATGTTCAGCATCAGCTTGATCAGGATATCGAGACATTAGGTCGTAACCTGAAACTCGTCAATATTTTCCTTGTCCCATTGTTGCTGACCGTTCTGGCACTTTTCGCCCGGGTATGGATGCGAAATCGGCGTTTGAGTGTTCAACACTAACACGCTGTAATTCTTGTCAGGTTGGGGGGCCGCCCTTGCCTGACAAGTTCATTTATCGAACACGTTGTCAATGAGCTTCCTATGGACCCACTTTCTTCCCAGTTTCAACCGAGCGATATGTTCCGATATGCCGTGGTGCCGCCTTTGAACTTGTCCGGCTTGACGGTTTCCGAATTGATCGCATGCGCTGAGCAGAATGGAGCCCCGGATATCCAATTTGTTTTGTTGCTGGCGGAATCTTCCCCGAACACTGCGGCCAGCCCTCGGCTTCAAATTGCGGCTCCATCTCAAGCCGAAGGGGCACCGCTTTGTTCAACTGCCCTGTTGTCCTCATTGGAGTTGAACTGCGATGGTGTCCCTCTATTTCTGGGTTATTGGCAATCCAGGCTGTGTTTTGCGGTCGTCTCAAGTTCAACAGTGCTTCCCCCGGGATATGAATCCGTGGGATTGCGAGATCTGTTGTTGCGGGAAAACAAAGATGTGTTCTATCTACTGAGTACAGCATTGCAATTGTATCACTGGAGCGTGAATCACCGTTTTTGCGGTCGCTGCGGGTCGGTCACGTCGGAGCTCAAGGATAGTACTGACCGTGTTCTGGTTTGTGAGCAGTGTGACAGTCATTATTACCCCCGTATTGCACCCTGTATGATGGCATTGGTGACACGAGGCCCTGAAATCTTGCTGGCCCGGGCTCATCACTTTCCTCCTGGTCGCTTTTCTGTGCTGGCGGGATTTGCTGAGGCAGGGGAGACGATAGAACGAACTGTCCATCGGGAAGTTAAGGAAGAAACCGGTCTGAAAGTCAAAAATCTACGCTACTTCTCATCTCAGTCCTGGCCTTTCCCGCATCAGTTGATGTTAGGGTTTTTCTGTGAATATGACAGTGGTCAATTGATTCTGGACGAGAATGAGTTAGCCGAAGCCGAATGGTTCCATTACAGCGAGTTACCCCAGGTATCAAGCACCTCGACGTTGTCGGGCCAGCTTATTGAGGCCGCCGTGGCGGAGTTGCGTCTTCGCTTTCCCTGAGATAGATCCAACTTAAGCGCATTCAGTCTCATCCGTATACGTAATTCGATGAAATAACAACGTGATTGTCAGGTTCAGTGAGTCGGAAAATGTCACCAAATCATATTCTTGTCTTTGACTCAGGCGCGGGTGGACTTTCCATTTGTCACGCACTATATAAATCGGGAAATAGTTTTAATATCAGTTACCTGGCAGATGATGCCGTTTTTCCCTACGGTGAGTTATCGGAAGCTCAGGTAACACAGCGCATGCTCCAGGTTGTATTGCCCTGGACGAAATCTCTTGCTGGTACAGCGGAGCTTCTCATCGTTGCTTGTAACACCGCAAGTACACTGATTTTACCGTTTTTGAGGGCTAATTTATTGATTCCTGTGGTGGGGGTTGTGCCTGCAGTCAAACCTGCGGCGGCTAAAACACGCAGTGGGCGAATTGGCTTGTTGGCGACTCCGGCAACAGTTAACAGAGCCTATACAGAACAACTGATAACAGATTTTGCCCCCGGTATGGATGTTGTGAAGTTGGGGAGTAGTGCCTTGGTAACCCTTTCTGAGTCTTATCTCCTGACCGGGTATTTTGATTTGCCCGCTTTACGAAAAATCGTATCGCCATTGTGTCGTGCAGACCAGTACGGTGTATTTGTTGATCAGGTTATTCTTGGGTGCACGCACTTTCCATTTTTGCTCGGTCCCCTGAGAGAGGCGTTCATCGCTGAAGGTCACCCATTTGCCCAACGTGACGACTTCTTTCTGGACTCTGGTGGCGCTGTTTCCCGAAGAGTTCATTCCTTGATCGAAATCCAAAGCACGAGCCTGCATGCTGACTCGAATACGATTAAACTCCATTACACTGATCACAATCGTTCAGCTGGTTACTGGTGTGAAATGGCAGGGTTTGCACTGGGTACTTCAGTTTCCGTTTCTGCATTCTCACTTTTTTCGTAGTCACCATAACATCGTGAATACAAAAAAAGCCCACGGGTGTGGGCTTTAATCAAAGGAGGTCTGTACTGCTTTGTTATTATTAGAAAATACGAGTTAGCTTGAACATACTGACAAACTCAAGCATTGGTAGTGCGCCTTTATGGCAGCAGTATGTTTTCTCGATGTCGCCGCGGAATCGGGATTTTGTAAATTCCAGCCCTTTGAAGTTGTAAAGGAAGTTACCTTTCTCGTATACCACTTTAAGCAGGTTTTTCAGAACTTTGGATTCTTGCTCTTCAACGTCTTTTGCCAGCATAAGAGGAATGAGGCCCAAATCCAGGTACGGAACGCCTTCTTCCTTGAACACTTCCATTGCGTGTGCCATCAAGGTGTAAAAGATACCCTGTTTGAAGTCAGCGCATGCTCGAGAAATGTTGGGAACATAGCTGACAATCTGGCCCTTTTCGTAAACTGGATCAAAGTAAATAAAGCCAACGGCTTTGCCATCCTGATACGCATAAAAGTGACGTTCGTTTTCTTTGTAACCCATGTTCATTGGGCGGATTAGAAAGCGAATTTCGTTGCTTTTGCATTTTCGGGTTTTGATCCACGCATCGGAAATTTCGCGGGTGTGGTCATCGCTATAACGTTCTTTTACTTCAATTCCATTTTTTTCGGATTGATTAATGGCAGTTCTCAAAATTTGCTTTTTCTTCCCTTTGAGAGACCATTTTTGTAAATCAATTCGCGACTCGGAACCAAACTGTGTGCCATACAGGCCAAATTTGCGGTGCAGGATATCCACGACGGCTTTGGTTACTTGAATGTAACACGAATTGGGGTGCTTCTTGTGAAACTCAGTCAATATTAGCTCGAAATTTGATTCATGAGTGACAGGGTTTGAGAGCACATAGCTTTTCCCCCACGTTCTCATGTAACCAATAAAACCGATGCCGGGCATATCGAAGTACTCCATACCAGGCTGCAGAGTTGAAAATGACTGAGAATGTGAACCGTACTTTTTCAGGTATTCAACGCGCTCTGAAAAGGTAAAGCTGTTATTGCCGGATACTACAAGTCCGTCCAGGACTAAAGTTTGGTCGTTCATTGTTGACAGGCCTCTGACGTTTCATTTTTATTATGTTCTTTTGTGTATTTTTTATAGGCGGAACTATCCTGTAGTCCGCTCTAAAAACGCTTCAGCTCAAACTTCTTTTTGTGCCATTACTGACCAGTAGGCATTGAGTTTTAGCAGGCTGAAGTATTTTTTGTCCTGGACTTTCAGGCCCAGTTTTTCCATATGTTCCGGGTAGTTATATATCTTGTGCACGGCATTGTTGGCCATCACCCAGAAGATGGATACGGCGATGAACCAGTAGGCGTTTTTAAGTGCCCGTGTCACAATATTTCCGGTAGGGTAGGAGAAGTCACCCACAACAATCTTGGCCTCAGGCTTGGCCAGTTTGATGAGGTGTTCCAAAATTTGGAGCATCATGTCTTCATAGAATACATTGAGGAAAAAGTTAGCAACGACCATATCGTATTGCTCAAACTCTTCCACTTTAAGAATATCGCTATGAATTTGACGAATCTTGAGGTTGGGGTTGGTCTTGTTGAGACCATCCTGGAATTTTTTAAGCATGGTTTCGGACAAGTCTACGACCGTCACATCTGCACCCAGTTCCGCCGCCCGGATTGCGTCTTTTCCATGACCAACACCCGCGAACAGAATTTTATCGCCAGGATTGACATTTTCGACTTCGAGCATGGCAACTTTGCAGTTGTGAATCGACTTGCCACTGTAGATACCGCTTAAAAAGTCGTAAGCAGGGCCGATCAATTTATATTTGTCTTTCATGTCTCTTTACTTCTTGTTCGATGGTGTTGATTTTGTTTTTTATGATTTGTTGGAAGGAATAGTATAAGGATGGTATCCAAAATTATGTGCGGAACTACTCATTTTGTGTTGGTAGTGCGTTACAGGAATGCAAAAAATCGCAAAATAAAACAGTTTGTTGCATTGGATTGTAAGACAATCTTAAGAGAAATTGTTAGACAGTTTTGGGGCGATTCTGTTTGACACTGACCTGAGGTCATTTAGTTAGACTGAGCTAATATGCACTCGGGCACATGATAAAAATGGCCTGTACTGGGTAAGGAGAGGCGGTTGAGTAATTAAGATCTGGGAATAAAACTAAGCATACGAAGTGGACATGAATATAAGGGCGACGTCACCGTGTGATAACCGTTTTAATCGGCAGTGCACAAAGTAGTGCATTAGGTCATGTAATTCCTACTACGACACAATTTCACGATGACGTAAGTGCATCATTAGCAAGTACATGACTGAATCAAACCGCTTCATACTGGTTTTTCTGCTGGCTGTTTTTGTGCTCAGCAAGCAAAGTCAGAATATACTCTGCAGGTTGCGGTCGGCCAAAGTAAAACCCTTGTACTTCCTGACAGCCGAGTGCTTTCAAATATTTCAGCTGGGTTTCCGTTTCTACGCCTTCTGCAACTATATTCAGTTTTAGCCCCTGTGCCATTGCCACGATTGCATTCACGATACAGGCTTCATTTCGCTTTTCCTGGATGTTCTTGACGAATGACTGGTCCACTTTCAGTGTGTGGATCGGCAGTGTGTGTAGGTAGCTCAGAGAGGAGTAACCTGTGCCGAAGTCATCAATCGCAATGGTGATTTTATTCTCAGCGAGCATACTCAGGGTTTTCACCATGTTTTCCAGGTCATTCATGATGACGTTTTCGGTTAGTTCAATCTCAAGCTTTTCCGCTGGGAAATCGTAGCGTTTTAATTGTGCGATCAAGGCTTGCACGAAACGCGGGTGTTCGATCTGTTTAGGGGAAAAATTAACCGCCAGACGGATATTGTGATAGCCTTCCTGAAACCATTTTTTGACTTCGTTGCACGCTGTTTTCAGTACCCAATTGCTGATATCCACGATCAGCTTGGTTTCTTCCGCCAGTGGCAAGAATTGGGAGGGAGAAAGTACGCCTTTTTCGGGGTGGTGCCAGCGCACCAATGCTTCCACGCCGATAATTTCCCCTGATTGTGCATTGACTTGCGGTTGGTAATACACCTTAAGTTGATCATCTTCGAGGGCTTTGCGCAGGTCGCGCTCCAGGATTAACCGATTCGAAGAAGGTGTATTCATGCTGCTGACAAAGAATTGATAACCATCTTTTCCGCGGCTTTTCACGTGGTACATGGCCACATCCGCGTTTTGTATGATCTGCTCTACCGAAATGCCGCCCTCCGGATACATCGCGATACCGATGCTGACGCCAATGAACACATCGTGGTCTCCCAGCTTGAAGGGCTCTTTGAGCTCCTGAATTAGCTTCTTGGCGATTTTACGTGCGTCTTCTCGGGAGTTAATTTCCGGTAGCAGCAGTGTAAACTCATCGCCACCAAACCGTGATAATGTATCACCTTCCCTTAGGCAACCTTCCAGTCGTGCAGAGACTGCTTGCAACAAGCGATCCCCCATAGCATGACCCAGGGTGTCATTGACGACTTTGAAACGGTCCAGATCGAGAAACATTACCGCGAGACGCTCACTGTTTCGTTTCGCTTGGGCGATGGCTAAGTTCAGGCGATCTTTGAACAGGGACCGGTTCGGGAGCCGTGTCAGCAAGTCGTGGTAAGCCTGAAAATTGATGAAATCTTCTGCTTCTTTGCGTTCCGTAATGTCTCGCGCTGTGCCGTAGGTACCGATAAAGGTTGGATTAAGGGACTGGCCTTCGGCGTTGAAACTTTTTCCGGTTTTTCGCTCAATTGGAAAAATGGTGATATCAAAGAAACGGTCTGGTCGATTGCTGTCCGAGGACTTCAAGTGCATTTCAAAATTGCGAATACCCTTATTAACAGCGGTGTTTTGCTGAAACAGGTAGCGTGCTTTTTTGAGTTCATTCTCCGCGATAATAGCGGTATATTTCTGACCCAACAGTTCCCTTTTCTTGAAGCCCAGGATTTTCTCGATTTTGTTGTTCAGGAAGGTGAACTTACCCTCTTTATCGAGCATGAAAACAATATCTGGTGAACTGTTAACAATGTACCTGTGCAGCTCTTCTGAACGTTGTAATCGTCGCTGCATGGCACCGTGTGCGCTTTCGAGCAGCTTTTTACTGAGCGCACTTTCTACGGTCGCAACCAGTTCCTCCGGATCATAGGGTTTTTTCAGGTAGTCGTAGGCACCGCGACGAAGGGCCTTGCTCACCGCAGAAAATGTGGATTCGCCACTGACGACAATTGTTGCTGCATCGATACTGTTTTCGGCCATAAAACCCATCACTTGATGACCGTCCATGTCTCCCATGTTCAGATCGAGCAATACCAATTCGTATTTTTGCCGAATCAGCTGCTCACAGGCTGCTTTCCCGCCCAGGGCTGTATCGACTTCATATTGATGGCTGTTCAACAGTTGTTTAAGACTGGTGACCAACCGTGGTTCGTCATCGACTACGAGTATGCGTGCATTGTTTGGGCTAGGCATTGGCGTCAGATTTTTCATGGTTTCTACAATGGGTCGCTGTGAGTTCAGTCGCTGTTGTTGAATCGGTGCCTATCTGTTTTATTTTTATTGTTGTGATTTTTTCAAGTACTTTTTAGCAAGTGGTTCGCTTTCTGTGCGTCAGCTTTCCGCCGTGTCGGGAATGAGTATTTGAAACTCGGTTCCTTCACGAGTGCTTCTGCAACGTATGCTGCCATCCAGTTCAGTAACCAGGTTTCGGGTAATACTCAAACCCAGGCCAGAATGATGCTTTCCCTTGGTTGACGAAACTGGATTGAAAATTTGTTTCATTATAGTGTCTGGTATTCCGGGTCCATTGTCAGAAATCAAGACTTCCAGAAACTGTTTACCATTTACGTTCACATGACCCGTGGTCGTGATTGTAACCAGGCCGCCATCTTGCAAGGCTTCGGCCGAGTTTTTGAGCAGGTTTGTTAATATTTGACGAACCGAGTTCCGGTTAGTCTGTTGCGGTGTAATGGCATTATCCAGTTTCAACTGACATTGTATGTTGCGCGTCAGAAATAAAGAACTTTCATAGAGTTGAGCCAGACTTCGAATTTCACCGTTTATATCAACCTGTTTCGCTTCGTGCTTTTGCACCTCATTCAAATCTTTGAGGCGCATGATGATCTGACCCGTGCGATCGATTTCCTCTTTAATAATGTCCAGATCATTCTGGATATCATGATCGTTACCCAGTTTGTGGGACAGAGCCTGAAGGTAGTTGCGAATAATGGTGAGTGGATTATTGGCTTCATGAACCGTCTCATTGACCCGGTTCTTGTATTCTGACAGTTCTGCTTGTGAGGGGGCTTTTGTACCGCGCTCAAAATCTTCCCCATGGACTTTGACTTGTTGCCAATATTGCGCAACCTGGGCCGCGAACAGTTGTAACAAGCGTTCTGTACCTGCAGCGGGTGAGCTCGAATGGCCCATGACCAGTACCCCGACAAGCTGTTCCGAAAAGAGCAGCGGTACGCACACCATTTCAGGCGATTGCGTTCGTCTGATTAGCTGCTGGTCTACTACGGGAAGCGGGCCGGAGAAGACAGATTGGTCTACTGAAGACAGTATTTTCTGTTCCATTGCTGCGGTTGCGACCAAGCTTCGATTTGCTTGAAGGACGATACGAATGTCCTGATTATCCGTGCTGCTCTTAACTGCGCTTAAGTGAGCCCCTGCGGAGTCCAGTTGAAACAGCATGGCATTTTTGAAACCGAAAAGCAGATCGCTGGTTTCTTTGAGCTGCAAGAGAAAGTCCGCCTCAGTGTGCGCATTCTGGAAATACAGTGAGGTAGACTGGATCAAGCCGATATTTCGCACCTGCTCCGCCAGCCGAATTCGTTTGCTATCATCCTGACCGCCGTTGTCCTCCAGGCTAATGCCCATAGACTCAGCTACTTTGCTGACCTCGGTGTGGACTTGCAGGGCAATTTCATGGGTTAGTGATGCGGTTAAGTCAAATAACTGATCTGCAGCTTCATAGCATGCATTGTCAGCTTCACCAAACGAGTCAAGGGGATTCTCCGCAAATCCTGACGATAACATAAGCTGGGTTGCGCATTGATTGGAAAGGTAAAGAATCTTAACCAGGGGGTGGGCATCGAGAACGGTATCCAGCGGCGAATGATGGTAGCGGATAGCGTCACCGGTGAACTCGCTCAATCCCCACTCCTGGGATAGCCAAGCTCCAACTTCACAATGGTTGGTCATAAACAGTTCATTCTCCAGCTCGATTTGTTTGTCTCGCGGATTGTCTGCTATGAGATCCTGAACCTGCCGGTATTGATCAGCATAATTACTGCCCAGTACCAGTTCGCCCAAGTTGAGCAACAAGCCTGTCAGATAGGCTTCTTCTGGTTGGGCATACGCGGTTAGTTTGGCCAGCGTTCTTGCCATGAGTGCGCAAAACAGGGATTTGGCCCAGAATTGCTTGAGGTATTGGATGCGTGTCGTGTTGAAACTGGAAAAAAACTGTTGCACGGATGCAGTAATGACAATGGTTTTTACCGTATCCAGACCCAGTAGGAAGAGCGCCTTTTCGATTGAGTTGATCGTTTGCCCGCGGTAATAAAATGGCGAATTGGCCATTGAAATAACCCGTGCCGTAATGGCGACATCTTTACTGATTATGTCGGCAATGCTCTGAAAAGTTGCTGAGTCCTGCTGGCAGCAGTGCAGTAACTCCACCAAAACATGGGGGAGGCTGGGTAGCTTACCTACCTGTAAGTCTCCATGATCAGTATGTGAGTGCCTTTTCATAAAATTCTACACGGTGTGTTAAGTTAGCTGCGCTTCGAGAGTTGAACGTAATTTGGGCATTATTAATCGGTTAATGGCCCTGTTATTGTTGTAATTCGATGTTCAACTTAACGTTATTTAATTTTTTTTTGAGCTACAATGCTGAAGCAGTGGCCTTTGCCTTTAAACGATCTTTCAGGCAAATCAATTCAGACTGTCTAACGAGCTTAAGTCTTCTGAATCGTTCGGTTTTTCCTGCTTTTTTGTGCATCACTCGATCTGCGCAATTGATTACAGCGATCCGTGCAAATTAGTAAAACTAGTGTCCAGATGGTAGATAATAATTGTTAAAAATTAAAGGTTTGTTACGGTTTATTTAAGTAGTTTTTGAGAACTAGCTGTAACTTTTGCAGAACAGATCCGTATTTTCAAATATAAAAATGAAAAAATGTTCATTTTTTTGATTGTGTCACAGTTCTCATCCGTTACAATAATTCCCTTAGCCACTCAATGAGCTCTGTTTCCACGTTATTGTGCACACCACCTCTACTGTAAGCGCTATATCTAATAATAGCTGGTGTTTTAAAGTTAAACAGTTCTCTGTTGGGGCATTCTGGTTCATGCTACTGTCCGTTCTGCCTTAACCTATTTTGTGTCGAGCCAACCTGCACTCAGTTCCACTGAGTAAGAAGGGAACAACATAACGCTTATGACGTCAGAAGTACTTAAACACGGTATTCAGCTTTCCGATTCTGTAGATTTTCCCGCCACTGTTTCGTTTACCAGTGGTAAAGGGGGGGTTGGCAAAACCAGTATTACTGTTAATACCGCAATCGCACTGGCGCGAAGCGGAAAGAAAGTATGCATTTTTGATGCCGATACAGGTTTGGCCAATGTCAACATATTACTGGGGATCACCCCGGAATATACCTTGGAGCACCTGTTTCTGGGGCAGAAATCGATATCTGAAATTATGGTTCAAGGGCCGGGAGGTATCGATATTGTGCCTGGCGCCTCCGGCGTTTTATCCTGCCTTGAGATGGATGCCGGGAAACAGCGCCATCTGAAAATCGCGTTGGCCGAGCTTGAACCCCGTTACGATTATATTCTGGTTGATACTGCCGCGGGGATCGCGAAAGATGTATTGCATTTTGTTGCTGCGACTCAAATTGCGGTGGTCGTGATAACGCCGGAACCTACGTCACTCACGGATGCATTTTCACTCATTAAAGTATTGAAGCGGGGGGGCTATAAGCGCCAGATTTATGTCGTGGTCAATATGGTGTCAGGTCTGAGCAAGGCGAAAGAGGTGTTTCGTCGATTCCAGTTTGCAGTAAAAAAGTATATCGCGGTGGACGTGGCCTATATGGGCTCCATATGGCGCGATGAAAGCATTCGAACGGGCCTTGAACTACAGCGACCCGTTGCGTTGTTGCCGGAATCAGATCCCAGTGCCCGAAGCTTTTATCGTCTGGCGAGCACATTGGAGACATTTTTCGCTCGCCCTGGTTTGGTGAAGCGCTCGTTTGCCCGATATTGGTCGAGAGTAATGGATAATGCCGCAAGGAGTGTTGCAAATGCTCAAGTCCCGGTTACTCCCCGCTCCGAAACAGGTGAGGTTTCTCCGAACAATGGCGAGCCTGATCCCCGTCATCGCATTTCGACACCGCAATCAAACCATAGCTCTCAGGCGTCAAAGCGCGGCGTAGATTTAATCGTTGAACGCGAAAATGAGTGGACAATGCTCCAGGTTCGCGCTTGCGAATTGATTAAAGAAGGGCAAGTGCCACCGCAGCAGGTTGGTGAGTTTGTCCTCAACATGTTGCAGAAGTTGGGGGAGACTGAGCGCGGAATTTATGTTGACCTGGCATTGGCGTTATTGCGTATGGTACGAGTTGATACCGTCAGTCCAGACCAACAACACCAGTTGCTCAGTGAAATTCATGGATTGCTGAATCACTCTATATCCCATCAAGTGGCATCAGGAGTCACAAATCCCGCATCAACAAACTTCAGTGATGCCCGTCCCGGTGTGGAGAGCATGTGTACTGAGAGACCGGCTACAGAGACCATCGCTTCTGAAAATATGAATGTGTCGTCACATTATGAAGGTCAGGCGAAATCCAGTAATCCCTGGCTGGAATCTCTCAAATATGCTGCCTTGGTTGACCATCAAAAATAATTATCTAGTTCTCATTTGAATTGCCTTTTGCTGCGCTGTCTTTGGTGTAGACTAGGGTCTTATATGGACTCCCGTTTATTGTCAATGAGAACTCTATAAACATGCAGGATGCGCTCTTATATACGGGCTCTAATTGAGGTGCTACCTCTGGCCACTGATGTTTTCGCACCTTCCTGACTATTCTGTTGCGCAGTGTTGAACACTTCAGACCCTATCAGTCTCTGGAAGGTCGGTCTTACCTGTTTATATTTTCGCTCTCTTTGACAAGACTTATGCCGCTATTAATAATTGCGGCTTATACTCTTTGTTTTGCTTTATTAACGCATAAGCTGTCCGTACGTTTTTGTTCGCCAAAGCAATCGCTGCAACTTTTTTACCTCGTCTCGCGACCAAGTCTTTTAGCCATACCTCTTTTGGTGTTCTACAGGGACGTTTCTCAAGACTTCTTATCACCGCCAGTGCCCCTTTAAATAAGTGACTACGTAATTTGTTATGCCCAGATAATCTCGATATCGACCCAATCTTTTCTTTGCCGCCGCTACTATGCTGAACAGGTGTGACGCCAACACAAGCTGATGCCTCTCGTCCATTTTTAAAATGCTCCGGATTACTCAAAACTATCCTCAAAGCGATAGCTCCTACCGGCCCCACACCTTCCAAGGCTTGTAAGCGTTGACAAGTCTCGTCTTGCCTAACTTCACGAAACAGGGTTTTTTCCACGTCCGCAATCTCTTCAATCGTTTTCAAGAAACGCTGCCACAAACAGGATAAAACAGAACGAAATGGTATTGATAAATCATTTTCTGCATCTTCCAGGATTCCGGGTATTGACTGCTTTAACTGACTATCTCCTTGAGGGATAGCATAACCAAGGTCAAGCAGAATGCTGCGGAGCTGGTTGCTCAGACTAACCTTTTGTTTGACCAACAAGTCTCTCATGCATTCCATGCTTTGGAGACATTGCTCTTCTAATGTAATTACACGGCTTAACTTTATGTGAGGCTGCCTTGCTGCCACTGCGATTGCCAGTGCATCATTGGCATCGGTTTTCTGCCCTTGGCGAAAGGCCTTCACACTGCGGGCTGAAATAGATTTCACTGTATGTCCGTTTTCTTTAGCATGCCGCGCAAAGTAATGAGCACCAGAACAAGACTCCATGGCTACAACCGACACTTTTTCTTTCACTAAAAGCTCTTTTAACGCATTGCGGCTCATTGTTTTGTTAAAAAACACCGTACCCAAATAATCGGTTTTACAAACCTGAAAAACATTTTTTGCTAAATCTATGGCAATCACGTTAAGCTTCTTCATTGTATGGGCTCCTGGGTTTTGGTTTAGGCGCTTATAACCTTAATCCCATTGCTGGGAGGGAGTCCATACATCTGTTGACGTTTCAAGTAAAACAGCAGGATAACAAATGAGACAGGAAAAAGTTGCTTTCGATAGCCTGGGAGACCAGTTGCAAGGATTGTTATTCACACCGAGTGAGCGTCAAAATTGTGCGTTTTCGGCTGTAATCGTCGCTCATGGTGCAATTGATCGTAAGGAAAACTTCTTCGAATTTGCGCAATACCTGTGTGAATCAGGATTTGTTGTGCTGGCACTTGATATGCATGGCCATGGTGAAAGCGCTGGGCGTCGTTACCACGTAAGAATGTCGGAATGGGTTCCTGATATTGATGCCGCGATTACATTCCTGACAAATCGACCCGAGGTTGATGCAGCAAAAATCGGACTGTTCGGGTTTTCTTCAGGCGGAACTGCAGTATTAAAAGCGGCTGCCATGGATCTGCAACAGAAAGTAGGCGCGGTTGTTACATTGGATGCGACCGTTCGGCCCGTAGTGAATCAGCTGGAAACCCTGGCATTTAACCTGTTGTCGTGGGTCGGAAGTAAAACGCAGAGATGGCTGGGCAAGGATCTCCGAATACCGCTTTATCGTGTCGCGATTTCCCAGCCGGTAGCGGTGGATCCGGAAGTGAACGGGTTCTTTTTTTCAAGTTCGTACCTGAAAGAAGGTTATTCAGCTTATCCATTGCCGGGGGCATTGGAGAGCATCGTTGTTAACATCCTGGAAGATGTGAAAAGTATTCGTGCACCGGTGTGCGTAATTCACGGTGAAGAAGACAAAATTGACAAACCCCAGTCCGGGAAAATGTTATTCGCGAACCTGAACTGCGAAAAGAGTTTGCACCTATTGCCAAATAGTGGGCACGTTGGCCACATGGACTACAACAAGCAGGAAGTTTTCGCTTTGACTCGGGATTGGTTTAGAGCCAAATTAGTGTGAGCTTCAAGGTCTTTTCATGATACGTTAAAACTGAGTAATTACTCCAGTTTTTAGTGGCGTGAAATAGTCAAAAAAGAGCGGTGTGCATCACAAAATTGGCGTAAAGTTGATCATCATGGAATAGAAATGCGTGCCAGTTCGAGAATGTCGCTGTTACGAAATGTAAAGTAACGATAAATAATTAAAAAAAGATAAAGCACAAAAACGATTAAAAAGTGATGAATCGATATCACTCAAAGCCAAGTATTCCGCCTTGCAAGGTGCGGAGAACATGTCGTGTTAACGGCATTCATTGGGATCATGGAGTTAATTGTCCGCATAATGAAATCAAAACGGGCAAGTAGAAGGATTTAAACAATAGGGCAGGCTAGAAAACTATGAGTTCAGAGAATCAATCAATCACCCGGGCTCAGCTCCAGGGTAAAAATGTGTTAGTTACCGGAACCACCGGTTTCGTAGGTAAAGTGTTGTTGGAAAAGCTGATTCGGGAAATCCCCGATATCGGCGGGATTTATTTACTGATCCGGGGTAATAAGAAATTCCCGGATGCCGGCAATCGATTTTTGCACGAAATCGCCTGCGCCTCGATCTTCGATTCGCTCAAGCTTGAAAATCAGGACGCTTTTGATGGCTTTTGCAAGGCTAAAATCAAATGCGTTACGGGGGAAATAACCGAGCCCAACTTTGGTATGGCCCGCGCGGATTTTGAGGCCTTGGCTTCTGAGGTCGATCTGATCATCAATTCTGCGGCGAGCGTAAACTTCCGGGAAGAGTTGGATGTCGCGCTCAAGATCAACACGCTCTCGTTGAAGAATATTATCGAGTTTAGTCGGGTAAACGGTGAAATTCCGGTTTTACAAGTATCGACCTGTTATGTGAACGGATTCAACAAAGGGGATATGCACGAGGAAAATGTAGCGCCGGCAGGCCGCAACATCAAGCAAAACAGTCGGGGTTATTTCGAGGTCGAGCCTCTGATCAGCGCATTACAGGATAAAATTGCGAGCGTTAAAGCCAAGTACACGGGAGCAGAATTAAAAGAGAAACTGGTTGATTTGGGTATCAAGGAAGCCAACGATTATGGCTGGAATGATACCTATACTTTCACGAAATGGATGGGTGAGCAAATTTTGTTCAAAGAGCTTTATGGGCGCTCCCTCACGATTGTCCGTCCCGCTATCGTTGAAAGCACACTGCTGTCTCCGGTTCCAGGTTGGATCGAAGGTGTTAAAGTTGCCGATGCAATTATCCTGGCATACGCGAAAGAGAAAGTGGCATTCTTCCCCGGTAAAAAAGACGGAAAAATTGATATTATTCCTGCCGATCTGGTTGCCAATGGCATTATTTTGGCGGCAGCAGAACTTTTTTACATCCCCAATCGACATAAAATTTATCAAGTTTGCAGCAGTGGCAGTAATCCGGTTACGCTGGGAGAGTTTCGGGATTCGGTGCAGTTTGTTGCCCAGACTAATCACAAGCGGTTTCCGAAATTGTTCTCTCGTAGACCACGCTCACCGTTTATTTTTGTGAATAGAACGGCTTTTGTGGCAACAATGCAGGCCGCGAAGCTGGCGTTGCAGGCGAAACTCAAGTGGCAAAACCGGGATGGTAAAATTCACAGCTCAAAATTGTTGGATAACTTGGATACGGGCATAAAATTGTCCACTGTTTTTTCGTTTTATACCGCGCCAAATTATGTATTCCATAATGACAAGCTGCTGGATTTGGCCGAACGTATGGGGCCGGAAGACCAAGCCACATTCCCCGTCGATGCAGGCTTGATCGATTGGAATGATTATGTTCGGCATATTCATATTCCAGGCTTGCACACGTATGCACTGACTGAGCGTAAGTTATACACCCTTAAATCCAAAGATGCTGCGCGTACTACAAAGGCGGCTTAAATGGTATTGGCCATGGCGCATGGAACTCAAGCGCCATGGTTTCTTACTTCTCAACCTTCCTCGTGTTCTAGTGTTCCATATCCCACTGAAAGGTGTTTCCGTTCTTGAGACTTTAGTCTATCACCCAGAAAACCCGCGCGTTTCTTCTATTCTAACTGTCAAAAAACATATGTTTTTCTGTATATAAACATTTTTGTGATATAAGATCTTGATACTATTGTTCTAATTTATTAATGGAATGCGGTGGTTTGTTGCTTTTTCTGCAGTTTTATAACGATGGATATTAGCGGATTTATAGCGCGGTATGGTGTAAATGCTGCTTGAGGTCTATGTTCTAGACAATGGTCTAATTTTCTGGATGACACCATCAGAGTAGAACTAGTAGGAAAAATAAACACAATACTGCAAAAATAACAAGGGGAAGCACCATGAGTGAAGTTAAGACTTATCCAGTGCCTGAATCCGCCAAGGCTCACACCTATCTGGATAACGAAAAATATCTTCAACTGTATAAAAAGTCGATCGATGATCCTGCTGCATTTTGGGGCGAGGAAGGCAAGCGTATCGACTGGATCAAACCTTATACCCAAGTCAAAAACACCTCTTATGATCACCACAATGTTTCAATCAAGTGGTTCGAAGACGGTACACTGAATGCATCTGCAAATTGCCTGGATCGCCACCTGGCTGAACGGGGTGACCAGACTGCGATCATTTATGAAGGGGATGATCCGGAAGTTTCCCGAAATATTACTTATCGTGAGCTCTACGAAGATACCTGCAAATTTGCCAACGTGCTGAAAGCAAACGGTGTCAAGAAAGGCGATGTTGTTACCATTTACATGCCCATGGTGCCCGAAACTGCGATCGCGATGCTGGCCTGTGCGCGTATCGGGGCTGTACACTCGGTGGTTTTTGGTGGTTTTTCTCCAGAAGCACTGGCAGGGCGCATTGAAAACGGTAAATCGTCAATTGTAATTACTGCGGATGAGGGGGTACGAGGCGGCCGAAGTATTCCTTTGAAACGTAATGTAGATCGAGCCTTAACGAAAGATGGTGCAAAACACGTCGACAACGTTATTGTATTGCAGCGAACCGGCGGTGATGTCGACTGGCACGAAGGTCGGGATCTTTGGTGGCATGATCAGGTGGCAGCGGTATCTGCAGATTGTCCCCCCGAAGAAATGAGTGCGGAAGACCCTTTATTCATACTGTATACCTCAGGCTCTACCGGGGCACCCAAAGGAGTATTGCATACAACGGGTGGATATCTGGTTTATGCTTCCATGACACACCAATATGTATTTGACTATCGAGACGGTGATGTTTATTGGTGTACTGCAGATTTTGGTTGGGTTACAGGTCATTCCTACATTCTCTACGGACCGCTCGCGAACGGTGCAACCACGGTGTTGTTCGAAGGGGTGCCCAACTATCCGGATAGCTCTCGATTTGGCAAGGTCGTCGATAAACATAACGTTAACGTGCTCTACACTGCACCTACTGCCATCCGGGCCCTCATGGCAGAAGGCGATGAGTTTGTTAAGCAAAGCAAGCGAACCAGCCTGCGCTTGCTGGGCAGTGTCGGGGAGCCGATCAATCCAGAAGCCTGGGAGTGGTATCACCGCGTTATGGGAGACAGTCGTTGTGCGATTGTTGATACCTGGTGGCAAACGGAAACAGGGGGAGTGTTGATTACACCTTTACCTGGTGCTACCGATATGAAGCCTGGGTCTGCGACACGGCCATTTTTCGGTGTGCAACCTGCTTTGGTTGATCCTGAAGGAAATATTCTGGAAGGGGCAACTTCTGGTAACCTGGTTATTCTGGACAGTTGGCCGGGGCAAATGAGAACCGTTTTTGGTGATCATGAGCGCTTTGTCCAAACCTATTTCAGCACCTATAAAGGTATGTATTTTACGGGTGATGGCGCGAAGCGAGATGAAGACGGTTACTACTGGATCACGGGTCGCGTGGATGATGTTTTAAACGTGTCCGGACACCGATTGGGTACCGCAGAAATAGAAAGTGCCTTGGTTGCCCATCCTAAAGTCGCGGAAGCCGCTGTGGTGGGTTATCCACACAATATCAAAGGCGAGGGAATCTATGTGTATATCACCCTGACCCATGACGCCCACCCAACCGACGAGCTCAAATCTGAACTGGTGGCATGGGTTCGGCAGGAAATCGGGCCGGTCGCATCTCCGGATCTGATCCAGTGGGCATCCGGTTTGCCTAAAACCCGGTCGGGCAAAATTATGCGCCGGATTCTGCGCAAGATTGCAGCAAATGACTTCTCCAGTCTTGGAGATACATCAACCCTGGCAGATCCAACTGTTGTGGATGACTTGATCGAAAATCGAGTGAGTTAGTCCTGACAAGTAATGGATCGCCTTCTATGCTGATCAGAAGCCGCGTGATTTACCGCGGCTTCTTGTTTCAGCAATTGAACAGGAGTTCGTAGTTCGAATGGCATATCAAATTATCATTGCAGATGACCACCCGTTGTTTCGTGCCGCGCTGCGTCAGGCAGTTAATCAGGCCGTTGAAGACGTTGCCATTCATGAGGTGGATACAATAGCAGCCCTGCAGGATGCCGTAGAAAGTAACAGTGACCTGGATTTGGTGCTGTTGGATTTGAAGATGCCGGGAGCCCACGGCTTCTCCGGGTTGGCATTTATGCGTGGTCAATATCCAGGCTTACCGGTGGTTATGGTTTCCGGGAGTGAGGAGTTGCCTGTGATTCGCAAAGCGCTGGATTACGGTGCATCGGGTTTTATTCCCAAATCATCCTCCTTGCCTGCGATAACCTCGGCGATTCAAGTGGTGCTAAACGGGGAAATCTGGTTACCGGATGACGTTAAATCGAAAGTCGCGCAAATGGAAAGTGCACCAACCGATTTCTCGGAAAAGCTCGCGACTCTGACGCCTCAGCAGTTTAGAGTCCTCGGTATGCTCACTGAAGGTATGTTAAACAAACAGATTGCTTATGATCTGGATGTGTCCGAAGCCACAGTAAAAGCGCATATTACCGCTTTGTTCCGAAAACTGGGCGTGCGTAACCGGACTCAGGCTGTTATCGCAGTACAACAATTGGAAGTGGATAATCCCGGTAGTTCAGACCTCGCTTAAACGGCCCCCTGACAGACAAGGTCAAAAGAAGCGGATGAATCCGGATCGAAAATTTCAACACGATTACGCCCGTTGTTTTTGGCTGCATACAGTGCAATATCTGCCTGTGACAAGAGCTCAATTTCACTGTCGTTAATAGTCGGAATAATCGTAGAGAGTCCGAAACTCGCGGTGAATTGTACTGTTTTGGCATGGACCTTAATGGACATATGCTCAATTTTCTGGCGAAGCTTGTCGGCGAGTAAATATGCATCTTGTTGGGCGGTGTTGGGTAGAATGACCGCAAACTCTTCTCCGCCGTATCGGGCCACAATATCCAGAGAACGGTTTAGCTGACAGCTGATAGTGCGCGCCATTTCTTTCAGACATTCATCACCGATCAGGTGCCCGAACTGATCGTTTATCGCTTTAAAGTAATCCAAATCGAGAAGAATGATTGCGATCGATGATTCTTCTCGAACTGCTCGTTTGAACTCGTAACTTAGTTGAGTCTCGAAAAAGCGTCTGTTTTTCAAACCGGTTAGCGGGTCAATTGTGTTCAACTGGCTAAGTCGTTCAGTTTGTTCAACCAGCTTCATTTTGGTATTGAGCGCACTAAAGTACTCCCGTCGGTGTAAACCCGATATGGCGTAAAGGCCACACACATAAATACTGAAAAGCCAGGCGATGGATGTGGCACGGGGCACATCCGCGACGAGCAGTCCTGCTGCAAGTGGTGTCACCAGTGTAAACAGGTAAATGCTGACAGATTCTTTGGAAGGCGCGAGAGACGTAATCCCTCCGGCGCAAAGCCCTGCAGTTGCAACAAAGAGTGACATCGTGCAATCGGCAAAGGCGGGCGTACTGATCAGATAATAACAAATCAGCCCCCAGACTGCGCCGGATGTGAAAACCCCGAGTTGCAGCGGCCAGAGTGATGGCGTATTGAGCTTTTTGGCTTTCTCCCGATAAAAGAGAACGAGTGCTAGGCGAAGTACCGAAACGGTAAGTACGGCAGCGGTACAAATCAGCAAGGCCGTGTTATGGCCCCGGTTGGTGAGTTCCGACATGGATGGCAGCATTAAAGCGGCCCAGATAAGGAGATAAACTATGGTGCCGATCAGTGAGCGACGTGACAGATCATCCCCGAGCTGTCGGGTGATCTGGTCCCGGTATTTGGGTTCAACTAGCTTGCTATCCATAGTTCTGATACCTGATTCTTCACTATATTGATATTGTTTTTGTAAGTATTGAGCGTGAAGAGGGCTCGAATAATGGCCAGCTAGTTTGCGCCTGTTGTTCCGGTTTGGCAAACCCGAGTGATTCATATTGGGGCTTTTTTCACCATTTCTATCCAGTTTCGTGATCCAGCTCTCATCATTTGGGCGTGAGCATCAAATTAGTGTCGAGACACCCAACTCGAGTATTTTTTCCCGCAGCCAGCGGTTGCCTGCATCCTTTTCGACATTTTTATGCCAGTACAGATGTACATCAATGGGCGGAATCTCTACCGGCATAGGATAAATTGTATTCTCACCGGAGGCATTGAGAATTCTGGCGTAGGTTTGCGGCATGGTGAGCAGTAAATCGCTTTGTTGCACCACTCTGAATGCCGCATAGTAGTGTTGGCAGCGCAGACTTATCTGACGCTGTAAGCCATGTCGGCTGAGTTCGAAATCTTCAACACCCGGGCCTTCCGAGCGCGAAGATACCAGAATGTGTTGTTGGCTCAGATAACCATAGATATCGAGCCCTGCATGTAGTGCAGGGTGATTGTTGCGGGCAATGACAACCAGATTATCTTGGGACATCAGTTCATGATGGATATCGTCACTTACCGCGAGCAGGACATCCAAGGCGAAATCCAGGCGTCCGGATGCGAGTTGGCTCTCAAGGTCTCGCCTGGGCAAGCGTTGACTGATAATACTGATGTTCGGTGCTTCACGGTTCAAATAGGCGAGCAATTGTGGCAAACACGTGGCTTCAAGCACGTCGCGCAGGCAGAAGGTAAATTGTCGCTCACTACCGCGAAAATCAAAATCGGAATCCGGTGTCAGGGTGTTCTGCAATACCTGTAGTGACTGGCGCACATCGTTCACAATGCTTCGAGCCCGTGCCGTGGGCTCCATCAAAGACCCTTTACGCACAAACAGAGGATCTGCGAACTGCTCCCTCAAGCGTGCCAGGGCATGGCTCACCGCGGGTTGTGTCAAATGCAGTACATCTGCTGCCCGCGTGAGATTTCCTTCGTTATAAATTGCCTCGAAGACAATAAACAGATTCAGGTCTACCTTGTGAAGAGACATATGCAGCCTTTGTAGAATTCAAGGGTTTCGGGCTATCGGTTGTACTTACAATCATGAATCAAATTAATCAAGACTAATTAAAACTATTCATTGGTTTTATGTGAAGTCCGAGAGTAGTCTTTTTCTCCATCAAATAAAACCCTGAACAGAGGTCATTCAACATGGATTTTTCGATCAGCGCCAAAGCTCAAGACTATCTAAAGCGTGTTAAAGCCTTCATGGCGGAAGAAATTATCCCGATTGAGGATGAATACTTCCGGACCCTGCGTCAGCAGGAAAATCCGTGGGTTGTCTTGCCCGTCATTAGAGAATTAAAGGCCAAGGCGAAGGCGGCAGGGTTGTGGAATATGTTTTTGCCGATGCCTGAATACGGTCCCGGTTTGACCAATGCTGAGTATGCGTTGATCGCAGAAGAAACCGGGAAGAGCTTCATTGCGCCGGAAATATTCAATTGTAATGCCCCTGACACGGGAAATATGGAAGTACTGGCACATTTTGGTTCTGAGGAACAAAAGGCGCAGTGGCTGGCACCGTTACTGGAAGGCGAAATCCGTTCGGCTTTCTGCATGACTGAGCCGGATGTCGCTTCCTCTGATGCCACCAATATGGCTGCAACGGCAATGATTGAAGGGGATGAAATTGTTTTGAATGGCCGCAAATGGTGGAGTACCGGAATTGGCCATCCCGATTGCAAAGTCCTTATTTTTATGGGTCTGAGTAATCCTGATGCCCCCCGGCATCAACAGCACTCCATGGTGTTGGTACCGAAAGATATGCCTGGCGTAAAAGTCGAACGCATGTTGCCTGTTTTTGGTGATCTGGATGAACCTTATGGCCATGGCGAAGTCAGTTTTACCAATGTCAGGTTGCCCGTTTCCGCTGTAATCAAAGGTGTGGGACGGGGGTTTGAAATTGCTCAAGGTCGCTTGGGGCCGGGCCGGATTCATCATTGTATGCGCGCAATTGGCGCTTCCGAGCGTGTTTTGAAGTTAATGATTGAGCGTGCCATGAGTCGCGAAGCATTCGGCAAGCCGATTATTAATCTGGGCGGAAATCGCGATATTGTCGCCAATGCCCGAATGGCAATCGAACAAGCTCGATTATTAACGCTCAAAGCGGCGTGGATGCTTGATACCAAGGGTGTTATGGCAGCCATGAGTGAAGTTTCACAAATCAAGGTCGTTGCCCCCAATGTCCTGCAGACCATTACAGATCAAGCGATTCAAATGCACGGTGGTGCGGGGATGTCTGATGACTTTCCTCTGACCCAGATTTACGCTTACGCCCGATGTTTGCGTTTAGCGGACGGCCCGGATGAAGTTCATCGGGGTCTGATATCCAAATTTGAATTGGCGAAGTACAAAACCAAAAGCAAATAGAACGAATTGTCTTACACGGTCGAATAAAAAGGCAGGACGAGAATCAGGCAGGACAGTCAACATTACCAGGTAGGAAAAATAATGCTAAAACGAGTGTTTATAACCGGCGGAGCCAGTGGTTTAGGGAAAGCAATCGCGATGCGTTACGCACGTGAGGGACATCAGGTGTGTATTGGCGATGTAAATCTGGAGCGGGGAGCTGAGGCCGAAGCAGAGCTGAAAGCATTGCAGCCAGATTCATTTTTTCAGCTGTGTGATGTGCGGGATGAGAACAGTATTCTGGCAGTAAAAGACGAGCTGATGAAGCGTTGGCGCGGGGTCGATATTGTTGTCAACAATGCGGGTGTTGGCGGAACCGCAGGCGGCATCGAAGAGGTTTCACTGGCCGATTGGGATTGGGTTGTCGATATTAACCTGATGGGGGTTGTCCGCGGTTGTCGTGTCTTCACACCGGTATTCAAAGCTCAGGGAGACGGTTACTTTGTCAATATTGCCTCTGCTGCCGGTCTCATGAATGCCCCGAAAATGGCGGGATACAATGTCGCGAAAGCGGGCGTGATTTCGTTGTCGGAAACGCTAAGAGTCGAGTTGAGTGATGACGGTATTCATACCAGCGTGGTCTGCCCCGCATTTTTTCCGACGAACCTGACGGAATCCCTCCGGTCTCACCAGGGGGGGGTCCAGTCCGCCGTAAACAAGCTCATGAAACGTTCCGGAGTAACGGCAGAAAATGTTGCGGATGCGATATTTGATGCCGTCCGTAAAAAACAGTTTTGGGTGGTGACACACAAACCTGAAAAACGGATGTGGCAGCTCAAACGGGTCATGCCGGATGTATTCAGCTTTGTCATGGCGTATCAGACCAAAAAATTCCTGGCGAAGAAAAAAGCATGAGATTGTGGAGAGATTTCTGATGTCTTTAGTTGATCAAGCAAAGAATATTCGGGATGGCGAGGAACTCGATGTTGAGCGCGTCGATCGTTATTTAAAGCCCCACTTGAGCGGGCTGAGTGGTACGCCGGAGATAAAACAGTTTCCGGGGGGCGCTTCCAATTTGACTTATTTAATCAGTTACCCCGAGCGGGATTTGATCCTGCGCCGCCCACCGTTCGGTAAAAAAGCGAAATCAGCCCATGATATGGTTCGGGAAGCCCGGATTATGAGTGCGCTGAAACCGGTTTACCCCTATGTACCTGAAGTTGTATTGATTGCTGAACAAACGGAGGTCATGGACTGTGACTTTTATGTCATGGAGCGCCTGGTTGGAATTATTCCCCGACAGAATCTGGACGCGCAAATGGGCTTGAGTGTTGAGGGCGTCAGACAGCTGTGTACGAATGTGGTTGATAAATTAATTGAACTGCATGGAGTGGATTATCAAGCAGCAGACCTTGCCGGAATCGGGAAGGGGAGTGGCTACGTAGCGCGTCAGATTCTGGGGTGGTCAGACCGGTACCGGAAAGCCATGACCGAAGATGCAAGTGACTTTGAAGTGGTTATGCAGTGGCTTGAAGATAAAATGCCCGAGGATGTGGCGACTTGCGTTATTCACAACGATTTCCGTTTTGATAATGTGGTTTTGGCCGTTGACGATCCCCAGCACGTAATCGGTGTATTGGATTGGGAAATGGCGACGCTTGGTGATCCACTTATGGATCTTGGTAATTCATTAGCGTACTGGGTTCAAACTGATGATGATCCCCAGTTTCAAATGATGCGTCGCCAACCGACCCATGAAAAAGGCATGATGACCCGGCAGCAAGTGGTCGATTATTACCTGTCAAAAACGGGCTATCAGGTCAAGTCATTTGATTTCTATGAGATATACGGTTTGTTTCGCTTAGCCGTGATCATTCAGCAAATATACTATCGGTACTTTCATGGCCAGACGAAGGACAAGCGTTTTTCCGGATTTGGCTTTGCGGCGAAGTATATGGAGCAGCGCTGCTTGCGCATGATTGAGCAGAGCTCATTGTAGTTGTCTGGAGGAAGAATATGGGCTCCGTATATTTAATCCGGCATGGTCAGGCCTCATTTGGCAAGGCCGACTATGATGCGCTCTCTGAAAAAGGGCATCAGCAATCAAGGCTACTGGGCGAGCATCTTCGAGCCCGTATTACGCCAACCCGGCTCATCAGCGGTGCGATGACCCGCCATAAGGAAACCTACACCGGGTTTCTCAATGGCTATAGTGATTGCACCAGAGACACTTCAATTCAAGAATCATCCACGCCACTCCCCGAGCTTGAAATTGATGCAGGTTTTAATGAATTTGATCATGTCGAGGTCATGGTTCGGCATCGGCCCGAGTGGGCGGATCAACGTGTGATGGCACAAGATCTGGCAAAATCAAAAGTGCCACGAAAAGTCTTTCAACATGAATTTGAAACGGCCATAGCACGGTGGGCCTGTGGCGATTTTGATGGTGAATACCAGGAATCGTGGCCACAATTCCAGGCCCGGGTTATTGCCTCTCTTAACCAGGTGCTGAGCACAGCCGAGCGTAGCCAGGATATTTTAATATTTACATCGGGTGGGCCCATTGCGTTGATCTGTGCCCATGTCTTGCAAATGACGCCCAACGCCAGCTTTGCCATGAATAATGTTATCGCCAATGCCAGCATCAGTCGCTTGGTGTTTTCCTCTGACCCCGAGTCGACCCGGAAAACCAGCTTGTCCTACTTTAACAGTTTCAGTCACCTGGACGGAACCATACCGTCTATGTTGACCTATCGGTAACGCCGATTTTTCGCACAGGAGATTTTTATGTCAGACCCAAACAATTCCGCAGCGCCCTCCAATGTCTCACTATTTGATCTGACCGGCAACATTGCGTTGGTCACCGGAGCAAGTCGGGGAATCGGTGAAAGTATCGCGCAACTTCTGGCTAGTCATGGTGCCCATGTGATTGTATCCAGCCGCAAAATGGAAGGCTGTGCTGCAGTGGTGGAAAAAATCAAGGCCGAGGGCGGCAGTGCAGAGGCGATACCGTGTCACATTGGCGATATGGATCAAATTAACACTTTGTTTGAACAGATCAAAGATCAGCACGGCAAGCTGGATATTCTGGTTAACAATGCCGCGACCAATCCTTACTTCGGGCACATACTGGACACGGATATTGGCGCTTTTCAGAAAACAGTGGATGTGAATATTCGGGGTTATTTTTTCATGTCTACCGAGGGGGCAAAGCTCATGCGCGCTGGTGGTGGCGGAGCCATCGTGAATGTGGCCTCGGTAAACGGTGTGATTCCCGGGCCGTTTCAGGGGATTTACTCCATCACCAAAGCTGCAGTGATTTCGATGACAAAAGCGTTTGCTAAAGAATGTGCGGGGCTTAATATTCGCGTCAATGCCCTGTTACCTGGGGCGACCGATACCAAGTTTGCCGCGACCCTGGTAAACAATGATGCGATCAAGAAACAGTTACTGCAGCATGTACCCTTAAACCGGGTGGCCGAACCCTCGGAAATGGCCGGCGCGGTTTTGTATCTGGTGTCCCGGGCATCCAGCTACACAACCGGAACCTGCCTTAATGTTGATGGTGGTTATCTAATATCTTAAATGCGATTCTATGATTTAAAACATCGTAAAATATCTGATCATAGGTGAGCTGGTATCACCTAGCCATCTTTGATCGGCTTTAGACAGTTGAGTCTAATTGTAGAGAAGCTTGCTTAACTTATAGAACTGAAAGCAAGTGGTTTGTTTGGAAATCTTGGGTTTATCGAAAGAGGCTGCTCTTAGAGTGAGCAGCCAAAGTTCAAATTAATCTTTCCTGTTGATGATGTTATAAACTTGTTGAACTACATCTTTGTCGTTGTAGAGTGAAATGCAGTTTTTCATTAACATGGGGTTTCCGTGGCGTGAAAGTTGAGGTTCAACGGCATAGTTACTCACAATATTCGCCAAGTCTGGGTAAGCCGTAAATTGAATGTTGCTCATTTCAACTATTCCTTGTGCCCATATCTCTGCCTCGTAAGCGATTTCTTTTCCTTCGTATCGATCCATTATACAGGCAGCCAGAACGTAATTTTGACCCATGATCAAATTAGAGTTGGCTTCGTCAATTGGCTCTTTTATCAAGTGACTACAACCAACATTCGCCATCAACAGCGCAAGTAATGCTGATATTAGTGAAGGTTTCATAAAGGCCATAATGTCATGCCTTCTGTATTTGGTTCACGAAATAACGTTGCGGGATCATCTTTGAGGTCACGAAAATCATCAAATTTTGGTTCTTTAAATGTTGTGCCGTCCCACAGTGCAACATGCCCACTGGCATCACTCCATCCGTTAACGCTGAACGCAACAATCCCTTTCGTCCCTAAAAAAGCTTTGTCAAAATTTCTGGTTACCTTAATAGGACGAGCTATAAGGGTGTGTTCAAGGTAAAGCCGAATTTCTCTTACCCTGAATATGTAGTGTTTTCCATCGGCTCCAGTGATGGAGTTGAGTTTTAACGAGTTCACTGTTTTCTTGGAAATTGGTGCATTACTATAGTTCAAGGCACGTGAAATACGGACAGCACAGGTGTTACCGTTAGGGCCAAAACCTGGCACGTTGATATTTCTTGCTAAAGTACCTCCAATATGAGTAAAGAGGTCTTTAAGAGTTGGGTATTGAATATGGTCTGGGAACTGAGCCCAAAGTAAATTGAAGTTTGGATTTGACATTTTTCCCTCTGTCTTATTTCCTCGCGATTAAGCAATTCGGCGAGGTTCAATTATCCTAATGAAATCCAGGTTAATAGTAACAAGGTTGTTAGCACTTGAATACAGGAACGATAGACTCTAAGGTCTGTCGACCTGATTCAGATTACAGAAATAGAGTTACCACCAGCCAGTAGCAGATTGCAGCCCAGAACAACAGCATCAGGAGTGCGAACCCGTAGGCCAGTTTTTTCAGGTGGGGGAGCACCCGGGTGCGTCTGTCGGCGTAGTCGGACCAGACTTCATCCGGAATCATTTTTCTGACCAGCCAGATGGCCAGTGGTACCAGAATCAAGTCATCGAGATGGCCAATCAAGGGAATGAAATCGGGAATCAAATCGATGGGACTCAGGGCGTAGGCTACAACCAGCAGACAAATGAGTTTGGCCAGTTTTGGCGTGCGTGAATCCCGTGAAACCAGGTAGAGGCGATAAAGATATTGGGGCAAGTCCCGGGCGGTATTTCGCCATTGTTGCCACCACGGCAAAAATAGATCTGGATTCAACTCCGCCTTTTCTTCGGATGTGACCTTTTGTGGCACGCTTTGATTGGCTTTGTCCGTGTTCCTCATATTTCTCCTCAAACGATCATCAAAGGCCTGAGCTATTCGGGTGTGTTCATGCCCTTATAAACCGGAACGTCAAATTAATTCTGGGGGCACAGGCAACACGACTTTTTGGTATCTGATGGCGCCAGTGATGTTGCGTAGTGCCGGACATAATCAGCAAGGTATTGTGCCCCAGTTGAAGCCCGAGTTTCTGTTTTTTATCACGTTTGTGCTGCAGTTGAAAGAGGCGCGTTTCACCAAGACTGAACGACGCGATAACCGGATTAATACCCAACTCGGCTTCGTCGTCGCTATGCCATGAAACACTGTCGTGTTCATCCCGGTATAAATTGCAGAGGACACTGTTGAAACCTTCGGTTAACGCAGAGCTGCGTGGTTTGGGCGGCGGAGGTAGTTGCTGTTGGCAGAAGTATTCTATTGCTTTTTTCAATTCGGCCAGGTGCTCGGGAAATGGTTCCGGCTGGAGTGTGAGACCTGAGTAGGTATACTGCGCATCATGCTCGCCATACCATGCCTGTAATCTCGGGATTTTTACCTCCAGGCCATACATGGAAATATAATCCTGGCGCCAAGCCAGCTCTTGATGCAGCGCCTGCCTGAGATTTTCAGCGTGTTCTGCGGACAAGAAATTGGATTGTACGGTCAGGCAACCGCCATCCTGAAGTTGAATCATTTCGGGGAGATCGTTTTGATCGAATAAATCACCAGTACTCATCGTTGACCTAATATTTAAGACTCATTGCAACCGGCTCACGTCGTGGTCCCCAACTTCCAGGTTCAGCTTCGAATACACTGGGTAGCTGTGTTCCACAGTACCGGCATTCGCCTCTGTTTTGCAAGGCCCATTCACCAAGCTGATACCAGTCTCGCTCGATCACGCGTTTTTTGCACGTTGGGCAATAGGTGCTGCTGCCCTCAGGATCATGAACATTTCCCGTATAGACAAAGTTCAAGCCGTTTTGCATTGCAACCTGGCGCGCCCGGGTCAGGGTTGTGGCGGGTGTTCGGGGTTTATCGAGCATTTTCCAGTCCGGGTGAAATGCAGAAAAGTGCAGGGGAATATCCGGGCCGAGATGGTCAACGATCCAGCGTGTCATCGCTTCCAACTCCTTATTGGAGTCATTTTCATCGGGAATTAACAGGGTGGTAATTTCAAACCAAACGTTGGTCTCGCACTTCAGGTAAAGTAACGTGTCGAGCACCGATGCAAGGTCGCCGCCACAGATTTTATGATAAAAGCGCTCGGTAAAGGCTTTCAGATCAATGTTTGCGGCATCCATGTGTTGAAAAAACGCCTTACGCGGTTCAGGGCACATGTATCCGGCTGATACCGCAACGGATGCAATGTCGAGCTGATGGCATTCTATCGCCGTATCTATAGCGTATTCCATGAAAATGATCGGATCATTATAGGTATAGGCTACGCTGCGACAGCCCCGAGCTTTAGCGACCTCCGCCAAGCGAACCGGCGTGGCCGATGAGGCCAGCGTATCCATTTCCCGGGATTTACTCATGTCCCAGTTTTGGCAGAATTTACACGCCAGATTACAACCCGCAGTCCCGAACGACAGCACTGGTGTGCCGGGTAAAAAGTGATTGAGCGGTTTCTTCTCGATAGGATCAATACAAAAACCACTTGAGCGGCCATAGGACGTGAGCACAATGGCTCCGCCCTCATTGGCACGAACAAAGCAAAGCCCTTGCTGTCCCTCTCTGAGCTTGCAAGCACGGGGACACACATCAC
Source organism: Oleiphilus messinensis (assembly GCF_002162375.1). GTDB lineage: Bacteria > Pseudomonadota > Gammaproteobacteria > Pseudomonadales > Oleiphilaceae > Oleiphilus > Oleiphilus messinensis. The sequence goes on along the minus strand of NZ_CP021425.1, from coordinate 4,979,910 downwards.
ATTGAACTCGACCGTCTTCCAATGTATGCCAATATTCTGTCGCATGGGTTGCCATGGTTCGGTTCTCCCTTGTTGCTATATGTTTATACTACTATGTCTACCGTTAAGTTTTCACTATATCGATTGATGTGCTTTCAACGTTGAAGATAATTGGTGGAGTGCGTATGCTGCGATTGTTGTGCAAGGTGGTAGGCGTCAAAGGTGATAGACGTCAAAGGCGAGAGATGGCGAAACAGGATTAGCAGAAAAGAGACCGTGTATGAATCGATTAGGACGTGTATTAATACTGACTTTAGGATGGTTAGGGGGAATGGCTTCGAGCCAGGCCATTGAATGGCACGGGCAGTTCACCCAGGGTGCTTTACTAATTGGTACTCTAGCACCTGGAGAGCAAGTTTTTTATCAGGATAAGGCGCTAAAATTAACGCCACAAGGTCAGTTTGTACTCGGCTTTGGACGGGATGCAGAACTGGAACAGCAGGTGACTGTGATTTCGGTTGAGGGCGTGAAGCAGGATATCCCGTTACGTCTTAAGAAACGGGATTATGATATCCAGCGTATCAACGGTGTTCCCCAGAAAATGGTCACCCCGAATAAAGACAAACTGGCCCGCATTCGTAGTGAAAATGCGCTGGTAGCCAAGGCCCGAAAAACAGATACCGGGCGACTTGCGTTTTTACAGCCCTTTATCTGGCCTGCAAAAGGGCCGATAAGTGGCGTTTATGGTAGTCAGCGGTTCTTTAATGATGAACCTCGCAGACCGCACTTTGGACTGGATATCGCCGCACCAAAGGGCGCGCCTGTGCTGGCCCCTGCTGATGGATCCATTACTTTGGCCCATGCTGGTATGTATTTCTCGGGCGCAACCTTGATTATGGATCACGGCTTCGGGGTATCTTCAACCTTTATTCATCTGGATGAGATATTGGTAAAAGAAGGGCAAGAGGTTAAACAAGGTGAGCTGATTGCCCGTGTAGGTGATTCCGGACGCGCGACCGGACCCCATCTGGATTGGCGTATCAACTGGTATCAAGTGCGTATTGATCCGCGATTGCTGGTGTCTGGTTCACCGGAGTAACTGGAGTCTGGTTGTGAACCCGAAACTTTCATTAAAGCAGGAATTCATCCCGATACTGAGGTACGCAGGCATCCCAGCCTAACTGTTCGATAATGTATCGTCTCATGCTGTCCGATGCTCTGGGTTCGCCATGGGCCAGGGCAACCTAGCAATAAATGATCAATTTGATCGTGTTGCAATCAATTCACGATCATACAAGAACGACTCAAAGCAAAAGGGCTTGTTGCTCTCCGAGGAGCATTGAATAATCTATTGGATTCCATTCAAAATGGCTTGTGACTGAGTATTTTTCAACTTAAACGTTCAAATAACGTTCAATCAAATTGATCATTTATTGCTAGGTTGCCCTGGCCATGGGCTTTAACAGTTAACTAAATACTTGACTAAACCTACTCATATACAGTAGCTTGTACAGTATTTTTTTCTCATGGATGGAGGTGATGATTATGGCTGAATTTCTATCGATAGGCGCTGCCGCTTTTCTGCTGGGTGTGGCCGTTTCCACCCTTCGTCGCTGGGAAAAAGAATCACGATTTTTCTCAGATTTCCGTACGCCGGGTGGCCATCGTCGTTACGCGCTTGATAAACTTTTAGCCTTTTGCGGTCAGTCGACTGCTGATAAGCAACGCAGAACGATCTGTTATGCACGCGTCTCTTCTCATGATCAGAAAAAAGATTTGCAAACGCAAATTGCTCGCTTGCAAAAACATGCCAGAGAGGCTGGCTATGAAGCCGTCGAAACCATTGATGATCTTGGCTCAGGATTAAACTATAAAAAACGGGGATTAAAGCGATTAATTAAGTTGATTTGTCAGCGTAAGGTAAAACGACTGGTTATCGTTCATAAAGATCGCTTACTCCGATTTGGGGCTGAATTGTTATTTGCGCTTTGCCAGTTTTACGGTACGGAGGTTGTCATTCTTGAGGAAGTTGAAGAAAACTTTGAACAGCAACTTTGCCATGATGTGTTAGCGTTAATGACGGTCTTCAGTGCGCGATTGCATGGTTCACGTAGTCGTAAAAATCAACGAGCCATCGCCTAGTGGATACGCCAACGAAAACACTCACCTTTGAAACCCGGCTTGATTTGATTCATGAGCAGGATGCGGCATTGTGCCAATATGCCGAGCTGTGGAATCAAGTGAAGTTTCGTTGGTTTGCTAACTTACAAAAGCCTAAAGCCCAGCAATTGAATCGTACCCAGTTTATGCATGAAATTGGGATGCCTTTCAGCTACCGGGTATTTCAAGGCGTCCAGCAAAGCATTAAAGGCTTAATCCAGTCTTACCAAACCAATCGAAACAACCGACTGGTGACGCTGGACGTTAAAATCAAACAGCTGGAGAAAACGCTCAACAAGCTAAAGAAGCGCTGTGACCATGTTGCAAAGAAAGGCTGCCCGCAACAGGCGAAACAACTTCGCAACAGGTTACGACAGAAGGAAGTTAAACTGCGTCGTTGGCAGCAAAAGCAGGCCGCCTTGGTGGCCGAAAAACAGGAAAACAAAACACCGATTTGTTTTGGTGGTCGAAAGCTGCTGAAAGAGCGTCAAGCGTTAGAAACGGGTTCGGCCATTGAAGGCTGGAAACAACGCTGGCACGAAGCACGACACCGCGAATTTCTATTAGTGGGTTCTCATGATGAATCCTGGGGCTGTCAAAATGCCCAGCTATCGCCCAGTGAGCAAGAAGATGCTTACCAGCTAAAACTCTTTGTGCCCCATCAATTACGCGCCACGTTTGGCACGACCATTAACATTGATCACCTGCAATTCAAGCATGGTAAGGCGGCGATTGCCCAAGCCGTTTGGCAGAATCAGGTTAAAAAACACGATAAATCAATCAAAGGGCAACCCCTGAGTTTTCGATTTAAGCGAGACAAAAAAGGTTGGCGGTTACTCGTTAGCGTGGAAGTGGCAGGACCAACAGAGCAAGCAGAGTGGATCGATGATGACCAAGGTGTCATCGGTGTGGATGTCAACCCGGATCACTTCGCGGTCGTCGAGCTGGATCGAAACGGTAACCCACTGCAACACCGAACGTTTGACTTACCTTTGCACTATAAGAATGATGCTCAACGAGCGGCTATTATTGGGGATGCCGTACGAGACCTGATGGACTTTGCCGCACAGCAAGGTAAAGCGGTGGTGATCGAAAAGCTGGATTTTCAGCAGAAGAAACGGCAATACCAAAAGCAGGATCATCCTCAGTATGCCCGCATGTTGAATGCCTTTGCTTACGGCAAGATCAAGGACTTGCTTGAAACGCAAAGCATAAAACGCGGCATACGCCTTTATCGCGTCAATCCTGCTTATACCTCATTATTGGGGCGGATGAAATATCGCGATCGACACGGTTTCTCAGATCACCATGCCGCCGCGTTAGTGATTGGTCGTCGGCATTATGGCTTTAAAGAAAAGCCGCCAAAACAACTCATTGGTATTAACGCAAAGGGTACCGTTAAGACCGAGCATCCGCCTGTAAGGATGGCGCTCGGGGATTATCAGTATTACAACAAACTTCAGCGTTGGTACCAACCACTCGAAAAATCATTAGATTTTCTGAGTGGCTGGCGTCACTTTCGTCGTGTGAATCGGGTTAGTTACTCCGTTGAGGCTCGCCTTGATGGTAGACCGGGCATGAGTCCCGACTTGATTCAGGAAAGCACTACCTTGCTTTCCGCGCACCCTGCGCTGTAGGGATAGGCTCGTTTAAACCTTGAGTAGGTTTAATCAGGTTTATGAAAACGGTAACGACAATCGCATCCAGTTTATGAACAGCAAGAGGCAGAGGCCTCCAGTTCCGCTCTCTCAGGTTTTTAACGCCTTGGAACATTCCACAGTCAACCAGTATGGTGGAATGTTCTGTCTCTACCAGATACTTAGAGCCGGTCACGGTATCTGTTGCGCCCAGAAAAGTGAGCTTGAGCATTTCAATATCCTCAGAGGGGCTGATGTATGCGAAATGTGTGAGTCAACTCAGCTAGTTTAGACCAATCGAACCAAATCAATTTGATGCAGGTCAGGACCTGTGGTCAGATAGATCATCTACACTGCAGTAAAACCCGAATCACAGATTGCGGATTGATACATCCGCTGAGAGAAAACCATAATGTTAGAGAATTACCTGCATTTGATTCGCCCGGGAATTGACACCCATCAAGAGCTGGTGGTGTACATGAGGCAGGATTGCCATGTTTGTCGCTCCGAAGGGTTTACGGCGCATTCAAGAGTCAGGATTCAAGTGGGTGAACGTTCGGCAGTGGCAACCCTGAATATTGTGAAGGGGGATTTTCTACCCCACAACCAGGCTGCACTCAGTGAAGCCGCATGGCGAAAGCTGAAGCCCGAAGAAGGTGAAAAAGCATACTTCAAACATGCACCTGCGGTGGATTCCATGAGCGCGGTGCGAGGTAAACTCTACGGTAAGCCGTTGACAACAGCTGCCGCAAAAAGTGTTATTGAAGATATCAATGCTGGACACTATTCGGATATTCAACTGGCTGCTTTTGTCGCTGCCTGTTCCGGTAATCGCCTGACTTTGGACGAGACTGTCGCGATCACAGGGGCGATGATTGATGCCGGTCAGCGCTTCAAATGGAACTCGGAACGGGTTTTGGATAAACATTGTGTGGGGGGCCTTCCGGGAAACAGAACCACGCCTATTGTGACCGCCATTATTGCCGCGAACGGGCTGGTGATGCCTAAAACTTCCTCAAGAGCGATAACCTCTCCAGCGGGCACTGCGGATACCATGGAAGTGTTAACCGATGTTCAGCTGAGTTATGACCGTATGGCCGAGGTCGTCAAGCAAACTGGTGGCTGTCTGGCATGGGGCGGATCTGTGTCGTTAAGTCCGGCTGATGATGTCATTATTCGCGTTGAGCGTGCGCTGGATCTCGACAGTGAGGGGCAATTGGTGGCCTCCGTAATCTCCAAAAAAGTGGCGGCGGGGTCTACCCACGTATTGATCGATATCCCGACCGGACCAACCGCGAAGGTGAGGAGCCCTGAGTTTGCGGCCCGCTTGTCAGAATTGTTGATTGGCACCGGAGCAGCGTTTGGGTTGAAGGTTAAAACAATCATTTCAGATGGTTCGCAACCTGTTGGCATGGGGATTGGTCCGGCTTTGGAAGCGCGCGATGTGCTCAAGGTTTTGCAGTGTCAGACCGATTCACCACAGGATTTGCGCTCACGTTCCCTCGCGATTGCTGCTGCGTTGCTGGAAATGAGCGCCGGGAATGGACAGCGTACCGGGACTGGACAGAGCGCCGGGAATGAGTGGCTGACGTTAGCCACAGACACGCTGGACAGTGGTCGGGCGTATCAAAAGTTTCAGGAGATATGCCTGGCACAAGGTCGCTTCTCGGAACCGGAGCTGGCGGCCCATCGTCGTACTGTGAAAGCGACCCGCGGGGGGATTGTCAGTAGCGTCAATAATCGCATTTTAGCCCGTCTGGCATCATTGGCCGGGGCACCCAATGCGAAAGCGGCAGGCTTGGACCTGCACGTTCGTTTGGGGGATTGTGTTACGCTGGGAGACCCCCTGTTGACCGTCTACGCCGAAGCGCCCGGTGAACTGGAGTATGCTCTGGACTTTTTAATGAGTCACCCTGATGGAGTGCATATTGGTGAAGAGGCAGTATGACCAGGTTCGGTGAACAGGCTCTAGTCATCGAGGCGGATTTGCACCAGCTTCATTAACCCTTCACGCGCTTCTTGATAAAGGGCATCGGCATTTCCGGTTTCGAGATCTTTTTGCTTGATCTGATAGGAAATCTTTTTGCGTACGGTAATTTTCGGTTTTTTGGTGAACGAGTACAGGATATCGAGCCCCTGAGAATGAGGCGTGAGCTGTAATTGACCATCTGTGATCTCGAAGGTGTTGGAGATTTCACTCGCCAGGGTTGTGTCGATATGTTCAATCAACGCATCAACGTCACATTTCTTTTTTGAAAACCATCCCATTAATCTGTCTCCTGTTACCGCCCTGATGCCCGCCATTGCGCGGATTCTCTCGTGTGTCATTGCTATGATAGCCAGTGGTTTCGCTTTGTCTAGGGTGTTTTGCGCCCGTATCCCGGAGAATGCACTATGCTGTTAAGAGTGGAGCAGAATTGGAAGGCGCGTCGGTAATGAGTGGAGAGATTATTTTGGTTCCAGCCCTGGGAACCCCTTTGGGGGCGACTCTGTTGGCAGGGGCCGGGGCTGTGGTTCTGGCAGGGGCAGCGCTGCGTATGGTGGAGGCGTGGCGAGATGAAAAGCGGCGGGAGAGCCAACGTCTTCAGGCTGAAGAGAAGCGGGCGACTCAGGCATGGCAAACTTATCAATCTCAGCAACAGCAAATTTCGCAGGTGCTTATGAGCGAGCGCGTGCAGTTGCAGGAACAGTTGCAAAATCTGGCGCTGCTATCCCGTGAAGCAAGCGAAAGTCAATGCAGCCCGACCGACTCAATTACAGCGCAAGCTGAAGGTTTTATTCAGCGTGCCGACGAAGCCCGGAGTGAGCACTTTGCCATCTTGAAAAGCTGGATCGAAGCGCTACCCGATGCATTGTTTGACGATAAAGATCTTCCATTTCAGCGTCTTCGAAAACAATGGCTACAGTACTGCAGTCGGATCAATTCGGGAGAGCTGATTGATGATCTGACATTAGTTACCTTCAAAGACACCCTGCAAGCGACTCTGGAAGCCCATGAGCGGGCATTGGTGCAACGTCAGGAGCAACTGGAGGGCCGATTAGGCCGGTGTGAGCGCTGCCTGGAACAGGTGCTCGAATACGAGTATCTGGTACAGCAGCTTGCTCCGGAGTCTATACAAGGTTACGGGAAAACTCTGGATACGCTAAAACAGAAATTGTTACAGGCGCTTAAACAAGGTGAAGTATCGGTAGGGTTGCTCGATCTTGTTCAGCGTCAGTTTGATCAGATCGCGACACAAATTGATGATCTGCTGCAATCCCGTGCTGTTCAAACCGCAACCCTGAATCGTCTGCAGCATCATATGGAAGCTCAGGGCTACCAGCTCCTGCAGGATGAAATAGCAACGCAATCAGTGTGGTCTATTCCCGGTGGTGAGCGTGTTATTGTGCAGTTACATCCTGATCATCGTATTGCCACTCAGGTTGTCCATGAACGGGCAGTCTATTCCAAATTGGCGCTGAGTGCGGATGAGCTTGCATTTTTGAGGCAACAGGAAGATCGCTGGTGTAAAGATGTGCAGCAGGTTTTGAAAAATATGATCAAAGATGGCTTTCAATACGCTGTGCAGTTTGAGCGCGATGTACCTGAGGAAAATATTTCAGTCGTGGTGGTTGAATCCGTGGACGAATTATTGGCAGCCGATGAACTTGAACAGAAATCTGATCCGAGAGCGCTGAAATGATTGATGTGAATGACACAACACCACGTTGGATTCGAGAGCTGGATCGTTTTGTGCGCCTGAAGAGTATGGTATTTCTCCATGGTCGTGTGTTGGACTTGGTGTCGTATCCGGTGAAAACTGCAGATGGTCAGCGCACCTATTGGACAGAAAGTAATCTCGGGCAATTTTTGCAGCGTTATTTGATGGGGCTCAATTATGAGATCGTGTCTGTATTTGATCCGGTTGACGGTTTGAGTTTTGCGCAAGATGATATGGCCAGTCGGTTCAAGTCTTTGGTGAAAGAAGGGCAGACCTCAGGGAGTCGGCCCGCTTTGACCCGACCAGCAGGGCCGTCTGATAACCGTAATGACCTGGATGCATCGATTCGGGATATCGCTCAAGCTGCGCTTAACCGGGAGACGCCCTGTGCCTTTATATTTGATTTCGCTTCACGGCTTGCAGTTTCACCTGATCGATTGGGACGATCCGAGGTTAATGTTTTCACTCGATTGTTAAAAGCATCGTTGCAGGCAACCGAAGTGATACGAGAGGGAGAGCGTTGGAACAATTTGATCATACTGATTTGTGATCAGCCTAATGATTTGCCTGCGTTCCTGTATTTGAATAACCCGCGGTCCCGTTCAATTGTTATTGATGCACCGGATTCGGTGGATCGTAAACGGTTTTTCCTGGCCAATTACACTCATTTTTACCGTCCGGTTGATGAGTCCAATACGCCCCTGGCGAGTCCATCCAAAGATCTGGTCGGCTTGTTCACCGCGCTGACCGAAGGATTTAGTTACTATGAAATGCTGAGCCTGATCGGATTATCGCTACGGGAAAGAATACCGGCTCAGAAAATCAGAACCCTGTGTGATCGATTTAAATATGGGATTGTTGAAAGTGATTGGGACAAATTGGACAAGGCAAGGCTGGACCAAGCAGGGAGCATTATTCGTACTCGTATTAAAGGGCAGGATGCTGCAGTAGAGCGGTTGTTGGAAATCATCAAAAGGGCGAAACTGGGGCTAAGTGCCGGAGCGACCCGAAAGAGTCAAAGACCTCGGGGAGTCCTGTTTTTTGCCGGGCCAACCGGGGTGGGTAAGACCGAGATGGCAAAAGGACTTGCAGAACTCCTGTTTGGTCAGGAGGAGAGACTAATCCGCTTTGATATGAGTGAATATGCTTCGAGTCATGCTGATCAGAAGTTATTGGGGGCGCCTCCGGGCTATATCGGCTATGAGGCCGGTGGGAAACTCACTAATGCATTGAAGGAACAGCCTTTCTCAGTCATTTTGTTTGATGAGATCGAGAAGGCGGACTCGAGTATATTTGATAAATTTTTGCAGATTCTCGACGATGGTCGATTAACCGACGGACGTGGTGAAACGGTATATTTTTCAGAGTCGATCATTATTTTTACCAGTAATCTCGGTACGGTGAGCACCCGTGGAGGCGAACCGGGAGGGGCGCGGCAGTCATTGATTTCACCCCAAATGTCTCATGCTGAAATGTCGGACATTATTCTCGATGCGATCCGGGATCACTTCAATCTGGTGCTGGGGCGACCGGAAATTCTCAATCGTTTCGGTGAGAATTTTGTCATTTTTGATTACATTCGTCCGCCTGTAGATGAGTTAATTGTGGATCGGTTATTGGAATTGTTGCAGCGATCTTTGGCAGAACAGTATCAACTCGAATTGAAAATCGAGGATGCCTGTCGGGAAACGCTAATAAAGCTCTCCCGGGAAAATCTGGCCCACGGTGGTCGAGGTATCCGGAATATTGTTGATGCGGCGCTGGTTAACCCATTGTCCTCTTTGCTCTTTGATCAGGGGGTGGGAGAGGCGGGTGTCAGGTCGATTGACCGCTCTCAGCAGTTGCCTCGCGAAACAGCGGTGTCACCGGGGTTGACTCCATTAATTCTGAAATCCTTGCAGGATGCTGGAGAAAGTGTCAGCCCAAGGTATCGACTCCAATGGCAGTTCTCGGAGCAGGAGTCGAAGTCCGATCAAGGCGTCGATATTGCAAAAGAATGATTAAGAAAAGAGCAATCAAGGAGATTGTTGATTTGCATTCGTCATCCCGAGAAAACAAACCGCTTGGCACAGTTTTGCGCCTGAGTCGCTGGGCTTATCCGGTCACGGCTCTGGGACCGGGGCGACGTTTGGCGATGTGGGTTTCAGGTTGCAGTATCGGCTGTCCCGGCTGTATTACGCCTGAACTGCAACCGGAAACCAGTGGTAAGCCGATCAGCACTGAGCGCCTGTTAGCGCGACTGGATCGATTACCGGATGACTTGACGGGATTGACGTTAACCGGAGGGGAGCCCTTTCAACAGGCTTCTGTTCTGGCCGAGTGGCTTGGGCAGGTCAAACAGCGCAAGCCGCATTGGAATATACTCTGTTTTTCCGGCTATACCTTCACGGCAATTCAGCAGCTGGGATCAGGGGCAAGAGATTTGCTCGAATTGATTGACCTTTTGGTTGCTGGTCCCTATCGGGTAAGTCAGCTACCCGGGGAGAAAAGTGCAGCTATTTTGCCATCAATTGGTTTGCCGCATCCTCTTCTGGCATCCGCGAATCAAACATTACATTGTTTGACGCAAGAAGGGCGCGCCATGGAAATCGCTTGCCGCAGGATGCCGGTGAATCAAGCTAATCTGGGGCTGAGTGGTGATGGTCAAGGAATGTTGATCGGCATTGTTACACCATCTGCACGTACAGAAATTCATACCCGGCTTGGCGGGCCTGTCGAGGAGAGTTAAGGCGATAAGCATGGTCAGTTTTGTAAAAGTTTGCCCGGGCTGTGGTCATATGGAACCGGAATATGAAAGTGTGTGTTCTGCCTGTAATCAATTTATCGGGATGGAACCGTCAATTCCCGAACCGCAGCGAAAAGATGTGCGGAATACGGACCCGGAAGAAGCGGCAAAACCTGAGGCCACAACCGCAAAAGTCACGAATCAGAATGCCAATACCGCCGCTCTGGCAGATTCCTCCGTATCAGTTCAGAAACAATCCGTATTGTTTTTAGATATACAGAATGAAAATCATATATTGACGATTCAAGCAGGTCAGATTTTAGGGCAGGAATATCCCGATTCGGAGGCAGATGTACAGATTCCCAGAAAAATAGAGGGTGTGGAATTTGTGCACCGTTGCCATTGCCGCTTTCAGTATGAAGGTTTGCATTGGACGCTGGAAGCGCTGGATCAAGCGCAGTGGGGTGGTGAATTTAATAATCCGACATGGATTAATGATGTACTGCTGTCACCGGGCAAAAAGGAAAAAGTCAAAAATGGTGATCTGATCCGGCTGTCGGGCCTCTATATTCGTATCAAAACGGTAGAGTGACATGACCTGTGAGCGCGTGACCGGAATCACCCGTCGTTATATCTGGCGCGATTCGAGTCTTCCAGTTACGCAACGGTACACAATCGCTGCTCCGGAAATGCCAGCTGTGGCTCCGTTATCTGTTACCCAACACTATGTCTGGCAAGCGCCGGAAAACGAACGCAGTCGCGTCGGCCAGTTTAACCAAGGCGTATTGCTGGCAGATCGCTATCGCATTCTGAGCGGCCCTTTAGGTGAGAGTTCAGGGGAGGGGGAAGTATACTGTTGTCAGGATGAGGAACGGGCTCAAAAGGTGGCGGTAAAGCTGTATCATGGCCAGAATGCCCCCAAGCAAAGTGTAATTGAGCAACTACAAGGTTTAGTTCACCCCTATATTGTCAGGCTTCAGGACTACGGACAGTGGCAAGGTCAATTTTATGAGGTTATGGATTATTGTACGGGCGGTGTGCTGTCAGATGTTATGCCGCTCACCGAGGATGAGCTCGAAGCATTGATTCCCGGCGTGGTTCAGGCTTTGCGGTTTTGTCATGAGCAAGGCATTATCCACCGCGATCTAAAACCGAATAATCTGTTTTTTAATAACCTGGATGACGGAATACTACTTGGTGACTTCGGCATTAGTTCCTACCTTGAAAAAAGTGCCGCTCAGGTAACACAGACATTTCATCATCTCACGCTGGACTATGCTGCCCCTGAGTTACTGGATGGGCATGTGGTCAGTGATAAAACGGATTACTATGCGTTGGGCTTAACCCTCGTGCATATTTTATTAGGCGCGTCCCCTTTTTCGGGGCAGTCAAACAATGAAATTCTGGTGGCCCATCTGCGCGGCAGAATTCCCTTGCCCAAAACCCTGAGTTCCCGTTGGCGGTCACTGATTCGAGGTCTGACCCACCTGCAACCCGAGGCGCGCTGGGGTTACCGTCAAGTGATGGCCTGGTTGCAAGAGGAGCCCATCCCGCTTGCAGCGTCGCTTCATCCGGCCCCGACGAGCAGATCGACCCCGTCTGGCATGCCTTCCAGATCGAAGGTTGATACATCGAATACTGACCACCATAGTCACGCCTATCCGGACACGACATCTGCTCGCTATCCCGGTTTTCCCGAGGCGAGCACGCCTGCTCAGCTGGCGAGGAACCTTGATCGATTCGAAGCCATGGAACAGCTGATTAAAGGCGACATCAGACGTTGGTTATTTGATTTCATTAGCCCGGTTATGGCCGGTGCGGTGGATGATTTGGCCGCATGTGTCAGTCCGGATGAATTGTCCGGTACATCCGGGTTGGAAGCACAAATTCTTATGCGCTTGCGTTATATACTTGACCCGGACACGTCGCTAATTGTTGAAGGCGAAACGATTGATAATCTAACGCAACTGGCTAATCTTGCAAAACATGCGGACCGCAGCAAAATCAGTAGTCTTGATGCCACGTTATGGCGTGGTGAGATCGAAGCCTGGATTGCGGCAAAAGAGCGCGCCGGTAATCGCACAAATGAACTGTTGTCCCGAATTTCTGCTATTCGACAACGATTAAGCCAGACCGGGCATCCTCGTGTCGCGTTATTTGCATTGCGTTATACACTGGACCCTCAACAACCTTTACATTTGTTTTCTCGGTATTCAATAACACACCCTCATGATTTGGGTGCTTTGTTTTCCCGGCCCAGCAGTGCCTTGCACGGTGTGGTCAAAAAACTCATTTTTGGGCGCTACTTTGAAGAATGGATCCGTGCTGCAGAATTTCCGGGTTGGGAGAATGATATACGATTTATTGAGGATGCGCGGCTCAGGTATCTGGACAGTAAAGATGTGGGGGTTTATTCCGTAATCTGGCACTACTCACCCGACGTTCCTTTGCCTTTTCAGGGGCACGCAATTACCAAGCCCCGAGATCTGGCGAGACTGATCGACAAGGACGACGTGAGCCAGAAAAAAGGGATGGCACTGATGAAACTTGGCTGGTTAAGGGCCTGGCTGATTCATAGTTCCAAAGTGAATAATACCGCAGCGCTTGATTTTGTCCTGCTGGATACCACCACAAGTGATGAAGCAAAGCTGGAAAACATGCTACAACTGCTTGATCCTTTTATCGCCAAGCCGCAGCTCTGCGTGCAACCAAAGGTCCTGCACTTCGGAAGTGTTGATCCAGGCGCACCTCGAAAACGGGAAGTTGTCTTGTCGAATGAGGGGCGAGGTCATCTTTATGGACATGTCTTCCTCAAGGCACCCACCACCGCAATGGTTGTGCATCAAGCACGTTTTGAAGGCTTGCAAAGCCGGATTGAAATCACAGTAAACAGTATCGGCCTGGAACCCGGACGCTATCGTAATCAGCTGGTCATTGAGAGTAACGGTGGAACGCTGCAAATTGATGTCGCCTTCTATGTGAAAGCAGAGAGTGGTGACGAGAGTTGGTGGGGGCGTATCACCAGTTGAGTCCGCGCTTAGTCTGCTTCCCCGTCGTTGAAGAGTGAGAGATATTTTTCTTTTATGTGTGTGATTTCGTAGTTTCGAGAGAATCGTAATCCCTTCTTGCGGAGAGAAAACAATCGCTGTGGATTGGTCAAAATTGCTGTGATGTGGTTAGCTGCATCGGTTAGTTTTTCCACATCGAAAACGATGCCAGTTACATCATCGTCTACCAGGTCTGCCAGTCCTGGACTGTTGCACACAGCCGTCAGGCACCCCGCTGCCATACCTTCTAGAATCGCATTCGGGAAACCTTCACAGCGACTCGTCAGGATATTGACATCGAGAACAGAATACCATTCATTTACATTGCTCTGATAGCCCGTGAACATCACGTCGGTTGCGATTTTTAATCTATTACATAAATCCATCAATTTTGGTTGTTCGGGGCCCGAGCCAATGATGAGTAGTTTTGCGCTCATATCAGGATTGATTTTCAGGTATTCGTTAAATAAGTGAATACACAATTCAACCCGTTTGATGGTCACTAATCTGCAAACAATACCAAACACAACAGCATTCTCAGAAATATTCCATTGCGTTTTCAGTTCCTGATTTTTGGCGGGGGAAAAACAAAATTTATCAAGTTCAATCCAGTTTGGAATCGTATGATATTCGATCTGATGTTGGTTGAGTCTCTCCGCGTGAATCGTGCGAAAGTTCATTAACGCGGATGGGCTCACTGCAAAAATGTGGCGTGTGTTTTTAAAGATATCTTTTGTGTGATTCTGGTACCAGGGCGTTGGCGTGGGTTCTTCCGGATACATTCCGTGAATGCTGACAATACTGGGTATACGGAATAAATTGGCAAACCACAAGAAGGACATACCATGGGAGGTCCAGTTGAATGGCACGTAGACAATATCCGGATTGAAGCGCAAGACGGGTAACAAACAAAAACAGGTGATGACTTTCAAGGCAAGACGGTTTTGCCAATTCTCAATAAAACCATCAAACGCTATGCGGTGAGAGTGCAATCCCAAATGTGCACAAGATTCCTGAAAGGTCTCATCGCCCTCAAACGCTTTGAAGTAGATGATGATTTCCGAGCCTTGATCTTTTAAATGGCTAGCTCTTGTCAGTGCTTTACGTTCCAGTCCACCGAAACCGGTTGTATACATCAAGAAAGCAATCCTTTTTGGCATTCAACTTCATCCCTAAAACTCATCTTAATCGTATTGTTAGCCACAAAGATGACTACCTGTCTAATAATAGCTGTGCTTAGGGCTTTAATACAAAGAAAAACTGGCTATCTGTTTATTCAAAGGTTTTACAATGGATTTTTGGGTGATATGTGAGCAAAGATACGGGTGAGATCGATGGGGAGCGCACAATTTTCCTTGAACACAACCTAGCTTGATTGAAATGGCCGAGAGCGCTTGTGTTGATTCGACCGAGAAGTGATCGGGAGGAGCGGAGCCCCTCCCGACGAAACAGATTTGAGGATGCTATTTGCTTAGGAATGTAACTTTGCCAGAAACGTGAGGTTTGGTGCTTGATTCGTTAGTGAGTAATATATCGATACCTTCAGCACTTTCGTTCCAGTTCAGTTTAACCGTGGCCGGTAACAAGACGGGTAATTTGAAATCAACGTGTACTGAGAAATTCTCAGTTTCGAAGTAGGGCTCCAAGGCTGCAATGCTCCGCGCTTTGCTCCACATGCCGTGAATAATAGCCTGTTTAAATCCAAATAGCTTCGCGGTTAGGTCATACATGTGGATCGGGTTGATATCTCCGGATACCTTCGCATATTGACGGCCAAGATTACTGGCCAATGTAATGATTTGATGGTTCGTGAAACCTTCTGCCAGGTTGGCGTTTTTCGGTTTTGCTTTGTTTGCTGAGGATTGGCTGGTTTTGGCCTTCCGCAAATAGGTACTTTTGCCTTCCCAAACCAGTTTTCCGCCGCAGTGATAGAGCGTTACGAAGTCGAACTCAAACCCCTTTGCTGACTCCCGTTGGGTGGACATTTGACACTCGACATCAAAAACTTCATGTTGCTCAAGCTGTCGATATTGCGTCAGCGTATTACTTAGATGAACCAGTCCGGCAGTGGGGTAGGGAAATTCCGGGTGGGTCAGCATTTTCATATGCAACGGGAAGGCGACAACATGAGGATAGGTACAGGACACCTTTTGTGGATCCGCAAACTGGCATACCTTGTTATAGGCAGACATCTTTTTCGAGTCGAATTTCACGCCATGGACTTTCAAAGTCAGGTTGGGGACATCACGCTTTGAGCTTTGGGATTGGCCAAATCGGGGCCGTAACATGAGAGGAATCACTTTTAGCGTGGAAGGGATGTGTGGCAATTCCTCTGTGTAATTGACAGATTCGTTCGTTACGGGTGATTCCTGTGATGCCGACATGGTCGAAGCGCTCCGAAGAAAGTTAGACGTTAGTAGAATCATTCTATGTAATGATGCCGCGACGCCTAATGGCTAATTGCGACTCAGAGCGCGTCATTTGGGTCAATATTTGTTATATTGTACCAAATGCGCTTCAGGAACGTTGTTTAAGGTAAGTCTTTGTCATCTTTGGGTTTGAACTTGATTCTCATATTTTTTTCCTGACAGACTTCCCGCTCGACTATCCTGTACCAATAAGACAAATGACTCAAAGCCGGAAATAAGAATGAGCGAACTAAAAGACGCCGGAATCATGTTGCAGATGATTTATAAGGCGATTGTTAAAGTCGGAATTGATGTGGCGTCGCTTTTTGACGAATTGGGGATCACAGAAGACTACCTCTATAGTGCGCAACTCAGAACACCGCACGAAGCACAGCTGTTATTTTGGGGGGCCATCGAGAAAATCAGTGGCGATAGTAATATTGGTTTACGTCTGGGCGAACAACTGCCGGTTTTTCGTGGCCAGGTTCTGGAATACCTTTTTCTGAGTAGCCCCACCTTTGGCGAAGGCTTGAAGCGAGCGTTAAATTATCAGCGGTTAATTAGTGATGCGTCGGAGGCCTATATCGAAGAGGGTGAAGAAGAGTGCACCATGGTCATCAATACCGCTTCAGATGCTGTGCGCCAACTTCGCCATTTCAATGAATGCTTTGCCCAGGGGTTGATAAAGTTTTTCAAATTCGTCACCGAAGGGGACTTCGCCCCCAGTGCAATCGACTTTGTCCATGCCGAGCCGGAGAATGCCGAAGAAGTTGCCCGGGTTCTAGGCTGTAAAGTGCGGTTCGGAGCCGAAATCAACCGGTTGTATTTTCCGAAAGCCATTATGACCCGACGCTCGCCCCATGCTGAACCCGAGTTAATGGTGTTGCATGAACAATTAGCCAGTGAACAGGTTGCACGCTTGGCGAAAATGGATATTGTCGAGCAGGTGACAAAAATTATTGCGGAATTACTGGAAAGCGGTGATGTGACATTGGAGACGGTCGCGGAGCGGTTGGACATCAAGCCACGGACCCTGCGCACGCGCTTGGCGGATGCTAATACAAACTTCAATCAGGTGCTGGCGGAATATCGTTATCGATTGGCTAAACGGTTATTGGGCGGTACTAACGAATCGATTGATGAAATAGTCTATCTGACGGGGTTTTCCGAGCCGAGTACGTTTTATCGGGCATTCAAACGCTGGGCCGATATGACGCCGGTTGAATATCGTAAAAGTCGACAGGAACGGCAAACTGAAGTTTAGGGTGTAAGCGCCTTAAACTTTATAGCGTAAGAGCACCCGAGTATCGTCATGGGCTGAACAATACTCGGGTGTTGATGGGACGCTTATTTACCGATCAGGCTTTGTCCACACACGCGCACAACATTGCCCGTTACACCCTGTGAGCCCGGATGAGCATAGTAGGCGATTGTTTCTGCAACATCTCTGGGTTGTCCACCTTGAGACAGACTGTTCATGCGGCGGCCCGCTTCACGGATAGTGAAGGGAATCGCAGCCGTCATTTGCGTCTCAATGAACCCTGGCGCTACAGCATTGATGGTAATTCCTTTTTTCAGCAGCGGGGCCATACTTTCCACATAGCCGATTACACCCGCCTTTGAGGCGCCGTAATTGGTTTGCCCAAAGTTACCGGCGATACCACTGATTGAGGCAACGCCGATAATTCGGCCATTGTCATTGATTACGCTGTCTTGCAGGAGTTTTGCATTGATGTTTTCAATGGCGATCAGGTTGATATTCATGAGCACATCCCAGAAATGCTCTTTCATACGACCGAGCGTCTTGTCTCGTGTTACACCCGCATTGTGTACGATGATATCCAGACCCTTGTGTTTCTCCTGGAAGTACTTGGCAATCACTTCCGGTGCATCCTGTGCGGTAATGTCTAAGGCCAGTGCCTCGCCACCGATTTGTGACGCAACCTGCTTCAAACCTTCTTCCGCCTGGGGTACATCGAGGCATACGACTTTAGCGCCGTCGCGGGCCAATACATTGGCAATGGCTTCACCGATTCCCCGTGATGCGCCCGTCACCAACGCAACTTTACCCGCAAGCGGTGCGTTCGCGTTGTCAGTCGCTGCCAGTTTTCCACCTTCTTTCACCCGGATAACCTGGGCATCCACGTAAGCTGATTTAGCCGAGGCGAGAAACGCCAGCGTTGACGCCAGGTAATCGCCCGCGCCACTGTTGCTTGTCAGTATCTGATCGGCATAAACCAGTTGAGCGGTTGCACCCTTCTTGCCCACTTCTTTCGCCACACTGCGAACGAAACCTTCAAGTGCTTTTTGGGCAGTGGCCTGTTGTGGATCACATTGCTCTGGCGTCAGGCCAATAACAATAATTCGACCGCATTTGGCTACATTCCGGATTGTGGGGTGGAAAAAGTCATAAACCGCACGCAGTTCGGTACTATTGGTGATGCCGGATGCATCAAAAATCAAACCTTTGAAGCGATCCGTTTCAGGCAGGGTTTCCAGCTTGATTGCTGCACCTTTGGCCGCGCCAAAAGCGTCTTTCAGGAACGCCGCATTAGCAGCGTAAACCACTTGTCCCGGATTGCTGCTGGCGCTCGACAATGCATCGATAATCGCTTTCCCGAATTGCCCATTGGCGGCTGAGCCTACCAGGTACTTGCCATCCATCAACTCCGTCTTGGCGCTGTCGCTCCGTTCCAGAATCATGGGTGCTGGCAGGTTCAGTGCATTCACTACGGATCGGCCAACAGAGGAGTTGGCAACTTTGTGGTAATAATCAGTCATAAGGTGATCTCAATGTGTATTTCAGTGCTTTGATTATAAGCCATGTTGCCAGACATTCAGCAGGCAGAAATTGACTCAGTCACATCTCTGCAGCGTCAGGGCTGCCAATGAGTTAGGCTATTTTTACCCTAGACTGATGTCCGCACAAGGGGTAGTCTGGCGAAACGTTAATGTAAGGCCCGGATGACACCAAATTGAACAAGAGGAAACCATTGTGAGCACAGGAATACGAAAAGTCGCCGTGATCGGTGGCAACAGAATCCCATTTACCCGATCCAATACGGCTTATTCATCGTTGAGTAATCAGGAGCTTTTGACTTCAGCGCTACGTGGTTTGGTGGATCGCTACAACCTTCAAGGCGAAAAGTTGGGCGATGTGGTAGCCGGGGCAGTAATCAAGCACTCGCGGGATTTCAACATGACTCGGGAGAGCGTCTTGAGCTCGGGTCTGGCTCCGGAAACACCCGCTTATGATATCCAGCAAGCCTGTGGTACAGGTCTGGAAGCCGCAATTCTGGTTGCAAACAAGATAGCACTGGGGCAGATTGACGCGGGAATCGCGGGCGGAACCGATACGACCTCCGACGCTCCGATCGGACTGAGTGATGGTCTGCGGGAAATTTTACTGGATTTGAACCGCGCGCGATCCAACGGTGAACGCCTGAAAATCATCTCCCGCTTCCGTCCTTCTCAACTTATTCCGTTGATCCCGCAAAACAGTGAGCCGCGCACTGGCATGTCAATGGGTGACCATTGTCAGGTTACGGCCCACGAGTGGAAGATTCCTCGGGATGAGCAGGATCAATTAGCCTTTGAAAGTCATCAGAAATTGGCTGCAGCATATCAAAATGGCTTTTTCGAAGACTTGATGACGCCGATTGCGGGCTTGTCACAAGACAATACCCTTCGCCCTGATACCTCTCTTGAAAAACTGAGCACATTAAAGCCTTGCTTTGATCGGGAAAACGGGACGATGACGGCAGGCAACAGTACTGCACTTACCGATGGTGCATCCTGTGTGCTGATGGCAAGCGAAGAGTGGGCAAAAGCAAAAGGCCTGCCGATCCGCGCTTACTTCACTCACTCTGAAGTGGCCGCTGTGGACTTTACCGGTAAGAAAGAAGGCCTGCTGATGGCGCCAACCTATGCGGTTCCCCGTTTGCTGGAGCGTGCAGGTTTGACCCTTCAGGATTTCGATTTTTACGAAATCCACGAAGCCTTTGCAGCACAAGTGCTCTCCACATTGAAAGCATGGGAAGATGAGACCTTCTGTAAAGAAAAACTGGGTCTCAAGAAAGCGTTGGGCTCAATTGATCGTAGCAAACTCAACGTCAACGGAAGCAGCCTGGCGACAGGTCACCCGTTTGCGGCGACCGGTGGACGGATTGTGGCAACACTCGCGAAGCTACTGGAACAAAAAGGTTCCGGACGCGGCCTGATTTCTATCTGTGCTGCAGGTGGTCAGGGTGTGACGGCAATTATGGAACGTTAATACCGCGATCCAGGTGTATCCGTTCTACTTGCCCCGGCCAGGTTTACCGGTCGGGGCTTGATTCTCTCTCTTTTCTTTTCTACCCGCTACGTCTTCGTCTATATTCTTTTTATAGGGCGTGTTTCCGCCTTAATCCAGAAGCGAGCATCATTCCGTTATTGGTGATGAATCGCCCACACGAGTCCAGGTCGGAGAAGGTGATGACCAACCGAACACTGCAAATGAATGATGCGCTATACGATTACCTCATCACTCAAGGTACCCAGGAATCAGCTATTCTCGCCGAACTCCGGCAAGAGACCGCCTCCGATGAGATGTCACGAATGCAAATTGCCCCGGAACAGGGCCAGTTCCTGTCATTTCTCGTTCAGTTGTGCGGCGCACGGAAAGCATTGGAAGTCGGCACCTACACGGGTTACAGCTCTATCTGTATTGCATCGGCATTACCTCAGGACGGGCAGTTGATCTGCTGTGATATCAGTGAAACCTGGACCGCCATTGCTCGCCGTTATTGGCGACGTTTGCATCTGGAGCCTAAAATAAACCTGTGTTTGGGGGATGCACAACAAACACTTAAACAGTTACTTGATCAGGGTGAACAGCGCACCTTCGACTTCATCTTTATCGATGCTGATAAAGAGCACTATGTTCAATATTACGAGCTGGCGTACAAGCTGTTGCGAAGTGGTGGGTTACTGGTGATCGATAATGTGCTTTGGAGTGGTCGCGTTGCGGATATTCAGGTTCAGGATAATGAAACCCGTGCGATTCGAAAACTGAATCGAACCGTGATGGAAGACCGCAGAGTGTCCTGTTCATTATTACCGATAGCGGATGGGTTGATGTTGGTGCGCAAGCATTAGGGTCTGCCGAAAAACGCTGGAGCATTTGTGATGAAAACAGTGCTGGTGATCGAAGATGATAAATTCAGTCAAAAGTTCATTGCCAAGGCGCTGGCGTCAAACTACGACATTACCCTTGCCGGTAACGGCACTGATGGACTAAAAGCGTTTCAGAACACACGACCGGACATCATCCTGCTGGATGTCGAAATGCCCGGTCTAAATGGCTACGAGGTTTGTGACCGGATTCGTCAGGACGATCCCAACCACAGTGTTCCAATTGTCTTTCTCTCGGGTAGAAGCTCTGTCAGGGAGCGCATGCTGGGCTATGAAGCCGGTGGTGATGACTATATGGTCAAGCCATTCGAGCAAGACGAGTTGTTAGCAAAGTTATCCGTTTTATTAAAACCTAAATCCTGCAATCTATATGTCTGAATCGATTCGATACGACTATAGCGACATTTAGTGTCGATGGATCACCATTTTGCACACCATGCAACTGAAACAAGCGTAATTCACTTGATTGGACTGTTTAAATTATAATCATCTTTATCGTCAACCGGAGCAACAGGCCAAAGTCTGCCTGACTCCAAATCTGGAATTTGCTTAGTCGAAGAATTTAAGTATAGGTATTTTGGTCAATGAATAAACGACAACTTTAACCAGTCAGCCCACGGAGTTGGGTGAAGATGGTTGCTCGGAACGTTGACCTTAAGCTGATTCCCACCACGCAAGAGTTGTCCAGCAGTACGTACCAGAAAAGTTCGGATAGTTTGAATTTCCCATCGTTTCAATTCGTCATTATCGCTCAGTAGTGCCATCCAGCGTACCGTGTTATACGCCAGCACAGCGCATTGGAAAATTAATGAGCTGGCCATGAAATCATGGCTCTTGATTTGCGCCAGCCCCATTTGGTTCTTAGCTTCATCCAACCAGGTTTCACAAGTTGCGCGCTTTCCGTATGTCGTGTGTGCTTGCCAAGGAGACAACCGCTCTGTGGTTACGTAGCAGAAGTAGTCGTAAACGGGCTCATTCAGCAAGGCTTGTTGAGGGCCTTTGGTGATGAGAGCAGTTTTACGCCGCACAGCAACAAAGCGACGTGACCGCTCCCATTGACCGCATTGATGGAAAAAGTCACACTGTTCCCAATCGGTATGACCAGGTACTCGTTGCCAAGCTTGCTTGTCCAACAAAGCGGCAAGGCCTTTGAGTTTCACTTTAATCAGGTAACCATGGCGAGCCTGATCCAGCCAGTCCATGAGCTCTCCAACAAAGAATCCTGAATCACCTCGGAATAGCAGCCGCATTTTGGGTGGCATCTGCGCAGAAAGTTGCTGCATGAAGCCTACAATGCCGTTGCTGGTGTAGGTGCTGCCACTGCGCAACCATGCTTGCAAAATTTCTTTGGTGTGGCTGCAAAAGGCAACCAGTGGATGATAAGAATTAGAGCCTTTTTTCGTTGGGTTGTAGCCTTTTTCAGCACCTTCCTGTTGACCGTAAACGGTTTTGACAGTCGAGTCCACATCAATCCAGCCTCGATAGAGGGTTCCGGGCAACCAAGTACCGGACTTCAATGCTCTATGCCAAATTCCCTGACGCAAGGTGTGATTAATCTGTTCGAGCTGGGTGACATGCTTGAGCTTTCCACGACGGAAAATACGACCCAATGTACTGTCATCTGGAATCGATAGCCACCCCCCCACTTCACGCAGCACCTGATCTGCCCACACAGAAACCACCTTCCTGAGCGAAGTGGCACCGGCGATGATGCCGATAATCGTTAGGTAGATTGAGTCGCCCAAGCTGTAACGAGCCGTGTTGCCGCGTTGCAAATCAAGATGCTTCTGGCAAGCCTCGGTAAAACCGATGTGATCGAGGAAATGCATGGCAGGGATAATGCCAGCTTGACTAGTCAGCTTTTTTCCGGTGTGTTGATAGCGAATTTTTGCGGCTGGTTTTTTGGCACTTTTATGGGTATTCTTGATCATGAAAAAGGTGACTCTGATGTGCTTGGTTGTTTGGTGATAACCAATTGAATCAAATCGCCTTTTTCTTTTCAAGTACAATGTTGTTTGCAGAATTTAGGGGTGAATTAAAATTGATTGGCAACTTGATATTGAACAGCAGCGCCGCACCAATTGCCATATCCGTGTACCCGCTGAAATCGAAATACAACTGAAATGTAAACGATAAAGGCGTAGCCCAGGCCTCGATAAGGGTTAATGTTTCTGCATGATCAAATCCATTGGTCGCCCATATCGCGAAGGTATCTGCAATGACGACTTTTTTGAATAAACCGATCGAGAACATAAACAGACCACAGGCAATATTTTTATAATTGAGCACCTTGCTTCTCAGCGTGGCAAACTGCGGCATCATTTCTTTGTGATGCACAATCGGGCCTGCGATCAATTGCGGGAAGAAGGTAACAAACACCCCGTAATTGAGAAAATCATACTCTTCCGTCTCCCCTCGGTAAGCATCCACGAGATAGGCGATTTGCTGAAATGTAAAAAATGAAATCGCCAACGGCAACACCAGATTCAAGGGTGACAATTCTGTATCAAACGCAAAGTTGACGTTAGTAATCAGAAAATCTGCATATTTGAAATAGGCCAGGAGTCCAACATTCGCGACGACTCCAATAGTCAGGAGTTGCTTTCTCGAGACCTTGCTATGATTGTCATTCTTAGTGAGCGATGTTCCGATAACGTAATTGAACACCATAGAGATGAGTATGAGCGGCAGATAAACCGGATTCCACCAACTGTAAAAAAACAGGGATGAAACCACCAAAAACCCTTTCGAGGCCTCTGTCAATCGCTTCTTATTCAGGTAGAAATAAACGAAGAATGTTATCGGCAAAAACAGAAATATGAATTCGTGACTGTTGAATAATATCTTTTATTGCCATAACAAATTGTTTTTTATTGATAATAGAGTATAGCGATAAAAAATGCTCTGCTCGTCACCGGAAAACTGGAAACCTAGTTTCCCACCTTCGTTGGCCGTGCTGAACACGTAAAAATCGCCAGCAAGACCCTCGGCCATCGGCGGGTCTCGGGGTTGGCACAGTGTCGAAGCTTGTTTCCGACGTAACCCCCTCTTGCTCATCAGACCTTCAGCCAAAACTCAACCGAGCAACTCGGGGACACTTTGCGCTCGGAATTTGTGATTTACCCGCCTTTCAGCCCCACGCTAGCAGTCTCACAACGGTAATCTTCCGTTTGACCCGTTAATTGCACCCCATCTGTGCTGAGCGACACATCATTTTGCGTAATTCGTTGTTTGCAGAATACGAGTGGGCGTCCTGCTTATCGCAACCGTAATTTCTGTTTGACCCGTTAATTGCGCCCGATCTGTGCTGAGCGACACCTCATTTTGCGTAATTCGTTGTTTGCAGAATACAAGTGGGTGTCCTGCTTGTCTCCTGCTTGTCTCCTGCTTGTCTCTTACCCCAGAAAACAGAATACGAGTGGGTGTCCTGCTTGTGTGATGGCGACACCGAAGGGGCTGGTTGGCGGCGCTCCGGCCATAGCTCTTTCGATATCGAAGATATAGCGCTGCGTCGCTGTCCAGCCTGGCCCACCGTACTGTTCTGGCCAAGTTAGCGCCAGCCAGCCCTGTTTCCCTAATTTCCTCTCCCACTGTTGCTGCTGCGTCTTGGTTGGCATATTACCGAGTGCTGACACACGCTCAAGTTCTTCAGGTACGTTTTCCCGCATCCAAGCGCGTATGGACTTTTGAAAATCCAACTCTTCCTGTGTAAATTCAAGATTCATGGCTTATTCCGTGCTAGTAATTGATCTTAGCGAAAACAGTGGTTCAGTTGACCCCCCGCTCCTTCTGCTGCCAGTAAGGAGCTCGAAGTTCGTTTTTGAGAATCTTACCGGCACCACTTATGGGTAACGGGTCGCTTCTAAACTCGATGCTTCGAGGGAGCTTGTAGCCGGCAATGCGTTCCCGGCAATGGACCAATAGCTCCTCTTCCTTAAGAGTATGACCTTCGCAAAGCACCACGATGGCATGCACTGTTTCACCCCATTCGTCGTGAGGAATCCCTACTACAGCACATTCCTGCACCGCAGGATGGCTGTAAATGGCGCCTTCCACTTCGACAGAAAAGATATTCTCTCCACCACTGATGATCATGTCCTTGCTACGATCGACAATAAAGACAAACCCATCTTCATCCATATAGCCCAGATCACCGGTATGCAACCAGCCGTTGCGCAGAGTTTCGGCCGACGCCTGCTCCATTCCCCAGTAACCGAGCATAACGTTCCCCCCTCTGGCACAGATCTCCCCGACTTCGCCACGCGGTAGCTCAACATCATTTTTGTCAAGAATGGCAACCTCGACACCCAGCGCAGCCCTGCCCGCACTTCGTAGCTTGTCGGATCCCGGCACATGGAACTCCGGGGCCAACGCGGTAATGATGGGTGAAGCCTCCGTCTGCCCATAACCCTGGGCAAACAGGGCCTGCGGCATCTGCTCCATGGCACTAATCAATACTGCCTCTGGCATCGGCGACGCGCCATACAACATGCGCTTCACGCTGCTGACATCGAAATCCTTTATTTTTCCGGACGACGCGAGAAGGTTGATCATTGTCGGTACGAGTAGCGTGTGTGTGACTTTCTCGCACTCAATGAAGCCCAGCACATCGCCGACTTCGAAACGTGGCACAATCCCGTGGGTTCCACCAGCCATGGTTACTGCAAAGGTGCTTGCCATATCAGCCAGATGAAACATCGGACCCGCATGCATATAAATAGTGTCTGGCCCGTAACTCATTTCCGGGACCACATTAAGCGCGTTGAAAACAAGATTGTCGTGACTCAACATCACCCCTTTGGATCGACCGGTGGTGCCACCGGTATAGAAAAGTCCGGCGAGCTCCTTTCCGCCTTCGCTGAGATCCTGTATCGGTTTTGACCCGTCAATCAACGCCTCGTAGCTAACACAACCTTCCGGTAACTCGCCGTCGCCCATAAACACCACATGTTCGACACTATCAAGCAGCGGACGCAACTTCGGTAGCATCGCACTGAAGGTGTCATCCACAAACAAGATTGACGAGCCGGAGTCATTAAGAGTGAACGCGATTTCTGGGGGAGCAAGCCGAATATTGACGGGATTAAGGGCGGCACCAGCCCAGGGCACCGCATAGAAATATTCGAGATAGCGGTCACTATTAAGAGACAAAATCGCAATGCGGTTTCCTCTTTCTATCCCCAATGACAGAAGGCCACCGGCAAGTCTAGCAACACGGCCTTCAAACTCCAGCCATGACTGCTTTCTATCTTTGTAGATCGTCGCAGTACCATTGGGGTGTTGTTGCACGGCACGGCGTAAAGTCTGTGATATGATCACAATAAACTCCTAATATTTATTAACGGGTGTAGATAAAGCGTCCGATCGAGACGAGTTTCTTGTCCAGATAGATATCGACAGAAACAACGATAAAACGTCTGCCAGCACGGATAAGGCGAGGCTCGGCACGAATGCTCCCAGCGAACGCGGGACGTAGATAGTCAAAGGTCATACTGTTACACGAAGGCTCTTTATCCAGATCAAGCGATTGCACCAGATAGAGGGCTGCGGTGATTTCGCCAAAACTAGCGAGAATGCCTCCGTGAAAAGTGCGTAGCAGTGTATTGCCAATATGCTCCTCGCGGAAAGACACTTGATAAGCTATACCTTTACCCGAACTCACTGCTTCAAGCCCCAGAAACTCCACAAAAGGGGTATTCTCAAGCATCTCTTTCTGCACTTTATTCATTCGTGGAGCTTCAAACACAGTTGATTCACTCATTTCTTAGCTCCTTTTTTATATCTGAATCAAACGCCGGACCAAGAGTGCCAACAGCAAATGAGCCTGATACCGAAGCCAATAAGGTGTTATCAGAGAACGCGCAAGCGCGCCCGCGGACGTAAGCTATATCACCCTGTACTGCATAACACTCCACCTCACTGAAAACACCCTCTCCGCTAGGCACTTCCTCGATAAAGTCGACGCGAAGATCGATAGTAGCAATCGGGCGCATATCACCAAGTCGCGAAAATATCGCCAGCCCACAATTGGTATCCAACAAAGTAACAACCACTCCGCGATGAACGCCGCCAACCCGGTTGCAAAGGGCAGGACGGCAGGCGAGACTCATCACTGCTCGCCCCTTGCCGATTTCTTCCACCTGTACGCCAAACGCATTAAACAAGGGATGAGTTGCTCCAAAAAATGTTTCGGCGATCGTCATATTATGATCCGCCGCTAAGGTATCTTGCTTATTCATTGGTAACTTCTTTTATAATTAAATGACCTCCGGCAAAGCCGGAGGTTTATTGGGTGAGCGCCTCAAAGGCGCCGTAAGTTCTAGAGCCGCCCAAGGCGGCTGCATTCTTTCACAGTCCGAGTTTCATCTGATCTAATCGATCATCCTCCGCTTCCTGGTTCCGGATATACGATCGAACCAAGTCTTCATCCATGCCAATGGTGGAAACAAAATATCCACGTGCCCAAAACACCTCTCCCGTGAAGTTCCTTTCGCGACCGCCAAACCACCGGGCTATCACTATTGCGCTTCTCCCTTTGATATAGCCAACCACATGAGAAACTGCGTATTTGGGCGGTATGCTCAGGCACATATGAACATGATCCACCATCAAGTGGCCTTCAACCACTTGCGCTCCTTTCTGACTGGCCAAGTCGCGGAAGACCTCACCAAGATGCTTTCTCAACACACCAAATATTTTCTTCTTCCGTCGCTTGAGGATGAATACTACGTGATACTTACAATCCCATCTTGTGTGGCTCAAACTCTGATACTCTTTCATTGTGAATCTCCATCTCTTGGTCGAGATTTCAGATTCACAATGACCGACGTATAGGTCAAACCCTTAGGTGTCCCCCGGCAAAGCCGGGGGTTTACCTTCTGTTAATTAGTTGCATCCCCGAACCTATTGATTTGCTGTGAATTAGGTCAGGACATCCAGCGCATATTTCACGTAATGTGACTCGCGCATCCTTACATGATTAATGGCGCTCTTTATTTCAACGAAGGGGAACACCATCGACTCGGAGCCCTGTTTCAAGGTCTCAGCCAAATCAGACCAGCTCGCTGCCGCGCTACGCATCAATTCCACCAAATTCGCATGAATTACAGCGGGGAGCATATCTCCCACTTCTTCCAAAAAATCGGCATACATGGCACGGAATCCGGCACCGCCAGTACCGCGCTTTTCGATCACCTGATAGGCAAAGCGTAACGACCAGCGCCAGTTTTCGTCCACAGCCCAGCGTGGCAGCTCCCCAACCCAGGTTTCCAGAGCCGCGAGACCGCTAAAACGGTTTCCGTTAGCCAATGCGTAGGCATTGTCGAAGATTGCTTGCCGCACGCGCTCTGGAGTTACACTGGTATCAATGGCGTGAGGCGCGAACATATTACCGTGATGAATGAAGGGTGGCGCGGTCGAGAAACGTGCATCAGCCAAGTTATTCGCCGCAACCGCAATTAAGTCCGGGCGCTCCGTATCGCTAACCAGCACCTCATTACGCTCCTCGTCGCGGAGCCATGCCACGATGGCATGCCCAGGAAAATGCGTGCTACTGCCAAAATAAGGCAGATGATATATATCCGTTAAAAGCAATGCAGGCCGGTTTTCATGCAATGCCTGATATAAATCAGCACTGGCGGACGGCTTATTGCTGTAACTGGTCCAACAAAAAGGAACCTCTAAGGTATTAAACACCTTCTCCTCGAACCCCATTGAGCGCACATGAACAATGAAAGGGGAGCTGGTACCTGGTATCTCCACGTAAGTAATACCGAGTCCAGCCCCGAGGCCGAAACAACATGCTTCGCTCATCAATAAGCCATGGAATTCAAGCAAGTCACGGATTGCTGAACTGCCACAATGCCTGCCCGGCCTATGGCAGTGTGTCATAATCGCCTTTTCGCCATCCACTCAGGCTGCCTCGCTCATCGGCGAGCTTCCGTATACAGCAGCGGATGCACGCATTGGGTCGCCATGACCCTCATACTCTTCCACCCATGCCGCCACTTTCTCTGGCATGCCCGTATCCCAAGGATGAAACCCCGGACGGAACCAAGCCAGGAATTCAGGCAACATTCGAGTCAAAATACCACGCCAACCATAGAGACGATTCAGCCCACGCAACACGACGCCAGGCTGGCGCATGGCGCCATCTAGACGCAACATATTCACAAACACCGGCCCGACCACCAGATGAATCATTAGGATGGTCACTACCAACGCCGAGACCCGTGACAGATACCCGCCGCCCGCCGCTGTTTGATAGACATCGTAGGCAACTGCCTTATGCTCAACCTCTTCCACACCATGCCAGAGAAACATCGCTCTCATCACAGGGTCCGCTTCGGCAAACATGTCAATTTCTTCCTTGAGCATTGCCTCGCCCAGAGTGGCCGTAAAATGTTCGAATGCTGCAGTCATCGCCAGCTGATACTTTTCTGGCAAGTACTTTTGTGACGAGCGAATGAAACGCCGCAGATTGCTGGTAATCTTGTCAACATCAACACCCTGCCCAACCATCACCTCATTGAAATGATCGTGGACAATACCATGCTGTCCCTCTTGACGAATAAAGTGGCGAATGTCTTCACGTAAACCTGGCTCCTTTACCCGATCTTGGAAATTCCGTACCGACTGGATAAAAAACCGTTCACCCTCGGGGAAATGCACTGAAAGGGCATCAAAGAAACGAGTTAGGACAGGGTCTCCACCATTCCAATGCCGTGGAACAGTAGATACATCAAAGGTTACTTTTCGTGGCTTTATTGGTATCGCTTTCATAAAGGGCCTCCGCACAAGCCTTCAGAGGGTGTTTAGCTTCACTGGTACTTTATTGGTTAACCAACCAATTATCAATACCATTCCAGGACATTTTAGAAAAAAATAAAACCCCTCTGTAAGACTCTGCGACGGCATAATGGATCGGCAAGGGCATCTGAAAAACCTACGGTTTTGAGCCAGGTGGCCATGTAGCGTATTTACCCCTTCTTCTCCTCACCCTCAACACTTGCTGCACGGTAATTGGGTGGTTGACCAACCTCTGCATGTGCGCTATTTTGCTTTTTTTATCAAAGGGAAATCATTGTGCTTGAGTTCATTGCCATGCTGAGCTGCTTAACAGCGATAAATGTATTTCTTGTTAGTGTTGTGAGTGAATCAAATAATGCATCTTCAACCAAGCGGCAATTAGTGGAGGACCCCCTCTTAGAGCTAGAACTTAAGGACGCTCATAGGTAGAACATTAAGCGCAAATATAGGATAACCCAATGATATTATTATGGATTTATTCTGCGATAAGGTAGATTATTAGTCGCCAAACAATCAACCGACCTTAAAGCAGAATGAACCAGCGTAAATTTACCACATTTCTCGAAAAACTCACCCACTCCTTCAATCCAGAAAAGATCACTGAAATCGCAAAACAGGCAGATTTCTGTGTTCGGCAAAGACGAATCACGCCTTTCAAGCTAGTGACTTGCCTGGTTGCCATAATGGCGTCTAGCACCATTGAAAGTGTAGCTGACATTCAGCGTCGATATTGTGAGTGGTCTGACAGCAACATCACTTATCGTGCCTTTCACAACCAGTTTTCGAAACCAGAGTTTCCCGAATTCATGCGGGAAGTGTTGTCATCACTTCTCACTGACTGGTTGCAGCCTGCACTGGCATTCCCGGAAGGCCACTCTTTTCATCAGTTTAAACAGATCCTGATTCAAGATGGCAGCTCATTTGCCGTGAAGGATTCGTTGAAGAAGTCGTTTCCTGGCCGTTTCAAAACCGTCAGTCCTGCCGCAGTTGAGCTTCAGGTGACCATGGATCTTTTGGCAGACCAACCATGCACTATCTCGTTGACGCCCGACACAGCCAGCGAGCGGGATTACCTCCCTGAGCCACAAACTCTATCTGGGTGTCTGTTACTGGTTGACCGGGGTTACTTTGATTTGGAATGGTTTCAAGATCTGCAGGATGCTGGAGGGTTTTATGTCGCACGATGCAAGAACAACATCAACCCCACCGTTGTATCTGCTCATCGGGAAGATGGCAAAATGCTGAAGCACGTGCAGGGAAAGCCGCTGAAATCTGTTCAAGGCAAATTACTCAAGCGACAACGTACGGAACTAATTGTTTCCTGGAAAAAAGGAAAGCACACGATTACCGCGAGATTGATCGCTTGCTGGATCAAGCAGGAAAAGAAATTCTCCTGGTTGATCACCAACCTCCCTCAAACGCAGTTTTCTCTGGACGAGGTCAGTGAGGCTTACCGGTTACGCTGGCAAATCGAATTGTTGTTCAAAGAGTGGAAATCCTATGCCAATCTGCGGTGCTTTGATACCGGCAAGGAATCAGTAGCAACCGGGTTAATTTGGGCGGCGATTGCGGCGGCACTCATAAAGCGTTTTATGTGTCACAGCGCGCAGCGTATACTCGACAAAGCGCTATCCACTCGAAAAACAGCGATGTGCTGTACGATGACCTTTTGCGATACGATGCTTGGCATCATGCGCTTTGACCAGAAGGCAACTGAACTCAATGCGCGCAAATTGATTATCTTTCTTGGGCATCATGCGGGGAGAGCCCACCCCAAAAGAGACTGCAATTCGGGTAGATTCAGTTTGGGTCTACAGCTCTGTGAGGTGGCTTAATGTTCTACCTATGTAAGGACGCTAATTGTTCCACGAAGTCTGATATTTCACCATACTGCAAATAGCGGTAAATATGAAACCTAAATTCTGCAAACAACATTGTACTTGAAAAGAAAAAGGCGACTTGATTCAATTGGTTATCGCCAAACAACCAAGCACATCAGAGTCACCTTTTTCATGATCAAGAATACCCATAAAAGTGCCAAAAAACCAGCCGCAAAAATTCGCTATCAACACACCGGAAAAAAGCTGACTAGTCAAGCTGGCATTATCCCTGCCATGCATTTCCTCGATCACATCGGTTTTACCGAGGCTTGCCAGAAGCATCTTGATTTGCAACGCGGCAACACGGCTCGTTACAGCTTGGGCGACTCAATCTACCTAACGATTATCGGCATCATCGCCGGTGCCACTTCGCTCAGGAAGGTGGTTTCTGTGTGGGCAGATCAGGTGCTGCGTGAAGTGGGGGGGGGTGGCTATCGATTCCAGATGACAGTACATTGGGTCGTATTTTCCGTCGTGGAAAGCTCAAGCATGTCACCCAGCTCGAACAGATTAATCACACCTTGCGTCAGGGAATTTGGCATAGAGCATTGAAGTCCGGTACTTGGTTGCCCGGAACCCTCTATCGAGGCTGGATTGATGTGGACTCGACTGTCAAAACCGTTTACGGTCAACAGGAAGGTGCTGAAAAAGGCTACAACCCAACGAAAAAAGGCTCTAACCCGAATATTTCATAAAAAGAGGCAAACCTTTCTTAACCCACTGATATAATGGGTATTTCGCAAAAAATGCTTCGTAAGAAACTAAGAAAGGTCGCCCATGTCAGATTCTACCCCAACTCAACTTCGTTTTCCTCCTTCCGCAGGCTTTACTGTGCGCGCAGATTTCGATGGCGGAGCCATGTCATCCGATTTTGGTGCTATGCTATTACGCGGCGTTGACCACCAGGTCGGACTGATTAATCGGCTGACGGCAGCTATCAAAGATCAGCGTCACCCCTCTTACATCGATCACGATTTAGCTGACTTATTGGCACAACGCATTTACCAGATTGGGTGCGGCTACCACGACGGCAATGATTGCAATAGCCTACGTCATGATCCCTTGTTCAAGCTTGCCATCAATCGAAAACCCGTGGAAGTCAGCGAAGCATTAGCCAGTGCGCCGACACTCTCTCGTCTTGAAAACGCGGTGACTGCCCGTGACATTTACCGCATTGCCCAGGCCTTTGTTGAACAGTTTATCGCGAGTTATGCCAGCGCTCCGGCAATCATTGTATTGGACATGGATCACTCCGAAGATCAAACTCATGGCCAACAGGAATTCTCGTTTTATAATCATCATTATCGGAGCCATTGCTACTTACCGCTGTTTTTGTTTGAAGGCTTGTCAGGCAAATTCATTACCGCTGTGTTACGCCCCGGTAAACGTCCCAAGGGGGCCGAAAACGCAATGATTATTAAACGGGTGGTGAAACTGCTTCGCCAACACTGGCCGGAAACTCATATCGTGCTTCGCGGCGACGGTCACTTCTCCAATCCGGAATTGATGCAATTGGCACTGGACGATCCACATACCGACTTCATCTTTGGCCTCACCGGTAATCAGGTGCTCAAACGATTGGCCAGTCCTCACCTTGAAAACACGCGAAAACTTCATGAAACGCGATGCCACAATGCTCTCCTGTTCGATCGGGAACGACCTCAAAGCACCCGGACTTATCATGAACTCGATTATGCCGCCGGCACCTGGCCTCAATCGTTCCGAACCATTCTCAAAGCGGAAATCATGGATTTAGGCGAGAATCCCCGATTTGTAGTGACCTCTCTCACCAATACCACTCCCACTATACTTTACAAGGATCTGTATTGTGCGCGAGGTCAGGATGAAAATTATACCTAAATTCTGCAAACAACATTGTACTTGAAAAGAAAAAGGCGATTTGATTCAATTGGTTATCATCAAACAACCAAGCACATCAGAGTCACCTTTTTCATGATCAAGAATACCCATAAAAGTGCCAAAAAACCAGCCGCAAAAATTCGCTATCAACACACCGGAAAAAAGCTGACTAGTCAAGCTGGCATTATCCCTGCCATGCATTTCCTCGATCACATCGGTTTTACCGAGGCTTGCCAGAAGCATCTTGATTTGCAACGCGGCAACACGGCTCGTTACAGCTTGGGCGACTCAATCTACCTAACGATTATCGGCATCATCGCCGGTGCCACTTCGCTCAGGAAGGTGGTTTCTGTGTGGGCAGATCAGGTGCTGCGTGAAGTGGGGGGGGGTGGCTATCGATTCCAGATGACAGTACATTGGGTCGTATTTTCCGTCGTGGAAAGCTCAAGCATGTCACCCAGCTCGAACAGATTAATCACACCTTGCGTCAGGGAATTTGGCATAGAGCATTGAAGTCCGGTACTTGGTTGCCCGGAACCCTCTATCGAGGCTGGATTGATGTGGACTCGACTGTCAAAACCGTTTACGGTCAACAGGAAGGTGCTGAAAAAGGCTACAACCCAACGAAAAAAGGCTCTAATTCTTATCATCCACTGGTTGCCTTTTGCAGCCACACCAAAGAAATTTTGCAAGCATGGTTGCGCAGTGGCAGCACCTACACCAGCAACGGCATTGTAGGCTTCATGCAGCAACTTTCTGCGCAGATGCCACCCAAAATGCGGCTGCTATTCCGAGGTGATTCAGGATTCTTTGTTGGAGAGCTCATGGACTGGCTGGATCAGGCTCGCCATGGTTACCTGATTAAAGTGAAACTCAAAGGCCTTGCCGCTTTGTTGGACAAGCAAGCTTGGCAACGAGTACCGGGTCATACCGATTGGGAACAGTGTGACTTTTTCCATCAATGCGGTCAATGGGAGCGGTCACGTCGCTTTGTTGCTGTGCGGCGTAAAACTGCTCTCATCACCAAAGGCCCTCAACAAGCCTTGCTGAATGAGCCCGTTTACGACTACTTCTGCTACGTAACCACAGAGCGGTTGTCTCCTTGGCAAGCACACACGACATACGGAAAGCGCGCAACTTGTGAAACCTGGTTGGATGAAGCTAAGAACCAAATGGGGCTGGCGCAAATCAAGAGCCATGATTTCATGGCCAGCTCATTAATTTTCCAATGCGCTGTGCTGGCGTATAACACGGTACGCTGGATGGCACTACTGAGCGATAATGACGAATTGAAACGATGGGAAATTCAAACTATCCGAACTTTTCTGGTACGTACTGCTGGACAACTCTTGCGTGGTGGGAATCAGCTTAAGGTCAACGTTCCGAGCAACCATCTTCACCCAACTCCGTGGGCTGACTGGTTAAAGCTGTCGTTTATTCATTGACCAAAATACCTATACTTAAATTCTTCGACTAAGCAAATTCCAGATTTGGAGTCAGGCAGACTTTGGCCTGTTGCTCCGGTTGACGATAGAGATGATTATAATTTAAACAGTCCAATCAAGTGAATTACGCTTGTTTCAGTTGCATGGTGTGCAAAATGGTGATCCATCGACACTAAATGTCGCTATAGTCGTATCGAATCGATTCAGACATATAGATTGCAGGATTTAGGTTATATTAAAATGATGAAAAACGACCTGGCCAGCGACCGGACTTCTGATCACTCATTTCTGGCTAACCATTTGCGATTGTTTTTCTCGTGTGCCGCCTATGTACTTCACCAAGTAATCCGAACTGAACTGTTGGCCAATACAGAACTGGCTACTGCTCAACCCTCCACGATCATTACCAAACTCTTTAAGATCGCTGTCCGAGTCGTACAGTATAAAGACCGTATCAAACTCCAATTGCCGAGCTGCTACCCCTTTAAATCGATACTGCACAACATCACCGAACTATTGTATTGCGCCAAACCACCACCCGCTTTAAACCAGACGTGCTGATAAAACAATAAGCCAACAACGAAGCATCACCTCATTAAGAGGAGGGGTAGTTTTGTCTGTACACCTTTGAATGGTTAATAAATGAGCAGCCAAATCGGCCCAGATAGTAAAATTTCACAATATGATCCGGAAAATCAACCATTGAAGGAGTTGTGACCTGTTTAGATACCAGTCAAACAATAGTGATGTTGTTTTGCTTGAAGCATTTATGAAACATTCGGGCTAGATACAAACAGCGCCATATGTTTACAGTATTGGTCATGGGAAAGCAAGGACATAGCAATGGCGCGCAACAGAGTTCAGTTTCAGAAAGGTTTGAGCTTGAATGAATTTCTTCGCCAGTATGGAAGCGAAGAGCAGTGCTGTGACGCGGTGGCACAATGGCGCTGGCCCGAAGGCTTCATCTGCCCCTTCTGCGGATCAGATCAATACTGCCAGTTAGCATATCGGCAGTTGCGGCAGTGCAATCGGTGCCGACGCCAGACCTCGCTGACCGCCGGTACCATCTTCGCGAGCACCAAGTTGCCGCTGACAACGTGGTTTCAGGCCATTTACCTGATCACGCAAGACAAGAAAGGCATCTCTGCGATGGAATTGCACCGTCACTGGGTATTTCCTACAACGCGGCCTGGCGCCTGAAGCACAAGCTGATGCAAGTCATGCTGGAGCGGGATCAGAACAAACCGCTATCAGGATTTATCGAAATCGATGATGCCTATCTGGACGGTGAGCGCAGTGGCGGCAAGGTGGGACGCGGTGCCGAGGGTAAAACCCCATTTCTGGCCGCTGTCCAAACCACCGATCAAAGCCAGCCGGTGAAAATCAAACTGACTGTTATCAAAGGATTTCGCTCAGACGAGCTCCTTGAATGGAGTCGGCGCCACCTGACACCTGACAGTACGGTGATTTCCGATGGACTGGCCTGCTTCAATGCGGTGACCGAGGCGGGATGTGAACACGACCGGATCGTCTGTGGCGGTGGCCGGGCCTCGGTAGAGGAGCCAGAACTCCATTGGGTGAACACGATCTTGGGCAATCTCAAGAGCGCATTGCGCGGAACCTACCACGCCGTGCGCCCCAAATATGCTCAGCGCTACTTGTCGGAATTCGAATATCGTTTCAATCGTCGATTCAATCTGGTCAATTTGCTGCCGAGATTGATTTATGTCGCGCTGCGCACGCCGCCAATGCCTGAAAAACTGCTGAAAATTGGCTTAGTGTAGGTGGTAATCAGGAAGGGAAAAGCGCAATAGTGATAGCCCGGCGGTTTGGCGGTCGCGAAAGGAACTTCACGGGAGAGGTGTTTTGGGCACGTGGATATTTTGTTTCCACCATTGGCTTGGATGAAGAGTTGGTTCGATCGTATATCCGGAACCAGGAAGCGGAGGATGATCGATTAGATCAGATGAAACTCGGACTGTGAAAGAATGCAGCCGCCTTGGGCGGCTCTAGAACTTACGGCGCCTTTGAGGCGCTCACCCAATAAACCTCCGGCTTTGCCGGAGGTCATTTAATTAACAGAAGTGCGAGATCGCCTATGGCAGCCGGCCATGAATTACCCTTAACAATGGTCTGGTCAACGAAAAACTTGAGGGTTCCAATTAGTTCCGGGTCGCCTTTTCCAACACCATCATTGAAGTCAATCTCGTCAAATTCAGGAATAATGGGCTTGTGAAATATCCGCTGACCAGACAGGGCAAAGTGCAATGGCGATTGCAGTGACAGTGGCGGGGGCATAGGAGCCTCCCCGGTGGTAGCGTGAGAGTTTAGATTTTAACACCAGTAAATATCCCCCGGCAAAGCCGGGGGCTTTAATTGTGTGAGCCGCTCGAAGCGGCTGATTCGGGGTCGCTAACGCGGCCCCGCATTTATCGGAACCACCATCCGGTGGTTCTCAGCGCCTCAGGTTCATTTGCTCCAAGCGCTGATCTTCCTGTTCCTGATTCCGGATGTACTCCCGAATCATTTCTTCGTCTCGACCCACGGTGGATACGAAATAGCCTCGTGCCCAGAAATGCTGACCTACAAAGTTACGGCGCTTCTCACCGTACACCCTGGCCAAGTGGATCGCACTCTGGCCCTTGATAAATCCAACCACCTGCGATACAGCATATTTCGGTGGTATCGATATCAGCATATGCACGTGATCCGGCATCAGATGACCTTCCTCAATCGTGCTTTCTTTCTGCTTCGCCAGCTTGCGAAACACCTCGCCCAAATGTGGCCTCAACTGGTCGTACAACGTCTTCCGTCGGCATTTGGGGATAAAAACTATGTGATATTTGCACTCCCATTTGGAGTGACTTAGGCTGTCAAACTCGTCCATTGCGGTTCTCCGTTACGTGTGCTTGGCGGCTCACGCTTCGGAGTTTCCGCGATGGACTCCAGGATATGTCAAACGTTTGCTGTCTCCCCGGCAGAGCCGGGGGATTTCCCGCTACGGGTTAAACCAGTGGCGCGCGACCATCTCACGGTTCATTGGGAAATGGATGTCGCGCGTTACAACTTCGTCATAACCGATCTTTCGACTTGCCAGCGCCATTTGTCTGTTCTCCTACTAGGGGCTGTTGATGTTTCGAAATAAGTTATTGATTTAAAATAGCAAACCCGCAATATTGCAGTTCCCACACAACGATACAACGAGTTTGCTATGCCCCGACTAATGCTCAGTGACGAGCTTTGGTTGAAGCTAAAGCTAATCTTGCTTCAATTTGGTGCCTATGACAAGCGAAGCTTGCGTATGACGGTGGAAGGAATGCTATACCGAATGCGCACAGGACTACCCTGGAGAGATTTGCCTGATTACTTCGGCCATTGGAATTCAGTCTATAAAAAATTTAACGCATGGTCAGCCAAAGGAATTTGGTCAAAGGTGTTTGAATTTTTTGTGGTTGAACCTGATTTGGAGTGGGGCTTTATTGATGGCAGTTATGTGAAAGCTCATCAGCATAGCAGTGGTGCCGCAGCTACAGGAGATCAAGCTATAGGCCGCAGCAGGGCTGGAAATACCAGTAAAATCCATATGATTGTTGACGGCTTTGGGTTGCCTGTACACTTTGAAATCACGGGAGGCCAGGCACACGATATCAGCGCAGCAGATGACGTGCTGGAAGGGGCTGATCTCTTTGAATACGTCATAGGTGACAAGGGGTACGATAAGGAGCCATTACGACAAAAAATAAGAGACAGAGGCTCGATTCCGGTGATACCAAGACGTCGTAATTCAACGGTTGGTAATGATGATATGGACTGGGGCTTATACAAAAAATAGACACTTGGTTGAAAACCAGTTCGCAAGATTAAAACACTACCGAGCAGTAGCTACTCGGTATGACAAATTAAAAAGAAATTTTGAATCTGTGGTGGCGATGGCATGTGCAATTCAGTGGTTACCTATGTGAAACGTCAACACGCCCTAGATTTCTTCATACTATTTGTTTGGGCGGCCAACCATATTATGTGTCTTGGTGACCGTATGGTCAAGCAGTTGTTAAACAAAAGGGTGGAAGATGTATCTAAAGTTTAGAGTTTGAGCATGATCCTCCAGTCCTGATTTCTGACCGGATAAATTCTGCTTTCTCTTCTACCCGCCTTATTCTAGGCGGCTTTTCGCTAGCGAGAGTCTTTATACTACTCAATAGCCCTCGCTGGCGGTTTAAATATTCGAGACTTTACGTCCCACCAATCCCTCACGGCAACTTGCTGTAAATTCCGTTGCAGCTTTAACCGAACCAGTCCCGCCGTAATCGGCGCATGTTTGCGCCAAGGGATGTCCAAGTGCATTTCTTGACCTGCCGACTCTTTCCAATAAGTGAGCAACTGCACCAGCGCATAGCTGAGAGAGATGATCTGAACCCACCGATGCAGCACCTGTCTGGATTGCTGCCAAGTCTCATTCCAGCCCCAGCGATTCTTTAACTGATGGAACATGGGCTCAATACTCCAGCGCTTGGCGTAGGCTTTTATGATGTCGATGCCCGACATATTCGTTCGAGTCGTCAACAAGAGCCGGGCAGGTTTTAAGCTACCGTCTTCGTTTTCAAACTGCACCCACACAACCTTTACGAGCTGCCCATCTAAAAAGCGGGCTTTGGCTATCACTGTTCGATACCTCAGTGACTGCTGTCGTCCATAGATCGTGACATTGGCGCAAGTCTCTTCCAGGTTAGTGACTCGCTCTGGTGTGTATTTCTCTCCGTACTTTCGAGGGCGTCCTCTTTTCCCGGTTCGTTCTGGAACATCGTATAAGGCGGTATCCTTTCGGACTTGCCCGATAACGTGATACCCCATACCTTGAAGGGAGGCAATCAGCGTACCCCGCATATACCAGCTATCCATCAGGACAGTGGCCCCGGTAAAAAATGACCTCATCACGCGAAGTAAAATGCCTGCCGTTACCAGCTTGTTACCGTTCCCGCAGGCTCGCGTTAAGCGCGAGATCAGTGGGATCGACCAGGCTTGTTTCTGCCCCTTAACAATCGCTGATAAACTGACCCAACACTGGCCGCGAACAAATTGCGGGCGGTTGGCCTTGTTACCATGCATGTGATGAAACTGACTACTGGGTGCTTTCTTGGAACTCCTTAGCACCAAGGTATCATCAATGGCCAAATACCACTGTTCATTGGGACACCATTGAGTCAGTAACTGACCCAGCTGTTGCGCGAGTGCAACCCATGACCACTTTCCCTTTTGCAACCACTTGAAATAACTGCTCCAGTGACGCTTCATTGCCACCATCAACCAGGCATCAGTGACAAACCCTGTTGGCGTGAGCATCGCCCCAATCAGTAACTCAATAAAGGTGGGTACTGAACGT
Source organism: Oleiphilus messinensis (assembly GCF_002162375.1). Taxonomy (GTDB): domain Bacteria; phylum Pseudomonadota; class Gammaproteobacteria; order Pseudomonadales; family Oleiphilaceae; genus Oleiphilus; species Oleiphilus messinensis. The sequence continues at coordinate 4,939,708 of NZ_CP021425.1, read as the reverse complement.
AGGGGTAGAGCTTTAACCAAAAATGTGATCCAATCAAACAGGATCTCGGGGATATTGCCGTATCCCTTAGCGTCCATAGCGGCCTCCAGAATTTAATCGTTTTTCGTTCTGAAGGCCGCGCCTTATAAAACTATGGTTTTAAAAAGTCTTATAAGGCGCGGCAGCGCGAAGCCTGTCGCAAAGTCAATCATTTTGTCTTACTGGGTTCGAATTCTTTCCTCTGAAACTCTAAACTTTAGGATGTATGTATTTGGCACAAAAGACGGATCGCTTTGAGAGTTGGTCAAGTGGGAGCGGTGGGAGCGGGGTTGTAGAATTGAAAAAGGTGCGCCACGGAAACATATCGACTAATATCATCGACTTGCATACGCAGGAGGAAGAAGTGAATAAGAAAAGAGAGCCCCAGCAAGTAAAAGGGTCTGACCGCGACTTTGTGTTAAATTCTGCCGCTCGGCTGTTTCGAGAGCAGGGCTATGATAGGACGACGGTGAAAGAAATTGCTGAAGCATGCAATTTGCTGCCCGGAAGCCTTCATTATCGCTATAAAGCCAAGGAAGACATTCTTGTTGATTTAATGCGATTGGGCTTGGAGCATGCTTCGCGCGCCGTTTACAGGGCGGTGACAAGCGCAACAGATCCTGTAGAGCAATTACGGCTAGGCATAAATTCGCACCTGGAATTAGTAGTCAGTGGCTCGGATTTGGTCTACGTGCTGCTGTTTGAATGGCGCTCCTTGCGCGGTGAAGCACGAGCGGAAATGATCGAACTGCGTGACCGCTACGAGGCATTATGGGGCGCCATGCTTAGGTCTCTTGCGGATATAGGGGTGCTACGTGAGGACGTTGATCAGGACTTGCTGCGCCTTATCGGTCTTGGAGCACTCAACTGGGTAGCAACTTGGTTTCGTGAAGATGGTCGCTATTCACTTGAGGAGATAGGTGATTTCGTCTGGCGAGTGATTCGCGACGCGGTGCTTAAGGATTAGGTGCATAGTTACTCATCTACTTTCCAAACGAAACGCCAATGCGTAAAGCGCTGGCACGAACAACACCACCAATCAGAACATACGCCATCGGCCCTCAGAAAATATCGGTCGTCAAAGGGATGAACGCGAGCGCAGCAGCCAAAGCGGTTAGCACCACCGGTCTTGCGCGCCTGACAGCCGCCTCGACGACCGCATCTGACGGCATCATGCCATCCTCAAGGTTATCGCTGACCTGCTGAGTTAGAATTAAAGTATTGCGCATTAATATGCCCGCCAATCCGATCAGCCCAAGTAAGGCGACAAATCCGAAAGGCTGCTTGAAAACCAGCAGTGCTACGACAGAGCCAATGACGCCCAAGGGTGCTGTTAAAAGCACTATCACAACACCAGGAAAACTTCGCATTTGCAGCATCACGCAAGTTACCATCAGGGCAATCATCAGAGGGAAAACCTGATTTATAGAGTCCTCTGCTTTTTGTGAACGTTCCAGGCTACCCGCAATATCAATCCTGTAACCATCAGGGAGCGCTGCATGAATTGGTTCCAGGTCCGCCAATAATGCTTTGGGACATTTTGTGGCTGCGCATTCTTTACCTCCCCGTGAACAGCCAGAAAGAGCTCTCGATTGTGGCGTCGAATCATGGCATCTTCGTAAGCCAGTTTCATCTCGCCCAGATGCGAAAGTGGTAAACCCCCGGCTTTGCCGGGGGACACCTAAGGGTTTGACCTATACGTCGGTCATTGTGAATCTGAAATCTCGACCAAGAGATGGAGATTCACAATGAAAGAATATCAGAGTTTGAGCCACACAAGATGGGATTGTAAGTATCACGCAGTATTCATCCCCAAGCGACGGAAGAAGAAAATATTTGGTGTGTTGAGAAAGCATCTTGGTGAGGTCTTCCGCGACTTGGCCAGTCAGAAAGGAGCGCAAGTGGTTGAAGGCCACTTGATGGTGGATCATGTTCATACCTGATTACCACCTACACTAAGCCAATTTTCAGCAGTTTTTCAGGCATTGGCGGCGTGCGCAGCGCGACATAAATCAATCTCGGCAGCAAATTGACCAGATTGAATCGACGATTGAAACGATATTCGAATTCCGACAAGTAGCGCTGAGCATATTTGGGGCGCACGGCGTGGTAGGTTCCGCGCAATGCGCTCTTGAGATTGCCCAAGATCGTGTTCACCCAATGGAGTTCTGGCTCCTCTACCGAGGCCCGGCCACCGCCACAGACGATCCGGTCGTGTTCACATCCCGCCTCGGTCACCGCATTGAAGCAGGCCAGTCCATCGGAAATCACCGTACTGTCAGGTGTCAGGTGGCGCCGACTCCATTCAAGGAGCTCGTCTGAGCGAAATCCTTTGATAACAGTCAGTTTGATTTTCACCGGCTGGCTTTGATCGGTGGTTTGGACAGCGGCCAGAAATGGGGTTTTACCCTCGGCACCGCGTCCCACCTTGCCGCCACTGCGCTCACCGCCCAGATAGGCATCATCGATTTCGATAAATCCTGATAGCGGTTTGTTCTGATCCCGCTCCAGCATGACTTGCATCAGCTTGTGCTTCAGGCGCCAGGCCGCGTTGTAGGAAATACCCAGATGACGGTGCAATTCCATCGCAGAGATGCCTTTCTTGTCTTGCGTGATCAGGTAAATGGCCTGATACCACGTTGTCAGCGGCAACTTGGTGCTCGCGAAGATGGTACCGGCGGTCAGCGAGGTCTGGCGTCGGCACCGATTGCACTGCCGCAACTGCCGATATGCTAACTGGCAGTATTGATCTGATCCGCAGAAGGGGCAGATGAAGCCTTCGGGCCAGCGCCATTGTGCCACCGCGTCACAGCACTGCTCTTCGCTTCCATACTGGCGAAGAAATTCATTCAAGCTCAAACCTTTCTGAAACTGAACTCTGTTGCGCGCCATTGCTATGTCCTTGCTTTCCCATGACCAATACTATAAACATATACAGCATTCCATGACTTAGAAAGAGTGGTAATCAGGATTGAATTTGAAAATTGTGCTTAACAAAGTGTCCGGTTTGGGTTGACCACAACACTTCACTTTCTTGCCGGTCAAGGACTTCTAATCCGGCCCTCTCCCCGTGTGCACACCTTGCGTGTGCCATTTTTCGGCCCCCTTTAAGGGGGCTTTTTTTGTGCGCCCGGCACGGGCGCACTCCTGGAGGTGCAAGTCCTCCCGTAAGCTGGCCACAGCGAACGAAGTGAAGCGCAACTGCGGAAGGGCGACCGACCGTGGGGAGGAAGCGTGGAGCGTAAACCGCGAGCCGATGAACAAGAATCGGATAAGAGGCACTGCTGAGCAGGGCGAGCGGGCAAGAAGCCGCGAAGCTCTCGTGGCCAAGGCGAAGGGGTGTAAATCCGGCGGTTGTGCGGTGAAGGAGTGTGTTCTTACCCGGGGAGATCTCGCCTCATGCCTGAAAGGGCGACGTGGCAACACGGAGCGAGAAGTCAGCAGAAGCCATAGTAGCCGCTTGTTCAGGGCGAAGGGTTGAACGAGAAGGAGCGTCAAACGCCTTGTCGATGAGCACTGTAACGCATCAGATGCCCGCGCCAGAGGGGCGGGTCGCGGAACGGGAAGGTGAAGCCTTACCGAATGCGATCAGCGATGAAACAGGGCTCCCGCGACAGGAACCGGAGGACGCAGGACGAAACCTGCTTGCGCAGGCGTTCGCACGAGAGAATATGCAGCGAGCATGGAAGCGCGTGAAGGCCAACAAGGGATCGGCAGGTGTGGACGGGCTGGACATTGCCCAAACCGCGGAACACCTGTGATGGGTGTGGCCGGAGCTTCGCCAGCAACTGCTGAGCGGCTCCTACCAACCACAACCGGTTCGTCGGGTAGGCATCCCGAAGCCGGACGGAAGTGAGCGGGAGCTGGGTATCCCCACAGTCACCGACCGTCTGATTCAACAGGCACTGTTGCAAGTGCTGCAACCTCTGATTGATCCCACCTTCAGCGAGCACAGCTACGGCTTCCGTCCGGGCCGCCGGGCCCACGACGCCGTGTTGGCTGCGCAACGCTACGCCCAACAGGGCCGCCATATCGTGGTCGATGTCGACCTGTCGAAGTTCTTCGACCGGGTCAACCACGACATCCTGATCGACCGCTTGAGGAAACGCATAAACGATCCCGGAGTCATCTGGCTGGTTCGTGCGTATCTGAACGCGGGCATCATGGATGGCGGGGTGGTCATGGACCGGCATGAGGGCACGCCGCAAGGCGGGCCGTTATCGCCGTTACTGGCCAACGTCCTGCTGGACGAGGTGGATCAAGAGCTGGAACGTCGGGGGCACTGCTTCGCCCGCTACGCCGATGACTGTGTGCCACGAAGGCGCACCGAGGTCAGTTGTCCTCGGTGCAGCCATGCTGCACGAGAGATGAGGGTTGGCCCCTCGGTGTCGGCGTATAGGCGCAGGCACCAAACCACCCACTGCTGCTGCGTTAAAGAGACGTGGTGGTGAGCGAGATGGGAAAAGGTCGGGCATGACCCGATCAGGTAAGGATCGAAGAGACGAACGAGAGTGAACCGTTGATGAAGTGTCGAAAGCGTATAGACGATGTCAAAACCACGATGGAGTCGTTCCCGTGGGATAAGCGTAGGGGGCAACCTATTTACTGCCTACGCGGCATCCGGCATAAAAGCGGCGTGAAGTCGATCCAGGCTCTTGTGGGGAACGTGGGAACCTGTCACCCCGATGCCAAGGGAGACGCGCAAGTGGTAGCCCCATGAGCACCAGAGTACCAATGCGGGGTACAGGGACGGAGCAAGCCGTAGTAGCGGAGAAGGGCCGTAATGGGCCTGGAGCGAAGGGCTTGCCCCATTGCGCTGAAGTCGCGGCAGCAACCACGGGCGGTGATGCCGGTGGGAGGACTGCGGCGGCGACAGCAAAGCCGCTTCCCATAGGCAAACGTCAAGTATGGGAAGCCTACAAAGTGGTGTCATCAGTCCGCTGTTGGCCAACCTGTTCCTGCACTACGTCTTCGACAAGTGGATGCAGCGTGAGTATGGCGACGTACCCTTTGAACGATACGCCGATGATGCTGTTTGCCACTGTCGTAGTCAATCGCAGGCCCAAGCGCTGATGGAGGATTTGGGGCGGCGATTTGCGCAATGCGGACTGGAACTGCATCCGCTGAAGACCCGAGTGGTCTACTGCAAGGATGCAGACCGGCGAGGAACTTACGCCGAAACGAGCTTCGACTTTCTGGGCTTTACGTTTAGGCCACGACTATCGAAGAACCGGTGGGGTAAGACCTTCGTCAATTTCAGTCCTGCGGTCAGCGCCAAGGCGGGAAAAGCAATACGTCAGGAGGTCAGGAGCTGGAATCTGCAAAATCGCAGTGACAAGTCTCTGATCGATCTGGCGCGCATGTTCAACACCAAAATCAGGGGGTGGGTAAATTATTACGGCGCGTTCTATAAGTCCGCGCTTTATCCCACGCTCAGGCAAATTGATCGCAAACTTGTACTGTGGCTGACCCGCAAACACAAGCGTCTCCGAGGTCATCGCCGACGAGCCAGTCATTGGCTGGAACGTGTCGCGCGTAAGGAGACGCATCTGTTTGCACATTGGTCGCTGCTTTGGGGACAGGCTTCAATGGGAAGAGCCGGATGAGCGGAGACGTTCACGTCCGGTTCCGTGAGCGCCTCGGGGGGAGGTTCCTCGGGGCGACTCGACGCAACGTGTACGTTTGCAGTTACAAGGCGGGAGAGCGAGCAATGCGCCTGCTACGCCGGTGTTACGAGAAATTGCGTTTGGTGATCAACGAATCCAAAAGTGCAGTTGCCAGCGTCTTTGATCGCAAGTTCCTCGGCTATGTTCTGTGGCAAGGGAGGGATGGAGACGTTCGACGCGCGGTATCCACCAAGGCGTTACAGGCGTTCAAGCTCAGGATCAGGCAGCTGGCCCGGGGATCAGGTGGTCGCAGTATGGCACAGGTGGTGGAGAAGCTCCGCCGTTATCTGCTCGGCTGGAAAGGGTACTTTAGGCTGGCGCAAACGCCTCGCATCTGGCGATCATTGGATGAGTGGATACGTCGTCGTCTGAGAATGCTCCACCTCCGGCACTGGCGACGGGGCAAGACGATCTACCGGGAGCATCTGAAGTTGGGAGCAAAGCCCGAGGTTGCGCAATCGGTGGCGGCCCTGAGCCGGCGCTGGTGGCACAACAGTCTCTCTGCCATCCACCATGTGCTGACGATCGCCTACTTCGATCGGTTGGGAGTGCCGAGACTCTCGTGAAACCGCAACTTCTCGAACCGCCCGGTGCGGACCCGCATGCCGGGTGGTGTGGGAGGGGCGGAACCTATTGGTTCCCCCCTATCCCGATCGAGAGTCTTTGCGGTGGGGAACAGCAGGCCGGGAAGGTTGACAGCGATACCGGTGAACGGGGCTTGCCAGCCTCGCTGCCAAAGGGCGGTTTCAGAGCAGAGATTTCAGATCGGTATGCGGATCGCTCAATACGCCAGGGCTGACAGCCTGGCGTCGCTGAACCAGCTGTTTGCCAACCATAAAGGCAATCGGCAGATTGACTGCATCGACTGCGATGACGCAGCCGTCGCGCAAGTAGAACACCGCAAATCCCTTATCCGCGGGGCTGCCGTGCATGACACGCTGGTCATGACCTGGTGACAAGCCGATCATCTGCAGGCGAATGTCATACTGGTTCGACCAGAACCACGGCACGCTATCGTAGGGCTTCTCCTCACCCATCAATACCGCTGCGGCAGTACGCGCCTGATCAACAGCATTGGCTACCGACTCAAGCCGCAACCTGTCTTCAAAAAAAAGATTGCGATGACGTGTGCAGTCGCCGATCGCCAGAATGGCGGGGTCATCGGTGCGAGTAAACTCGTCAACGAGAATACCACCATCGCAGGCCAGGCCAGCCGCCTCTGCCAGTGCGGTATCGGGTATGACGCCGATCGAGACAAGCACGATATCCGCTGGCACCATGTCGCCATTCGCCAACGTGACTCCGGCAACACGCCCCTGATCACCGGTTGCAAACCCGGTCACCCCGGTGTCCAGACGTATATCCACCCCGGCATCATGGTGTCTGGCATAGAAAAAAGCAGACATCTCCGGCCCGGTAACCCGCTGCATCAGACGCTCGGCAGCTTCCAGCACCGTGACACCGACCCCCTTCTTGACGGCACTGGCAGCAACCTCAAGGCCGACAAAACCGCCACCGACGATGACCAAGCGTTTACCTGGAACGAGCTCCTCACGCAGGGCATCCGCGTCAGCGATATCGTGCAAATAATAAATGCCTTTCAACTCGGCACCCGGCGACCTCAGGCGGCGAACCTGTGAGCCCGTGGCGAGGACAAGGCGGTCATATCGGATCATGCTGTTATCGGATAATCTGACGGTCTTGTTGTCTCGGTCGATCTGATCGACACGCACACCGAGCCGCAGTTGATAGCCTGCGTTTTCGTATACCGAGCGTGGCTTTAGGTACAGTGATTCCTGCTCAACCTCACCGGCCAGATAATTCTTCGACAAAGGTGGTCGCTGGTACGGTGGGTGCGGTTCTTCACCGACCAGCACCACCTCATGCTGGTATCTGCTTTGCAGCAAAGCGGCCAAAAGCGCACCTGCTGCATGCCCTCCGCCCACGATGACTGTCACCTCTTGCGATTTGTTCGCCATAGCCCCTCTCAAACTGAAAATTAAATGTCTTCCGGCAAAGCCGGAGGTTTATTGGGTGAGCGCCTCAAAGGCGCCGTAAGTTCTAGAGCCGCCCAAGGCAGCTGCATTCTTTCACAGTCCGAGTTTCATCTGATCTAATCGATCATCCTCCGCTTCCTGGTTCCGGATATACGATCAAACTAACTCTTCATCCAAGCCAATGGTGGAAACAAAATATCCACGTGCCCAAAACACCTCTCCCGTGAAGTTCCTTTCGCGACCGCCAAACCACCGGGCTATCACTATTGCGCTTTTCCCTTTGATATAGCCAACCACATGAGAAACTGCGTATTTGGGCGGTATGCTCAGGCACATATGAACATGATCCACCATCAAGTGGCCTTCTACCACTTGCGCTCCTTTCTGACTGGCCAAGTCGCGGAAGACCTCACCAAGATGCTTTCTCAACACACCAAATATTTTCTTCTTCCGTCGCTTGGGGATGAATACTGCGTGATACTTACAATCCCATCTTGTGTGGCTCAAACTCTGATATTCTTTCATTGCGAATCTCCATCTCTTGGTCGAGATTTCAGATTCACAATGACCGACGTATGGATCAAACCCTTAGGTGCCCCCCGGCAAAGCCGGGGGTTTACCTTCTGTTAATTGCGGGAAGATACTATTTTCCAGGCACCGGGTGTCTCTACATCCTCAAGCATCATCGCGGCACCCTTCTCGCCGATCATGGTCGCCGGCTGATTGGTATTGCCACCCACCAGAGTCGGCATGATCGACGCGTCGATCACCCGCAGACACTGCACGCCATGCACTCGCAAACGCGGGTCCACCACTGCCTGCGAATCGACCCCCATTTTGCACGTACCGACCGGGTGATATGCCGATTCAGCGCTGCGCCGCACCCAGTCGGCGAGGTCTTGGTCCGACAACAGCGCCTCTCCGGGGGAAACCTCGACATCATGGTGCGGCGCAAAGGCCGGCTGTGCCAGAATCTCGCGCACCAGTCGCACCCCGCGAACAAGTTGCTCAACATCTGCGGGATCGGACAAATAGGCGGGATCGATCAGCAGCGCCGCATAGGGATCAGCGCTGTTAAGACCGACGCGGCCCCGTGACAAAGGCCGAAGCCCGTAGATCATGACTATGTAGCCATAACCACTCATCGCGGTCTTCATGTCCCGTCCGTGATCAGCGTACAGCATGGGCGCGAAGTGCAGCTGCAGATCGGGAATCGGCTCTTGCGACCGGGAGCGGATAAACCCGCCGGCTTCGGCGCCATTGCTGGACAGCACACCGCGCCGACCAGCCAGATACTGCAGCACGGCCCATAATCCCTTGAGCCAGTAGCTTGGATGCATCGAAATGCCCAGACGGGTGCGTGCCCGGGCCCGAACGAACACGTCGATATGGTCCTGAAGATTCTGCCCTACCCCTTCCAGCGCGTGACGCACCTCAATGCCGTGCCGAACGAGTTCCTCACGCGGACCGATTCCGGATAACATCAAAAGCTGTGGCGAATTAAACGCGCCACCGCAGAGCACCACCTCGCGCGCTGCTCGAACCTGCACCTGCCCCGCCCCGCTCCGATACTCCACACCGACTGCACGGATCCCTTCGAGCAGGACTCGGGTGACGTGTGAACCACTTCGTACCGTCAGGTTCGAGCGTCCCGCCGCAGGCTCAAGATAGGCGCGTGCATTGCTGCATCGCGCACCATTCTTCTGATAGGCGTAGTAGAAACCTGCGCCCTCCTGATCATGGCCGTTAAAGTCGCTGTTGTGGCGGTATCCAGCCTGCTTTGCGGACTCAACAAACACTCGACTGAGAGGATTGGTATAACGGCGCTCGGCGACATTGAGCGGACCTCCTCGACCATGAAACGGCGCATCAAGTGAGTCCAATGGCGGCTCGAAATTCTCCGACTTCGTGAAGTAAGGCAGCACATCTTCGTACGACCATCCCTGGCAACCCCGCTGCGCCCATTCATCGTAGTCGCGGGCATGACCGCGGATATAAACCTGTGCGTTGATGCCGCTCGACCCTCCGAGCATCTTGCCCCGTGGCTGGAACAACGAGCGATCATACATATGCCGCTGCGGCTCGGTGTTGAACTGCCAATTATAGCGACGGCTGAACATCAGCTGCAAAAAGCCCAGCGGCATGTTCACGAACGGGTTACGACGGCTCTCCGGCCCGGCCTCAAGCAGCAGTACAGAATAGCGGCCGCTCTCGGACAGGCGGTTAGCAACAGCGCATCCGGCTGAGCCGGCACCGACCACCACATAGTCAAACTGCTCTGACGCCACACTGCCCTGACGGCTCATTAATTTTTCGCCGTCAACTTGACCATCAGCGTGGAATAACCCCGCACAAAGTTGGATTGCACTCGCTCCGGTTCGCCAACCACCTCGATGTTGTCAAAACGCTTGAGCAGCTCCTCCCACAGAATGCGCAATTGCAGTTCGGCGAGGCGGTTGCCCATGCAGCGGTGAACGCCATAGCCAAACGACATATGATTTCTGGCATCCTTACGATCAATAATGAACTGATCCGGGTTTTCGAATTTTCGTTCGTCACGATTGCCCGAGGCGTACCACATCAGCACACGATCACCTTTCTTGATAGTCTGGTCATGCAATTCGACATCCTGCGTGGCCACTCGACGCATATATGCCAGTGGGGTTTGCCAACGGATGATTTCCGAGACCATATTCGGAATCAACTCAGGATTTGCCTTCAGCTTGGCAAACTCCTCGGGAAACTGATTCAGGGCCAGCACGCCACCACTCATCGAGTTGCGCGTGGTGTCGTTGCCACCGACGATGAGCAGCCCCAGGTTACCGATAAACTCCATCGGACGGTTGATCAGGTCCTTGGTATCTTCGTTGTTCTGCATCATGCTGATCAGGTCAAAACCGACCTTCTCACCGGCTGCACGACGTGCTTCTTTGTCGCGCCAAAGTCTGGAAAAAGACCATGCCATGTCTGCAGCATCGTCGAACATGACATCTTCATCGGCAAATTCACCTCCAGTGGCCGATGATGCGCCGGACAAGCGATCCGACCAGTCAACCAGCTTGTGACGTTGCTCGTAGGGAAAATCCAGCAAGGTTGCCAGCATCCGACCGGTCAGTTCCTTCGAAACCGTCGGGACCCAGTTGAACGGCTTGTTCAGAGGCAGACTGTCAAGCACCTCTCCCGTGCGGCTGCGGATTAGCCCTTCCATTTCCTTCAGGTTCTGCGGCGCCACAACCCCCTGAACCGCGCGACGCTGTACGTCGTGCTTCGGGGGGTCCATGGCGATGAACATCTCTACCGATAAACCATCCGGAGTATCCCCCAGAATGATTTGCGGCTCGGCAGAAAACAACTCATGACTCTTGTCCACGAACAAAATATCGTCATACCGTGTTATCGACCAGAATGGGCCAAACGGGCTGGTCTTCTGGTAATGCACCGGTGCCTCATCACGGAGCCGCTTGAAATAGGCACCCCACTGGCCTTGCCGATACAGAAACGGGTTACTGGTGTCGATATTTTCAAGAGTCAGAGTATTAACATCGGGCACCGTGGACTCGATAAAGGGAATCATCGGAGTCTTGGCGCCAATGGTTTTCCTCTTTGCCTTCATTAGTACCTTCAGCGCCTTGATCTGCAAGTGCATGGGCACCACTCTGGATGTGGCATTAAACACTTTGGTCTGGATCGTCGCAGTTTCGCTTGATTTCGTTGTCATTGTTTGCTCCGCATCTTTTACATCTGGAATTCAGGCAAATAAACGATCATGCCATCCATCGCTTCTGTAACCTTGACCTGACAGCCAAGACGCGAGGTACCAGCCCGCTCCGGTGTCATGGACAGCATCTGTTCTTCGGCATCAGCGATCTCACCCGTCTTGTTGAACCATTGCTCGTCAACGATGATATGGCAGGTCCCGCACGCGCACTCTCCGCCGCAATCCCCGTCAATGCCGGGCACCGCATTGGTGACGGCGATTTGCATCAGCGTAGTGCCCGCCTCGAACTCGGCAACATGCTCGGTATTGTTATGCTCAATAAAGGTGATCTTGGCCAATGGCTTTCTCCTGCAATTAGGTCTTCTGTTTATAGTGACTAAAGTTTAGAGTTTGAGCATGATCCTCCAGTCCTGATTTCTGACCGGATAAATTCTGCTTTCTCTTCTACCCGCCTTATTCTAGGCGGCTTTTCGCTAGCGAGAGTCTTTATACTACTCAATAGCCCTCGCTGGCGGTTTAAATATTCGAGACTTTACGTCCCACCAATCCCTCACGGCAACTTGCTGTAAATTCCGTTGCAGCTTTAACCGAACCAGTCCCGCCGTAATCGGCGCATAGCTGAGAGAGATGATCTGAACCCACCGATGCAGCACCTGTCTGGATTGCTGCCAAGTCTCATTCCAGCCCCAGCGATTCTTTAACTGATGGAACATGGGCTCAATACTCCAGCGCTTGGCGTAGGCTTTTATGATGTCGATGCCCGACATATTCGTTCGAGTCGTCAACAAGAGCCGGGCAGGTTTTAAGCTACCGTCTTCGTTTTCAAACTGCACCCACACAACCTTTACGGGCTGCCCATCTAAAAAGCGGGCTTTGGCTATCACTGTTCGATACCTCAGTGACAAACCCTGTTGGCGTGAGCATCGCCCCAATCAGTAACTCAATAAAGGTGGGTACTGAACGTAGGGGTAGAGCTTTAACCAAAAATGTGATCCAATCAAACAGGATCTCGGGGATATTGCCGTATCCCTTAGCGTCCATAGCGGCCTCCAGAACTTAATCGTTTTTCGTTCTGAAGGCCGCGCCTTATAAAACTATGGTTTTAAAAAGTCTTATAAGGCGCGGCAGCGCGAAGCCTGCCGCAAAGTCAATCATTTTGTCTTACTGGGTTCGAATTCTTTCCTCTGAAACTCTAAGCTTTAGTATAGTGATTCAACATCGCCATAACGAGGAGGTCATTTCTTGACAGCAAAGGGGTCATTTAGAGACAATCAAGACTTTCATCAGGGCCGACCCCAATGGCGCAACTTACCAATACAAGAGACACATCCGGCGCCGATATTCCGTCGAACTATTCACGACTGATTGCCCGCGAACTCGGTCTGACAGCGAGGCAATTGCCGGAATTATTACTAGGCACCGGCCTCAGCGCCCCGCAACTGCTAAGCGAGGATGGCCTGATTACTCCTGTCCAGCAGATGCAGATTCTGCGCAACGCCCTGACGTTGTCCGACCAACCGGGGTTCGGGTTGCGACTGGGTAAGCGCTTGACGCCGGCCACCCACGGTGCGATGGGCTTTGCCGCCTGCAGCAGCCCGAACCTGCTCAGCGCTCTCCAGGCGATACACACTTTTCTGCCTACCCGTGCCAGCGTTATCGAGCTGAACTTGCAGGAGGTAGGTGATGACCTCGAATGCAGGCAGACTTTCCAGGTGCCGCTCGATGACGAACTTCTGCGTTGCGTGGCGGAGTTGATTATCTCGGTATTGCTTGAGTTCGGCGAATTCATTGTCGGTCGCCCTCTGGACGAGGCGGCAATAGGCTTCACCCATCCAGCGCCCGAATACCAGGCGATTTATTCCGAGTACCTGTCCGGGCAGATTGAGTTCGGCCGTGATCAGTTGACGCTCCGATTACCGTTGGCGTTGTGCCATGAACCGAACGCTTCTGCCAATCACGAGAGCTATCGCCTCGCTTTGCAGCAGTGTGAAGCCATGCTGGCGCAACTGCAGACACAGACATCGAGCTACCAGAACCGCCTCAAGAAAATGATGCTATCCCGCCCACCCGGCACACTCAGTGAAGAGGAAGCCGCCGCCACTCTTTTCATGAGCAAGCGCACCCTGGCCCGGAAGCTGAAACAGGAACACAGCAGTTTTCGACAGATTCGTGACGACATCCTGTCCAGCCAGGCGGCCAGCTACCTGAGCGAGAGTACACTGTCGATCGAAAACATTGCCGCGTTGCTGAACTACCATGATAGCGCCAACTTCAGGCGTGCGTTCAAGCGCTGGTTTGGCCAGCCACCCGAGGATTACAGGCGTGGCGCCCGCTCACCCGGGAAACGCTGAAACGGATTCGAGCTATTTCAGCGAGCCAGCGCAGTCCATTCTGCTGTTTCCTGCGAAGCGGCCCGTGTCGCTGCCCTGATAGCATGGTGCGTCCTCAATTTCCGGGCACGCCGCCCGAGACCGGTTTCGATCGGCCATTCTATCGGCCCATGACTTGCTTCCTCAAACTGACCCGACTATTATTTGGTTGGTGGACCAAATTAATTATTTTACCGGAGACCTACCATGCCGCCGTCCGGCACCGAGACCGCTCACATCAATGGCGACATCATCCTGTTTGTCGGTGTCGGCGGCGTAAAACTGCGCGCCAGCCGCTACGGTGATCCGCAAAGCCCGCCGGCGTTACTGCTCCATGGCGGCGGCCAGACCCGACATGCCTGGGCCGATACCGCCGTAGCGCTGGCTGAAGCCGGTTACTGTGCCTTCACTATCGATGCGCGCGGCCATGGCGACAGCGACTGGAGTCCGGACGGAGACTACCGCGCCGACCTGCTGGCTGCGGACCTCGCCGAAGTGATGCGCTCGCTGGATGCGGACCCGGTCATTATCGGCGCATCCATGGGCGGGCTGACCGCCATGCTGACGCTGGGCGAGGACCCTGCCCTGACATGCCGGGCACTGGTGCTCGTAGATGTCGCGCCGCGGCTGGAACGGGCCGGAGTACGACGCATCATCGAATTCATGCGCCGTCATCAGGACGGCTTTGCTTCCCTTGAACAAGTGCGTGACGCCATCGCCGCTTACAACCCGCATCGTCCACCACCAGAGGACCTTTCCGGGTTGCGCAAAAACCTGCGTCAGCGCGCTGACGGGCGCTATTACTGGCACTGGGATCCGGCTTTTCTTGACCATGCGCGCATGCCGGTGGACGACGAAGGGATGTTCGATATCAGCAGGCTGAATGCTGCCGCACAGCATCTTGACCTGCCCACCTTGCTGATTCGCGGCTACCAGAGTGACGTGCTCAGCGACGCCGGCGCCCGTGAACTGCTATCGATCATCCCCCACGCCCGTTATGCCGTGCTTGATCAGGCCGGTCATATGGTTGCCGGTGACCGCAATACCGTATTCACGGAAACAGTACTGGATTTTCTCAACCACCCGGATATGACCGGTAACGCCAATTCCGGACTGACAGGAGCTAGACGATGAAACACCGCCATCTTGACGTACTGATTATCGGTGGCGCTGTTTGTATCTAGCCCGAATATTTCATAAAAAGAGGCGAACCTTTCTTAACTCACTGATATAATGAGTATTTCGCAAAAAATGCTTCGTAAGAAACTAAGAAAGGTCGCCCATGTCAGATTCTACCCCAACTCAACTTCGTTTTCCTCCTTCCGCAGGCTTTACTGTGCGCGCAGATTTCGATGGCGGAGCCATGTCATCCGATTTTGGTGCTATGCTATTACGCGGCGTTGACCACCAGGTCGGACTGATTAATCGGCTGACGGCAGCTATCAAAGATCAGCGTCACCCCTCTTACATCGATCACGATTTAGCTGACTTATTGGCACAACGCATTTACCAGATTGGGTGCGGCTACCACGACGGCAATGATTGCAATAGCCTACGTCATGATCCCTTGTTCAAGCTTGCCATCAATCGAAAACCCGTGGAAGTCAGCGAAGCATTAGCCAGTGCGCCGACACTCTCTCGTCTTGAAAACGCGGTGACTGCCCGTGACATTTACCGCATTGCCCAGGCCTTTGTTGAACAGTTTATCGCGAGTTATGCCAGCGCTCCGGCGATCATTGTATTGGACATGGATCACTCCGAAGATCAAACTCATGGCCAACAGGAATTCTCGTTTTATAATCATCATTATCGGAGCCATTGCTACTTACCGCTGTTTTTGTTTGAAGGCTTATCAGGCAAATTCATTACCGCTGTGTTACGCCCCGGTAAACGTCCCAAGGGGGCCGAAAACGCAATGATTATTAAACGGGTGGTGAAACTGCTTCGCCAACACTGGCCGGAAACTCATATCGTGCTTCGCGGCGACGGTCACTTCTCCAATCCGGAATTGATGCAATTGGCACTGGACGATCCACATACCGACTTCATCTTTGGCCTCACCGGTAATCAGGTGCTCAAACGATTGGCCAGTCCTCACCTTGAAAACACGCGAAAACTTCATGAAACGCGATGCCACAATGCTCTCCTGTTCGATCGGGAACGACCTCAAAGCACCCGGACTTATCATGAACTCGATTATGCCGCCGGCACCTGGCCTCAATCGTTCCGAACCATTCTCAAAGCGGAAATCATGGATTTAGGCGAGAATCCCCGATTTGTAGTGACCTCTCTCACCAATACCACTCCCACTATACTTTACAAGGATCTGTATTGTGCGCGAGGTCAGGATGAAAATTATACCTAAATCCTGCAATCTATATGTCTGAATCGATTCGATACGACTATAGCGACATTTAGTGTCGATGGATCACCATTTTGCACACCATGCAACTGAAACAAGCGTAATTCACTTGATTGGGCTGTTTAAATTATAATCATCTTTATCATCAACCGGAGCAACAGGCCAAAGTCTGCCTGACTCCAAATCTGGAATTTGCTTAGTCGAAGAATTTAAGTATAGGTATTTTGGTCAATGAATAAACGACAACTTTAACCAGTCAGCCCACGGAGTTGGGTGAAGATGGTTGCTCGGAACGTTGACCTTAAGCTGATTCCCACCACGCAAGAGTTGTCCAGCAGTACGTACCAGAAAAGTTCGGATAGTTTGAATTTCCCATCGTTTCAATTCGTCATTATCGCTCAGTAGTGCCATCCAGCGTACCGTGTTATACGCCAGCACAGCGCATTGGAAAATTAATGAGCTGGCCATGAAATCATGGCTCTTGATTTGCGCCAGCCCCATTTGGTTCTTAGCTTCATCCAACCAGGTTTCACAAGTTGCGCGCTTTCCGTATGTCGTGTGTGCTTGCCAAGGAGACAACCGCTCTGTGGTTACGTAGCAGAAGTAGTCGTAAACGGGCTCATTCAGCAAGGCTTGTTGAGGGCCTTTGGTGATGAGAGCAGTTTTACGCCGCACAGCAACAAAGCGACGTGACCGCTCCCATTGACCGCATTGATGGAAAAAGTCACACTGTTCCCAATCGGTATGACCAGGTACTCGTTGCCAAGCTTGCTTGTCCAACAAAGCGGCAAGGCCTTTGAGTTTCACTTTAATCAGGTAACCATGGCGAGCCTGATCCAGCCAGTCCATGAGCTCTCCAACAAAGAATCCTGAATCACCTCGGAATAGCAGCCGCATTTTGGGTGGCATCTGCGCAGAAAGTTGCTGCATGAAGCCTACAATGCCGTTGCTGGTGTAGGTGCTGCCACTGCGTAACCATGCTTGCAAAATTTCTTTGGTGTGGCTGCAAAAGGCAACCAGTGGATGATAAGAATTAGAGCCTTTTTTCGTTGGGTTGTAGCCTTTTTCAGCACCTTCCTGTTGACCGTAAACGGTTTTGACAGTCGAGTCCACATCAATCCAGCCTCGATAGAGGGTTCCGGGCAACCAAGTACCGGACTTCAATGCTCTATGCCAAATTCCCTGACGCAAGGTGTGATTAATCTGTTCGAGCTGGGTGACATGCTTGAGCTTTCCACGACGGAAAATACGACCCAATGTACTGTCATCTGGAATCGATAGCCCCCCCCCACTTCACGCAGCACCTGATCTGCCCACACAGAAACCACCTTCCTGAGCGAAGTGGCACCGGCGATGATGCCGATAATCGTTAGGTAGATTGAGTCGCCCAAGCTGTAACGAGCCGTGTTGCCGCGTTGCAAATCAAGATGCTTCTGGCAAGCCTCGGTAAAACCGATGTGATCGAGGAAATGCATGGCAGGGATAATGCCAGCTTGACTAGTCAGCTTTTTTCCGGTGTGTTGATAGCGAATTTTTGCGGCTGGTTTTTTGGCACTTTTATGGGTATTCTTGATCATGAAAAAGGTGACTCTGATGTGCTTGGTTGTTTGGTGATAACCAATTGAATCAAATCGCCTTTTTCTTTTCAAGTACAATGTTGTTTGCAGAATTTAGGTAAAACATCAATCAACCCGCCAGAAACTCGAAGTGCGGGCCGATGAAGCCGAGCAGACCGCATTAGTGGCCATGGCGGGTAATGCTGAGCTGGGAGCGGTTTTGAGTTTCGCAGAACGCAGCTTTTCGGTTCGCGCCATGACGGAGCTTGCGGAGGAGTTTTTTAGAGTGACACGCCGATTGGGGCTGAACTGTTCGCTCTACATCAACACAGCCTACCGTGAATCTTTTTTCTCTGCGCGCGGCGAAGTCGCGCCCCTGGAAGAGCAGCTTATGCGCCTGCTCAAACCTCGGGGCAGAATTGTTGATTTTGGTGCACGGACGCAAATAAATTATGAAAAAATAGCGCTCCTGATCAAAAACATGCCCCTGGATGATATGGAGAAATACGGTCGCTATAAAGACCTGTTCCCCTTCATGCTGGAGTCCGCCGAGGCAAAAGTCACCAACATGGAAGCCGAAGAAGCAATGTTTCGACAAACCAAAAATATTCTTGGTTTGTATTCTGGCATCGAAAAATCCATGGCCGAACTGGCCCAAAATCTGGAACAGCATACGTTAGACGGCCAACAAATCCTGATTGCACTCCGAGAAGAACTGGATGCCCGCATTCCAACCCTGGGGCTGGATGATGATCAGGAGAGCTACTTCATCAAACGAATTGACGACGCCGTTGAACAGGCCGTCAATGCCGGCGACTCCCGTGGCGACGTGAAAGCCACCGCAGACAACGTGTTAACCAGCCTGAGACGTTTGATCAATCATCAAAAACAAATCATAGATACCCTCATACTGGGCCGCTCCCGCGAAACGACTGAACCAAGCCCCCAAGCGCCCCCAACCAGTGAGCCGAATGATGAACTGGATGGTGGCGGTATGGATATTGAGTTGTTTTAGTACCTTTGCGCCATTATCAAGTCACTGCCTCTGACACTCCATCGCAGGAAAAAGTAGTTCATGACAAATAAACATACAGAGCATTCTTCCTATAGGGAAAAATTACTTGAACACCTTTTTGTTGGTGAGCTCTTAAAGCTGTCGTGGACGAATGGTGATTGCGAAATTGAGGTTGCAAAGCCGGAAGTTGATAACTCAGGCTATGATGTGATTATTGAGTCCAATGGTGTCGTACGCCATATACAGTTAAAAGCATCGTATCATGGTGGCAAAACCTCTAAGCAGAAAGTACATGTAAAGCTAGGAACAAAGCCGTCAGGTTGTGTAGTCTGGATGTACTTCGATGAAGAGACCTTAGAGCTAGGGCCGTACTTGTTTTTTGGCGGCGCACCCGGAGAGCGCTTGCCCTCGATAGAGATGGCAAAAATTGCTAAACATAGCAAGGGCGACAGTTCGGGTTATAAGGCCGAACGTCCGAATATTAGAGAATTAAATAAAAGTGACTTCACAGTTTATAAGTCAGTTTCCGAGTTACACGCAGCTTTGTTTGGGGTCAAGGCATAATCGTCGGAGCAGAGCAGGGCAATCGTTTGGGATTGGGCAATCAAGACTGAATAACCCGATCTACGCAATTTGAGTTGATTTACGAACGGGGAGGCGCTTTTGTCTCCAAAGTTTTTATTTCCCTGAAATTTCTCGAAGCTCATAATGGGTCTCCTCAAATCCGCCGCAAGTGACGGTGAGAAGAAAGTAGTACGGAGTCTGACATTCTGCCGCGTTAGCGGCTTGGTTCAACAAATGCGGACGTTATGTGTGAAAAATGGAGTTACAAGTGAGTCAATCTGCTTCTCAAGCTAAACTTTTTTATCAGGAAGTTGCAGAAAATAAAGTAGTTTGGGCAATTAAAGATGATAGAGGTTTCCCAGCTCCTGTTGGGGATGGCGGTATTCGTTCAATGCCATCTTGGTCATCAATGAGCAGAGCCAACATAATAATTAATAATGTACCGGCTTACAAAAATTCTAAACCAATTGAGTTATCGTTAAGTGTCTTCAAAGAGCGTTGGCTACCAGGACTTGAAAAGGACAATTATAATGTTGGTGTAAATTGGTCAGGTAAAAGAGCAACGGGATATGATAAAAGTCCAAGTGAAGTATTAAAAAACATAGAATGCTATGAACAAAAATGGTTATAAAAACAAATAGATAACAATTGGTTGCAACGTACATAAAACAGTTAGCGCTGAGCCATGCGTTAGCCCCTTCTGGTTCTGATACATAGAATGGATATAGATTCTAAATCGATAAGAATTATAAAAGCCAAATACTGGAAAAATGGCTGGATAGATTCAAGTAAAAGGAATTTATCTGACTCAGATGCAGAGCACCTGTCTAACCATGGCTGGAATTTGGGCACTGTAGAGCTTAGCCATGACCAAATAATCAGCGATGTTGTCGAAAAATCTAGAGATTTGAGCTTAAAGGATGGTGCTGCATTATTGTCCCAGTCGCTTTCGACAAGAAAGGTTCAAGATCGCTCATTTATTTCTTCTGTAATTCAAGCCTCAAATATGCCAAAACACTCGCACACTACAAGTGATCCATGTCCAATTTGCGGCTTCTACAATGAGCCCGAGATAGATCAAGATGTCCTGCTGTTTGAAAAATTAATGTGGGGCGGCGTTCGTTTAACAAATATAGAATATGTTTGGCTTGACCTGAAATTGATAGATAGAAATAGCCACCAAGAGACCAACTTCGAGGAACTTATAAATCTGGTAATGGGGTTCGAGGCAAGGAGTGACAAGCTGTCAGCTTCAAAATTTGCCGCATCTCTTAAAGAAGTTAAAGGTAACAAAGCTGAGCGTGAAATTCTCTGTAGTATATTGAGTGTTTGCAATATCCTTCAGCATCCTGAACATACAGGGTTCCTGTTGAAATATCAGCCGGCAAATGAGAGGCAATTACCGAATCAGCACTTCATCGATTTAGAATGGCCCTTCTGCTGGTACAACAGTAGCTTTGGTATTAACAAAGGCGCATTGGAAATACTAACCCGCTCGCTCGGCAGGACAGACATTCCCATCACAAATCAAACTATTCAGAATTGACAACAATGCGCCATCATCATATCTTCAAGCCAGTTCTCTCCCTCAGCAAAACGGATTTTGCCATGACTTTACCACGGGATCGCATGGTATCTTTAGTCGAACCCCGTATTACCATATCGTTTCCCGTTGTGTACGTCGTGCATTACTATGCGGCACAGATCATCAATCCGGGCAAAGTTTTGAACACCGCAGGCAGTGGATCGAAGACCGTTTACGTTTGCTTTCATCCCTGTTCACTGTAGATATTTGCGCTTAAGCTGTGGTGTCTAATCACTATCATCTCATGATCAAGTTGAATCCGGATGAAGCTCAGGATTGGTCTCAGGGTGATATCCTCACGCGTTGGTGCTCAGTGTTCAAGGGGGCTAGGTTTTATGATGCCTGTCCAATATGGTCCAGTTCGGGTGGCTTAAGATTGGTTTGCAAACCCGGAGATAGAGCGATTGATCGCACGAATTTGAAATAATAATGATGAGAGTGCCTGTCCCTGCCAAATAACGAAATAATTAACTTGCCAGCGGATAAATCATAGCCGATGGTTAATGGATAGAAATTAAATTTGAGGTGCGTGGATATTGGGTCATGATTGGCTTTTTCTACAGCCTCTTTATGACAACAAAACTCATCAGAATGGAGTAGGTATGGTAAAGACTTGGAGCAGTTCAAAAGTAGATGATGAGGTGTGTAAAAAGTGTGGATCAGTTTACGAGGTGACGATGCACCGGTTTCCTCTCAGGGATGAAGATTCTTTCAATTGCTCTGTGTGTGGAAATTTAATGCGGAAATGGAACGATACGCATTGCCCAATGTTTGAATTGAAGCAAAAGGGAGAAGTCCCTTCAGATCAGTAAAAATAGGATGTTTTGAGAAATGCCAGTTTGTACTAAGTGTGGCAGCACCAGATTTAATGCTTGGAACCGTTGCATGGATTGTCGTAACGCTCGGGCGCGTCTACGCCAAGAGCGCATCAAAGCAAATGGCGGCTCCCACACGAAACAAGAGTGGGAGCAATTACTGGCAGAAAGCCCAGCTTGCGCTGTGTGTGGGCGATATTGGCCTGAAATTCCAGCAAGGCCTGACAAACGCTACCAACACGTTTGGACAAAAGGTCATAAAGTTCCGATTTATCACGGTGGCTCAGACGATATCACCAATATTCAAGCAGAGTGTTATCAGTGCAATTTTAAGAAGAATGCGGGTCGCCTAAAGCCATAACCAAGGGCTGCAGCGGATCGCTTTTCCTGTGCGGTGCACCTCCAAATCGGCCGCTAAGCCCCGGGTGTTATGGTTCAGTCCGAAACGATATCGAACACGAATGGTCCGTTTCGTTTTCCTTGCACTGGTATTGAATTGAAAACGAATTTCTCGATGATGCGAGAAGACCAAGAAAGACAACTATCAATAAAATAGATATTGGCCAGATTATACGAGTCGGAGAGTTGTGGAAAAATGTTTGAGTTTTTTTGTACGCATATAGGTAACCTTGCTTGAGGTTGCCTATGCGGCAGCGAACTATTTTGGGTGAAATTTTCCTGTGCGGCAAACCCAAGGGGTTTAAACGCTAATCTGAAATTAATCTTATTGCAAACTACTATAAGTTATATATTGTTTGCGGCAAAGACACACGAATGGGGGCAGGCATTCCGCCGGCTTCGCAGCCGTGACCCTAAGTTATCGGATCAAAAAATAAATTATGGTAAGCGGCATCAAACGGCTAAATCCAAACAAGCCCATCATGCCAAACAAGTGATCTCCGCAAGTGATTTCACTTTTTATCCGATCAGGAAAACATGCCAATGTCCAGCAGGCGAAGTGTTGAGTTGTCGCGGCGAATATACGGATACCAACGGCAACCACAAATTTTGGTTCGAAGGGCGATTGCTCCAGTGTCGAGATTGCCCTTTAAACCAGGCATGCATGAAGAACCCTGAGTCAGCAAAGAGCAATAAAGGACATGGAAGAGTCGTCACTTTTATCTTGCCGGATAAGCGCAAGCCAAGTTATACCGATTGGATGAAGCACCGTGTCGACAGTGATGTCGGAAAACAAATATACAACATGGTGTCAGTCGTGGAACCGGTGTTTGGCAATATTGGCACTGCGAAAAAGTTAAATCGCTTTAGCCTGAGAGGGAAAGCGAAGGTTCAAGGCCAATGGCAGTTGTATTGTATGGTTCATAATATCGAGAAAGTATTGAATTATGGGGATATTGCAGCGTGACAGGCGGTATAAGCATGAGTCCGGGTGGCTCGAAGCAGGCCCCTGTAGGCTCGGATAAAGAACGATTGATCGCACGAAATTGAAATAACGAAATAAATAACTTGCCAGCGGATAAATCATAGCCAATGGTGAATGGATAGAAATTAAATTTGAGGTTTGTGGATATTGGGTCTTGATGGGCTTTTTCTACAGCCTCGTTAACTGGTATAGGTAGGCTTAGTGAATTTAGAAGAGTACAAGGAAAAGTTTACGGAAGATGATGCACCGGGATGGTTGGCTATTGATGAGGTCGTAGAAAAATTATATCCGGACCAAAAGCCAAAACATTGGGCTGCCACACCGCATTATGCCGTTGGAGGAAGTGATCCGATCGACGGTATCAGCTTTTATGAGGTTGAGCGTAATGGTGAAAGATATTATCACTTTGTCACCTATGGGTTTTCTAATCTTTATTATGACGAAGAATCCGTTGGGGAAGACTTTAGCAAGTTTGGTTTTGAGCTAACTTTTCGACTAAAGCCATTTCACTTGGATGAAGATGGTCCAACATGGGTGTTTCACTTGATACAAAATATTGCAAGGTATGTATTCAAGTCTGGTAAATGGTTTGAGCCCGGTCACTATATGCCAGCTAATGGCCCAATAAGGTTAAAATCAGATACAAAAATTACAGGGATAGCATTCGCCTTGGATCCAGAGCTTGGAGAAATAGACACTCCCCATGGCCATCTTCAGTTCCTTCAAATGTATGGAATAACTGATGCAGAGTTATCTGCTTTAAAGGAATCAGGCAGCACTGCTGAAGCTCTACTAGAAAACGCTAAACAAATTAATCCGCTTTTGTTGACGGATTTGGAGAGAATCAGTTAACAAGTGTGTCAATTTGACGCCTGGCGGCGCAAATTACACAGGCGTTATACGTATTAGGGGAATCTAAATGCAAGAATTAACGATGAGAACTCTCGTATTTAGACGTCTATTACGTCTTTTGTTTTTGGTTCCATATGGAGTTTTAATATTCTTAATTCCTCAATTTAAAGATCTGTTTAATGGATTTGGTACAGACCTGCCGGTAGCAACAGAGATCCTTTTGAAGAATTATTACTACTTACCAATTTTTTATGTATTTCACGAAATTATGTTTTATTGGGTTCCAGGTGGGAATAGAGAGAACTTTAAGAAAGTTTTTAAATATAATATTGCTTTGGCTTTCCTAATTTTCTTAGTAGCTATTGTGATTTTATACATACCGACTCTAACAGGGCCGATCATGTGAAAAAGCGTATAACAAGTGACTATGTTCCCAAGTCAAGCTTTTAAGCCATTTTCTCATCCCAGAAAGTTCCATTCTTGACCATCGTATTCAGGATAGTCAATTGCTTCCGCATGCAGGCAACCATGGCCTCTTTTTTGGGTTTGCCAGCCGTCACCATCCGCTCATACATCGGCTTCAATTGTGGGTGATATTGTATGGCAGACATGATCGACATGAACAAAACGGTGCGGACTTTATTGCGACCGCCGCGTATGAATTGCTTGCCTGCGTAAGTACCACTGTCGCGGTTCATGGGCGCAACGCCAACTAGTGCAGCAATCTGTTTTCGATTCAGTTTGCCCAGGGGGAGAATGAATGTTCACGTTCGCCGGAATACGCAAGTGCTGCAAACCATCGAAAAGGTGCTGGAAGGCAAGTCTCACTCATAATTTCAGACAAGCGCAATGACGTGGTCTAATAGATTTGTACACACCAGTTAAGAGATAATCCTCAAAACTGGAGTGAAAAATGGCTGTAAGAAAGAAGTACTCAAAAGAATTTAAATTAGATGCGATTAGCTTGGTAATAGATCAAGGCTATTCGAAGGCAGAAGCGGCAAGAAATCTTGGCATTAATCCAAATGTGCTTGGACGTTGGATTAAAGAGCATGAAAATGATGACGGTCATGCGTTTCGTGGAAATGGAAAACTGACGCCTGAGCAGGAAGAGCTTCGTCGTTTGCGAGAAGAAAACAAACGACTAAAGATGGAGCGCGATATATTAAAAAAAGCGGCCACCTTTTTTGCCACGGAAGCAAAGTAAAATACGCTTTCATCACCCAGCATAAAAAGGTGTGGCCCGTTGGCATTATGTGCCAGCAATTGGGTGTAACGCGCTCAGGCTATTACAGCTATTTACAGCGTCAAGACAATAAACCTGATGATCCGACTCATTCGGAGATGATTGAGTGGATACAAGATATAGCCAAATCAAGTGATGATACCTATGGCTATCGCAGGATGAAAACAGCATTAAATGTTTTGGGTTACCCGGTTGGCCGGAACAAAACCAGAAAACTGATGAAAGAAGCGGGAATAAAAGTCAAACACAAGAAGAAATACAAAGTAACGACAAACAGCAACCATAAGCAGCCGGTTTTCGATAATCTTCTCGATCGTGAGTTTGCTGTTGAGCAGCCTGACCAGGTCTATGCGTCCGATATCACATACGTCTGGACACAGGAAGGTTGGTTGTATTTAGCGGTAGTGATAGATCTTTACTCTAGAAAAGTAGTTGGATGGAATATGAGCTCACGCATGAAAGCGCAAATGGTTTGTGATGCGCTCAAAATGGCAGTTTGGCAGCGTCGCCCTGAAGCTGGGCTAATACACCACTCTGATCGCGGCTCACAGTATGCCAGCAGGGATTTTAGAAAACTTCTTAAACTACATGGTTTTAAAGGCAGCATGAGTAAGAAGGGTGACTGCTGGGATAATGCCGTCGTTGAAAGTTTCTTTGGCACTTTAAAGCAGGAGCGAGTTCAGTGGAAAAGCTATCAAACAAGAGCTGAAGCTCAGCGGGACATCCTGGAATATATTTCTGTGTTTTATAACAATGAGCGGCTGCATTCGTACCTCGATTACAGAAGTCCGGTACAGTTTGAAAAAGAAATGGTTGAATTAAGAAAAGTAGCTTAACTGGGTTGTACAATTTTGCTTGACCACGTCACAAGCCCAACTATACCGACTGGATGAAGCGCAGGGTTGATAGTGATGTGGGGATGCAAATCTACAGTCACCGGATGTCCGTTGTAGAATCTGTTTTTGGCAATATTGGTACCACCAAAAAATTAAACCGCTTTAGCCTGAGAGGGAAAGCGAAGGTTCAAGGTCAATGGCAGTTGTATTGTATGGTTCATAATATCGAGAAAGTATTGAATTATGGGGATATTGCAGCGTGACAGACGGTATAAGCATGAGTGCGGGTAGCTCGAAACCAGCCTGTTATCTAGGATATAGAGCGATTGATCTCACGAAATTGAAATAACGAAATAAATAACTTGCCAGCGGATAAAATATGGCCAATGGTTAAGGGAATGAAACCAGATTTGAGGTGTGTGGATATCGGGTCATGATTGGCTTTTTCTACAGCCCCGTTACGTTGCAAGGTGAGGTATGAAGCAAGCATCACGATTTATGCCTAAGTACGAGCCAAGGAAAGCCAGTAAGCCACTCCTATTTTCCTTACTCTTTATTGCTGCAGCTATCGTTATCTATCAGCCTTGGTATCTGGTAGTCCTTGTGGGGATAGCTCTGTTGGTAGTTGTTTGGGGCGCAATTGAACAACCCAGAGTGGAAAGGCATTTTTTAAGGTTGTGCAAAGAGCGTGAAGGGCTATCCATCTGCGAATTTGCGAGAGAGTTTGACCCGAAGGTTGTAGATACCTGGGTCATTCGAGCTGTCTATGAGCAACTTCAGGCTGCACTACCCACTAGGCAAAGTGTGCCAATTAAGGCTTCTGATAGTCTCTTTGATACCTTGCTGCTTGATGAGGATGATCTCGATCTAGATTTAGTTGAGGAAATAGCGCAACGCACTGGCCGAAGTCTTGATGACCCCGAAAATAATCCTTACTACGGTAATGTAACAACAGCGCGAAACTTGGTGCTATTTTTCAATCTTCAGGATCGTGCCAATGCAACGTAACAAGGCCATTAAATTCGTTCCGGCCGCAAAAAGCGCGGTCTCCACCGGACTGCCTACGCGATGCTTCGGCATCTGTTTATGGCGGCGTTACACATCAAATATGAGCAATTTCTAAATGGCAGTAATAGGTCGAACTAAAGCTACATTGAGAGTCTCAGGGGATGACCTATTGCCTGAAGATATCACCAATTCGCTAGGTGGTTTCCCTACCCATGCACAGATGCGCGGAGAAGAAATAAAAACACCTTCTGGCAAGGCACGTGTGGCAAAATTTGGTATGTGGCGATTAAGTGCAACAGAGCAAGAACCCGGTGATCTGGATTATCAGGTTTCCGAAATATTGGATCAGCTAACGAATAATCTCGATGCATGGCAGGAGCTGGCCGACAACTACAAAATAGATTTGTATTGTGGCATTTTCATGGAAAGTGATATGGAAGGTATAAGTTTAAGCCCTGAGTCATTACAAAAACTAGGCGAAAGAAATATCCTGCTTGATCTAGATATTTATGGCCCTGACGAGGCAGATTGAGTAACAAATACAGCCATCCATAAATCCGTAAGTTCCAAACGGCGGATTATGCAACACAGTGCATCAGTTAGCACAGGTCAGGCGCAATTTGCGGATTAAAAAGAAAATTTGATCGTGAGACGCCAGGAATTAAGCTGGAAGGGATGTAAATAGCAAATTCGGTGCGCAAAATGCTCCCGAGATCGCTCGGTAGTGTTTTAGGCGAAGTGCTGAGTTGTCGCGGCGAATATACGGATACCAACGGCAATCACAAAATCTGGTTCGAAGGGCGATTGCTCCAGTGTCGAGATTGCCCGTTAAACCACACATGCATGAAGAACCCTGAGTCAGCAAAGAGCAATAAAGGACATGGAAGAGCCGTCACTTTTATCTTGCCGGATAAGCGCAAACCGAATTACACCGATTGGATGAAGCACCGTGTCGACAGTGATGCAGGGAAGCAGATATATAGCCACAGGATGTCAGTCGTGGAACCGGTGTTTGGCAATATTGGCACTGCGAAAAAGTTAAATCGCTTTAGCCTGAGAGGGAAAGCGAAGGTTCAAGGTCAATGGCAATTGTATTGCACGTTGCACTCGCCTGAAATATTACCCTATGAAATTGGTAATGCGTTGAGTGCAATCGTTAAAAGAAAACAATTAACTCAAAATGAGGCAATGCAAGCTATTGAGTTAGCCCAAGCTATACCTGTAAGGTTAGTACAAGTAGATATTAATAAGGCATTAGAGTTAGCGTTAAAGTTTAATATTTATGCTTATGATGCATACTTTCTGCAATGCGCGTTGTCGTTGAGCTGCTCATTGCTAACGTTAGACAAAAAAATGAAAGAAGTGGCAAAACAGCTAAATATAGTTGTTCTGGAGTAAATTATGAGAGTCTATACATATTCAGAGGCGCGTCAAAATTTATCTGAGCTTTTGTCGTTAGCTGAAAATGAAGAAATTGTTATTCAGCGCAGGGACGGTAAAACGTTTACGGTTAACTTTAAACCAAATGAAGAAAAATCGCCGTTTGATGTGCCGGGCATTAATACAAAGGCTACTACAGAAGACATCCTTGACGCAGTGGCAGAATCAAGAAGAATCATACAAGCACTTCAAAAATGACGCCTGGCAGTGCATTTTAAGCGGGCGTTAAATGCCAGTAATGAGCATGTCTATCGCGTCAATTATCTGGTATCTGTATCTTTCAAGTGACTCTATTTCTGATTTTAGAATTGATCTAGGCACAGTGGTCATTTGATTCGTGACCAATACATAGTCTTTATCTTCAACCGTAATTACCGGGCAAAGTTTTTTTGCTATTTTATCGTCAACTTCAGTTGTTGGCGTTAATGGTATAACGAGCCGAGAGTTTAGCTCGCGCAATAAACTATTTTGTAGGTGGTGCGCGTAATGTATGCGCATAAATGTATGGTATTCCAGATAAATGCATTCAACAAGTGACGATGTTTCCAAGTCAAGCTTTTAAGCCATTTTCTCATCCCAGAAAGTTCCATTCTTGACCATCGTATTCAGGATAGTCAGTTGCTTCCGCATACAGGCAACCATGGCCACTCTTTTGGGTTTGCCAGACGTCACCGTCCGCTCATACAGATGCCACACGCAACTGTGGCTTATTTATCATCTTTTCGCGCATCATCATCTTCCTTTCCGTATTCGTCAGGATTTTCAAGAAACTTCTTCATGTCGCCCGAAGCAAAACCTTCGGGCTCTTCCAAGTCGTCAGCTCCAATGTTGCGGATATGTTGTTTGGCACGTTTAATGGCATCTTCAATCGAACTGCCATTTTTCTCGCGCTGTCTATCGCTTAGATGTTTAACCGTTTTGTCACTCACCGTTTCAACCTACAATTTGACATACAGATAGTCACCCTTGAAGCCATTGTCAACATCACAGACAAGACAGGCACTCCCGTCACAAATGAAACTATTCAGAATTGACAACATTGCGCCATCATCATATCTTCAAGCCAGTTTCTTTCCTTCAGCAAAATGGATTTTGCCATGAGTTTACCAACAGATCGCTTGGTATCTTTAGCCGATGCCCCGTATTACCATATCGTTTCCCGTTGTGTGCGTCGCACATTCCTCTGCGGCACAGATCATCAAACCGGGCAAAGTTTTGAACACCGCGGGCAGTGGATCGAAGACCGTATCCGTTTGCTTTCATCCCTGTTCACTGTAGATATTTGTGCTTGCGCTGTGATGTCTAATCACTATCAACTCGTGATCAAGTTGAATCCGGATGAAGCTCAGGATTGGTCTCAGGATGATGCCTGTCCAATATTGTCCAGTCCGGGCGGCTTAAGATTGGTTTGCAAACCCGGGGATAGAGCGATTGATCGCACGAATTTGAAATAACGAAATAAATAACTTGCCAGTGGATAAGTCATAGCCGATGGTTAATGGATAGAAATTAAATTTGAGGTGCGTGGATATTGGGCCATGACTGGCTTTTTCTACAGTCTCGTTATCCGTGAAAAGATCTTGAACCTGAGCACCTGATTGGATACAGTGTATTACATTGTATCTTATTGAGATGAGTGTCATGCCTGTCACAAGTATTCGTCTTCAGGACGATTTAGATAAATCCCTAATCGAATTAGCAAAGAAGTTAGATAGAAGTAAAAATTGGATTATAAATCAAGCGATTAAAGAGTTTATTGAAGCTCAGGAGCTAGAAGAGAAGCGATGGTTGGAAACCCTTCCGGCACTAGACTCCGTTAAATCTGGTAAGAGCTTGGACTCAGAGGATGTTGAGGCTTGGTTGTCATCCTGGGGATCGTCAAATGAAAGGAATGCCCCTGGAAAATGAAGCTTTTATATGCACCGGAAGCAATTGATGATTTACAAAGCTTAAGAGAATTTATAGAAGTTAAAAACCCTGAAGCAGCAGCAAGGACCGGCCAAAATCTGATACAGGGAATATCAAAGTTAAAAGACCTACCTTATATGGGGCGTAAAGTTCTTAAAGCCCCTAACCCAGAAATGGTTCGCGATCTTTCAGTAGATATGTATATCGCCAGATATTTAGTGTTAGAAAATGAAATACATGTTTTACGTATTTGGCATAAACGAGAAAACTGGGCAAACGTATAATTGGGTAACCGGGGGTATTTAACCCCCCGTCCCCACAACACCCTGCATGCCTGCGCGGCCCGGCGTTTCCGCACAGGGCGTTTCACTCAGGATAGTGAAGCTTGATCCAACCATCACGCAGAGCGTAAAGACCTACCGATTTAAGAAAAGCCAACGATAGAGTCTGCTGGATTCCCGGGGACTTTGAACTACGCCATGGGCCTTTAGTGGTAATCCCATAAGCGACTGCAGCTTGTACATGTACACCGAGCTTCATTAAGTTTCGCACTTTGGTTCGAGGCTTGCGCCACTGACGCCAATATGCCATGCGAATCCAGTGATCCAGGTCGAGGCTGACAGTGCCTAATGATGTGAGTGCCGATGTGAGTGCCTGTCCCTGCCCAAAACGAGGATGCTTTTCCGCCCAATTGTGATTCAAATTTAAGCTTAAATCTGCGGAAAAAGGTATGATCCAGGTTTATGGATCACATTGCTTGTATTAATGGAGTGCTAATGACAATCGTAGAAAGCGGAAAAGCAACTTTAGAACGAGCAATTCTGGAATACTATGCGGGCAATTTTCAAGACGCAAAGAAAATGTTCGAAGAACTCGCACGAAAAGGTGATTCAGGCGCTCAACTTTTTCTCGGTCGTATGTTCTATCATGGAAGGGGCGAGGACAAAGACTACACACAAGCGGTTCATTGGATTGATAAAAGTGCTAATAACGGAAATTTGAAAGCACAAACATTATTAGGGATTTGTTATCGCGATGGAAAAGGTGTAGATAAAAGCTACAATCGAGCAAGAATTTGGTTTCAGTCTGCCGCCGGTAAAGGAGAACCTCAAGCTATATCATGCTTGGCGTACTGTTATTGTCACGGTTACGGGGTAACTCAGAATTACAAGAAGGCCCTTGATTTGATGAAAGAGGCTGCTGAATATGGAAACGCGTGGGCAATCGGATCGATAGCGACTTACTATGAAAACGGTATTATAGTAAAACAAGATTTAGTAGAAGCGTTTAAGTTATACGAAGAGGCCGCTGATCTTGGAGATGTTTACTCGATCTTTTCTACCGGAAGGTTTCTCTTGCAAGGTTGGGGTGTTGACGAGGATATCGAAAGAGGAAAGTCCCGAGTAAGGCAGGCTGCTGAGTTAGGGTCTCCAGAAGCCCTAAACTTACTTGAAAAATTTCCAGAACTTTTTAGAGAGTAGTAATAAAAACCAAGGGGGGCAGGTAATCCACCTCTGGGGCTCAGAGATCATCGGAGCAGGATACCCCCGAAATTACTTGTAACTCTCTACTTTTAATCATCAGAATGGCGAACTCGGCAGATTCTTCACCATTTTACCTTCACATTTCTGCGTTTTGGGACTGGCACATGGAGCTGCGAGCAAAGCGAGCTGCGACATCATCCCATTGTTGAACAAGCCCAAAGCACGTTGTTGATGTTGCTCATTGTCTCTCCTGTGGCAGTCAGGAATATTGAGTGGGCCAAACCACTACTTCAATTCCTCTGCCGTTTTATCGAGCAGTTGTCGCGCAAGGAGGAGTTGTGCCATTTGCTGTGTGCCGCCCAGGAAGTCCAGCATTTTTACATCGCGGGCCCATTTTTCCAGGAGGCTTTGTTCTGAGTAGCCGATGGTGGAGGCGAGTTCGCAGCAGGTCAGGGTGATCTCTACGGCGAGTTTACCGGCTTTCGATTTTGCCATGGCGGCTTCCATGGCGTTGGTTAAGCCGTTGTCTGCAAGCCAGGCGGCTTTCAAGGTTAGCAGGCGAGCGGCTTCCCACTCTGCTTCCATTTTGTACCATTGCGCTTCAATATGCCTTAATTGCGTGAGCTCTTTTTTGTAATCGAGCGAGCCGTTGGCGGCTTCAAAATAGGTTTTGATTTGGCCCAAGGCTGCAGCGGAAACGCCCAGTGCCATTGCTGCAACTGCCGGGCGGGTAGCGTCAAATTCGTTTTGCGAGGTAGAGAGGTCGTTGGCGGTATCGATAATGCTTTCGCCGAGTAGGTGACTCTTGGGAATGTTGCAGTGTTCAAGTTTGAGGGTCGCGGTATCACTCACGCGGGCACCCAGCTTGTTTTCAAGGTGGGTGATGGATAATCCGGGAGTGTCGCGCTCCACCAAAAAAGGTTTGTAGTAAATTTGTCCGTCTTTTTCGATTCTCGCCCAGATGATAATGGCATCGCAACGGGACCCTGCGGTCACGAAGGTTTTTTCCCCGGAGATGCTGAAATGGTCCGGGTGCTCTGTGGCCGTGGTTTGCAGTGTGAAGCAATCACTACCTGCATGGGCTTCGGTAATCGCCATTGCGACCCAAAGTTTACCGAATCGTTTTAACTGACGCTCTGTCGCCAGTGTCGCGATAAGCGTATTTCCCAAACCCTGGCGTGGCAAGCTAAGGGTCAAGCCGAGATCACCTTTGCAGAGCTCGATCAAGGTCAGCACAGTGGACATCAGCGCGCCGTTTTTCAGCTCTGCAGTCTGCGCTTTTCCGGTGCTGCTTGCGGATTCTGCACCGTCACTCATACCCTCCAGAATTGAAGCCAGCATGTTCAGCTCAACTGGATATTTATGCTCCGTGCGGTCGTATTTTCGGGAAATGGGCCTGAAGACTTCATTGGCAACCTGAGTGGCTTGACTAATAACCGAGGCAAACTTTTTGGGAATTTCGAGGTTCATTTTTGTCTGTTCTCTTTTGGCTTTGGCGCGCTTAACCCGTTTATTCTGGCTGGAGTGAATACATTAAGGAATCAGGCATGCAATCCATTGTGCAGCAATGCGATCGCTCTCAGATCACGATAGAGGCGTTCCACGGGGTGCTTGTCTGTATAACCCTGGCCGCCGAGCAGCTGGATGGCCTTGCTGGCAATCTGGATTGCATGATGATTGCATTGCACTCTGGCCAGGTAAGTTTCCCGGTGGTAATCCAGCTGTTGTTCGGCTTTGCTGGCCGCCCGGTAGGTCAGCAGGCGCATGGCTTCCAGTTCTGTTGCCATGTCTGCGAGGCTGAATGCGACTGCCTGGCGATGGCTGATGGGTTCTCCAAATGCCTGCCGTTGATTGCAGTAGGGGAGCATATAGTCGAGCACGGCCTGACTGGCACCCACGGCCATTGCGCACCACATCAGGGAGCTTTGATCCAATACTTCGGGCCAGTTAAAGCTTTTATCACCCAAGCGAGCCCAGCTGTCCAATGTCACGTCCTGCATGGAGATTTGAACCAGTCCTGCACTATTCAAGCCCATTGCCGGGTCTTTACTGACGGTGACCCCTTTGAGTTGCCGATCTACAAAAAACAAGCCATGGCTATCGTCCGGGAGTGTGGCGGCAACCAGAAACAAATCAGCGTGGCCGGGAACGCAGTTTTTATGACCGGAAATTTTATAGCCGTTTTTAGTTTGCTCTACGCGGGTCGTCAGGCTGGTGGGATCAAAAAATGGTGTGGGTTCACTGATGGCCAGTGTTGCCGTGTGCTTTTGCGGGTTTGCTAAAAGCTTTAGATAAGCGGTTTGTTGGACTGGTGAGCCATACTGATTGAGCAAGCGGATTACACTGTAGTTACTCAACAGACGCAGTGCACAACCCATATCTCCCCAGGCGAGTGCTTCCGCCATGAGTACGCTGGTTAATTGAGAGACGATGCCGGTTCCACCGTAGGACAGTGGCAGGGCATGTTTTTCCAGGCCCAGTTTCAGGCCTGCACTTAACAACGCCCCCGGAAGTCGTTTCAGGGCGTCGGCATCGGCGGCAGCAGGTTTAACGTCATTCTGACTGAAGTGAATCAGCGTATCGAATATTTGTTGTTGTTCCTGGGTTAATCGCAGATCGAAGAGGTGTCGGGATTTCGATGTGCCTGCATCCGGGGCAAAAATAAGCGACTTTACTTTCTGGATACGTTGGTTGGCAGACGAAAGAACCTGGTAGCCCGTACGTGTAGAGTAGTACGCTATCTTCTCGGCAGGTTTGGTCAGGTGGAGTTTATTCGCAATATCCGAACCTGCAAATTTATTGACGATAGATAATGCAAAGCCGATCGAGTTTTTTGCCACCGCCAATCTCCCATCCTTCTGGGGCTGTGTGCCCGTTTATTATTCAGAGTCCGTTGTTTATGGTTTTACCCATTAATCAGAGTAGTCTGCACTTATACCATATTCATTGGCCGTAGAGCATTACAAAACCGGCGTTAGAGTTTTATCGAATTAATCGAACTACACTTTGCACATCATGGATATCAGGGCAAGCAAATCCGGAATACACCACCACCCAGAGAGCCGCCATTTGCGAGTTCAATGTGGCCTTTGTTGTCACCTTGCTGGTGCAATGCGGCAACATTGCTGGAAAAATATAATCCCAGGCTGGTGCTGCCTGTACTAAAGCTGATGCCCTTCAGAATTTCGCCGGGGGCGGTTAACATGTTTTCGGGATAGCCCCGGCCATTGTCTTCAAGCTCTATCGTCAGCCAGGGATCGTCCTGTGTCGCCCGTAGTATAAGCTTGTCTTTGGTATAACGTGCGGCATTGGCGAGTACATTGTTGAGAATACCGGCCACGAGTTCGCGGTCGAAGTATCCGATCAAGTCAGGCTCGCAGTCTATTTCCAGTTCAATGTCGCGGGAGCGGAGCAGAAACTCGTATCGTGCGGCTTGTTCTTCCAGAAAGTCATGGATGTATTGCTCATCAACCCGGGGGGCTAGTTCCTGATTTTGCAATCGATAGAGCCCGAGTAACTGAATCAAATCATTGTTCACCCGCTCGGCCTCGTATTGCAATGTGGCAAACTGGGGTTGATTTGCAAGTTCTGGTGGTAACTGTGAAAACACATCTTCCAGTGTATTAAGCAGCATACCTAATGAGTTTTTCATATCGTGGACGGAGGAGGCCAGGATCATGGAAAAATCAATTTTGTTATCCGGATTCATTGCGGGTCCTTTCTTGTTCGACCATTGAATAGAGTTGAGTAGCCTGTCAGTAAAGCGCGTACGGTAATGAGCATTACAGAGCCGATACTTTTTTGATCAGAAATTGCAATCGTTTATATTGACGGTGCTGGGTCGGAATGTGCTTCACCCGATCCAGACAGCCTTTACACTGTGCGATCTGCTGCGGGTTTTTACCCTGCTTTTCCATAGCTTTAAGGAGAACTTGAACCAGATTGAGGTTAAGAGCAGGGTGTTTTGGCGTTTCACTCAGTGCTTGCTGGAAGATGTTGACAGCCTCGTTGAGTTTGCCTTCTTCAAAGTAGCTGATGCCTTTACGGTTGAGCTCACGGGCTTTCATCTTGTTTTCCAGGTTGCCGGGCTCATCCAGTAAATCCTCAATCTTGTTAAGGATTGATTTATCGTCATTACAGCGCTGTGCTAACTCGAAGAGCATTTTCTCTGCCTTGTCCGTGTCGCCCATTTTGTAGAACGTTTTCGCCATTTCCAGGCAGGTGTCGGCGGGTAGTTCACTCCCCTCTGCCAACTTTTGCGCAGCTTCAAATGTTTTTCGGGATGCGGCCTGATCATTCTGCCCCTGGTGTACCCGGGTCTCGATCAGTAGCGACTTGAGTTTGATGTCTTCTTCTTCCTCAAATCGTTTTGCCGCTTTACCCAGTGTGGTAATTGCTTCTTTTGCGTATTGTTTGCCCTGATCTGTGGCATTGCCCTCGCTCAGGTCCGATAAGGTTCGGCCCAGCTGAAGGTAGTTCTCGGATGAGTCGTGACAAGAGAATAGACCCAGCTTTACTGCATTTCGGTAGGCTCCAGCTGCTTTGCCGAGATCCTGATTCTGGGTACAGAGCTCTCCTAATTGAGTCTGACGCAGAATACCGAGTGGAGAGAGTTGTGTGGCTTTTTCCAGATGCTTCTGTGCTTCTTTCGATTTACCCTGCAGGCGATAGATTTCTGCCAGGTAGTCGTAGGCTTCAACCATATCTTTGTTTTGCTCGAGAATGCCTTTAAAGGTGTCGATGGCTTCTTTGTATTGCTGTTCCGCAATCTGGACTTTGCCTACGCCCAGGCGAGCCCAGGGAATCTCCCTGGATGATAATATGTCTTCATAGACTTTGCGTGCATGGGCATAGTCACCTGTCAACAGGTATAGCTCACCCATGGTTCTGAGGCACCAGGTGGTGTATTTGGTTTTTTGACGAAGGATCTGATCACAGGCGGTAATCGCTGCGGGATAGTTCTCTTTATCGATCTCCTGATTGATCGGCAGCAGTATTTCCCGCTGTTCGATGAGCGCATCCAGCCGTTTCTGCAGCACTGCTTTGGTGATTGGCTTCGCAATATAGCCATCGGGGGCATATTCCCGTGCTCCCATGACAATATCTTTAGACGTTTCGGCGGTAATCAGGATGAACAGACCGGTGCGTCGTATCAGCTTTTTAAAGCGTAATTCTTCGAGTATATGCTGACCGTTTTTTCGGTCACCCATATTGTAGTCGCATAATACGATGTCATAGCGCTCGTATGTGCAGCGTTGTACGGCTTCCTCTCCGTTACTGGCAGTATCAATGTGCTCCACACCGAAAGAACGTAGCATTTGTCGGATGGACAATCTGAAGTTTTCAAAATCGTCGACAACCAGAAATTTCAGTTTGCTGTAGACTTTAAGGAAATTTATTTTTGGTTTTGAAGTCAACATAATCGTGTACTGTCTCTGCCTGCAGGCCTGTTCTTTCCGCCTTGATGCCCATGCGGATTCGACCACCTGTACGGTATTTTTCGAGACTCTCTTTGAAAGCCGAAGTAAATTATTGAGAGTATTATCGTATTGTAGTCCAAACTGGGATAAATACTGTTTCGATGCGTTACGGGTTTGGTGCGCTGTCGCCCGGCGCCGTTCTGAGCCGACAGATGTGAAACGACAGTTGTGAAACGAGAGTACTGAATCAACGGCAGAGAAGTGGGCTCTTGGTATCGCTTTTTCAGCGGACATAAAAAAGGGCGGTCAGTAACGACTGCCGCCCGGGAATTGACCACACAAAACCACAATAACAATACTAATCTCAAGGCATGAAAGGAAACTTTCGGATTCATCCCGAAAAAATGGCGGAGGGTTGACTCGCGCCTCCGCCGATTTGGGGATACTACTCAAATCCACGATTTAATAATAAGCCTTTGCTGTCGTGGTCTCTATGGTAGTTGCGTTAAGCATTGTGATCTGGTTTTTCGGTTTGTGACGCTTTGTAATTTTACTCCAGCTATCAGAGGACAAGTACTCAGGGCACTGGCTGATCTGGCGCGTTTTAGTTTGCTATTTCGTCCGCGACTTCAAACCATCGAGAGACAAAGATACTCCCGGTTTCATAGGCGTAAGGAATCTTTTTGAATGCGGCTTTTTCGAGCTGATGTGCGGTCGGCATCGGTTCCTGATTGTCTGCTGCACAAACGCTGGTACCGGCTGCAATCGAAATAAAGCCTGCCGTGGTTTTAAATGCTTTCAGGCTGATGCCCTCATGTATCCGGCGGAAGCAGCTGACCGTGCAGTGATCCAGAGATTTGAACTGGGTTACCACCGCGAACTGGTTTTCACTGATGCGGCAGGCTGCATCCATTGGGCGAATGAGGTGACGTAATCGACGAGATACGCCCACCGCGATTTCTTCCATGATCGCGGGGCTGTATTGAGATTTTAATTGCTGCCAGTTTTTAATGCCGATGAGTAAATAGCTGGAAGCGCCACCTCGGGCTTCGGTTTCTCGCAGGTTTTCGGATAACCGGCGTAAGCAATAGCGTTGATTGCCTAACCCGGTTTCCAGATCAATGATGTTCTTCTCTTCCAGTTCCTTGTTGTTTTCCAGCAACAACTGATTGGCCAGCAGTAGCGAATTTTGCATGTCTGCAATTCGATCCGCCGCGAAAATCCGGGGCAGTAATTGCTTGCTCATATCGGATTTGTAAATGAAGTCATCCACACCCCGGTCGAAAGCTTCAGAGAGTGCTTCAACGCCTTCTTTCGCGGTGAGCAAGATGACATAAGTGAAATGGTTGATTTGTTCATCTACCTGCCGGACTCTCGCCGCCATTTCCAGGCCATCCATCTCGGGCATCAACCAGTCTGCGATCAGAACGCTCACAGGCCGGCTTTCAATCATTTCCAGAGCTTTTTGCGCGTTGTTAGCGAATCGAATATCTCGGTATCCCGATTTTGTGAGTGTTTTACCAATTACAGTACTGCTGAACTTGGCGTCATCGACAACCAGAATGGGTAAATCAAGATTAGGCATAGAAGTCTCAAAATGCTGTTGTTATTTGCTAACCCATACGCGCGGTATGCTTAACCACCGGGTTTCTAAAGGCTTCGCATGATTATAGTATAATAGGCTTTTAAATCATTAACGCTATTGAAGGATATGTAGTATTTTTGTTATTTGCTTCTCGTGCAAGACGAGAACTTTAACCGTATTTACAGGGGCTGCACAAGTTTTGTTCAAGTTGTTCTGGCCTTATCCCAATTGCGTGCACCTTATCTGTTCAGGAGTGAGTGAATGCCGTCGTTTGATATCGTTTCGGAAGTAGAAATGCATGAAGTAACCAATGCCGTAGATCAGGCCAATCGGGAAAAAGGGAACCGCTGGGATTTCAAGAAAGTCGCGGCAGAGGTAGAGTTGAAAGAGCAGGTCATTCAACTCTCTGCCGAGCAGGATTTCCAATTGGATCAGCTTGAAGAAATTTTGAGAATGGCGTTTGCAAAGCGAAAGTTGGACCCGAGAACGCTGGTGAGTGGGGATGATTCAAAATCCGGGAAGCAGGTCAAAAGAGACTTTTCCATTCAACAGGGCGTGGATCAGGATACCGCCCGGAAAATGGTGAAAATGATTAAAGAATCCAAAATCAAAGTGCAGGCGGCGATCCAGGGTGAAAAAGTCAGAGTGACCGGCAAAAAGCGTGATGATTTACAGCAGGTTATGGCCCTGCTTCGAGAGTCTGAAATAGAGATCCCCCTGCAGTTCAATAATTTCAGGGATTAAGCCGTTTTCAGGGAAGCCAGTAACGGGATGGTTTACTGGCTATGGGCAATTTTCTGAGCCGGAGTTGGTGCAGACCAAGGTGCGACTCGAAACAAAAGTAGCATACCGGGGATGGCCGCAATGGTACAGAGAATGTAAAAATGGGTCCACCCCAGTCCTCCGTCTGGCAGCCCGAGCGCGGAAAAGAACGTATGCAGGTGCGGATTTGTTTCCGGGTTAACCCCTTCCACCAGAAAACCCGTCAAGGCATTGGCGAAAGTACGGGGTAGTGCGGCCAACGCCGTGAACAGTGCAAGTTGGGTTGCGGTAAAGTCGCGGTGAGTACTGCGTGCTATAAAGGCGACAAAAGCGGTGGTGCCCAGGCCGACTCCGAGATATTCAAGCGCTAAAACGATGGCGAGATAAACCAGATTATTGCCTGCTTCCGCCAGCGCTACAAACCCCAGAATGGTAATGATTTGCACCAGACCGAACAGCCAAAGGGCTTTATTGATACCAATCTTCACCATGAGCAAGCCACCGAGAATACCCCCGATTATGGCTGGCCAGAGCGCTGCGTTTTTGGCCACGATTCCGATTTCAGTCAGTTCGAAACCCAAATCAATGTAGAACGGTGTCGCCAGTGCCGTCGCCATGCTGTCCCCGAGCTTGTAGAGGAACATAAATGCCAGAATCTCAAGTGCTCGCAGCCTTCCAAGACGCTGGAAGAACTCTTTAAACGGTTCGATCACGGCATCGCGTAAAGACAATGGCGGTCTTGCGTTCAGGCTCGATTCGGATACCAGTAGTGTCATGATCATGCCGGGTAACATAAATAAGCCGACTATGACAAACACGGTGTCCCAGGTTGTATAGTCAGCCAGAATGAGTGCCAGAGATCCGGGAATCAAGCCGGAAATGCGATAGGCATTGACATGTATTGAATTTCCGAGGCCGAGCTCCTGATCCGGTAATATTTCCCGTCTATAGGCATCCAGAACGATATCCAGACTGGCACTAAAGAACGCGATGACGGCGGCAAGATAAGCGATAACACCAATGGAAAGTGCGGGTTCGAGTTGTCCCATGAGGGCAATCGATATGAGCAGGCAAATATGGGTAACAAGCATCCAGCCGCGTCGACGCCCGAGAAAAGGTAACTGGTATCGATCCATGACCGGAGACCAGATGAACTTCCAGGTGTAGGGGATACCGATGAGTGCGAATAGACCGATATCCGCCAGATCAATGCCTTCCTTGCGCAGCCAGGCAGGTACAAGCGTAATCAGAACATATAACGGTAACCCTGAGCTGAAACCGGTGAACACGCATATAAGCATGCGTTTGTTAAAGAGCGCCTGCCAAATGGATTCTTTTGCTGGAGGCAAATCCATAGAAGTGTTTCCCTTTGCCTGGAATGAGTTTAGTGGGTGGTGATCAAAAAGAGGCTGTATTTGAGACGTTACCGATTGTGCGTAAGCCAGCCGTATAAAGCAAGGTCAATTTTTCCATTGCGGAAGACGATACCTTCGGCTTCTAATTTTTGTTGTTGCAGTGAATGGCTGACTGAATCAACCGGTAATGAAATTTTGCCGGTGCTACTGATAACCCGGTGCCAAGGGAGTGTGGAGCAGGCATCCTGATGTTTGAGCAGGTGTCCCACGTAGCGGGCATATCCCGGTAAACCTGCCATGCGGGCAACGTTTCCGTAAGTGGAAACGCGACCCTCAGGAATCATGGCAATAACCTGACGTATGCGATCGTCTTTATCATCCGTCAGGTTTGTCATGCAGGGTTAGACTCGCAATGCACCATCGACTTCGATGATTCGTCCGGACAGGTAATCATTTTCCAGAATAAAGGCCGCAGTTTGCGCGATTTCATCCGGTTGACCCATGCGTTGCAATGGAATTTGACGGGTCATCATTTCCAGGGCTTCTGGTTTCATAGAACCAGTCATTTCCGTTGCGATAAAACCAGGCGCAATGCCCATGGAGCGGATGCCGTATCGAGCCAGTTCTTTGGCCCAGGTTACCGTCATTGCGGAAACGCCTGCTTTAGCTGCAGAGTAGTTGGTTTGCCCCATGTTACCCGCGCGTGAAATGCTTGCGATGTTGATAATGCATCCAGCCGTATTTTGTTCAATCATCTGGCTTGCGGCTTCCCGAGTGCAGAGGAATACGCCGGTGAGGTTAACATCGATCACGCTTTGCCATTGTTCAATGGTCATCTTTTTCACGATCTGGCCATCTTTTGCCTTTACCAGTAATCCGTCGCGTAAAATTCCCGCGTTGTTGACCAGTCCATGCAGATTGCCAAAGTCTTTCACAATATTTTCAAAAGTTGCGACTACATCGTCTTCTTTTGCTACATTGGCGATATATGATTTCGCATCTCCGCCAGCGGCCTTACACAGGTCAACCGCTTCGTCGAGCTTTTCCTGATTAAGATCGATCAATGCCAGCTTGGCACCCTTGCCCGCTAAAAATACAGCCATGGAGCGACCCAGACCCTGGCCACCCCCGGTGATTGCAATTACGGAGTCTTGAAGTTTCATAATCTACCTTAATATCTAATAACATGAGGTTTCGAAATACGTGCTAAACGGGGTGTCGGCAGGGTATGCCACACCGCCCGAGGGGCGCTATTATGACAATTTTCGTACGATCTGGCCAATTTAATAGCGGCCCTGGCATGACTTGAATGGAGTTTTAAACAGCAAATGAAATGGTTTTTCTTGATATTCGTAATCGTTCCGGTTCTGGAATTGAGTATTCTTATTAAATTAGGATCGTTTATTGGGGTTGGGTGGACGATACTACTCATACTGAGTACGGCAATTGTTGGTGCTTCGCTGTTGCGCAAACAAGGGGTTAGCACGCTGCTCCGGGCAAACCAGCGAATGGCAAATGGAGAAATGCCGGCACGTGAGGTCGCGGAAGGGTTTTTCCTTGCGCTTGGCGGGGCATTATTGCTCACACCGGGATTATTGACAGATGTACTTGGCTTTTCGTTGATTGTCCCCACTATTCGGGCCCGTCTTGCTGACCGGGTTATTGCACACCTGAGCCAGCAACCTAATACCTTCCATAGCTCTTTTCAACACGGTGGATTCTCTGCTGGAAGCAACTTTAGCAACGGGTCGCCATTCAGTTCTAGGTCACCATTCAGCTCCGGGTCTCATTCCAATAGTCAATCTCCCTTCGAGGCGGGGCGGCGTCAGACGGGAACTTCTGCCTCGAATGCTCAAGGAGAGGTTTTTGAAGGTGAGTTCAGTGAAGTGAGCGATGCTTCGAGTCGGCCTGATGAAACTCAGCAAATCGATTTGCGAAAAGATCCAGCTCCGGGGAACGATAAAAAAAATTAATTTTTTTTTGTTCCGGGTATTGAAATCAAATTTGACAACCCCATCTATAGTTTCACAACGCGGCAGCGGAAAATCTAATGTCTTGGATATCAAGTGCTTAGTGACCCTGTCCGCTTACTAAAAACATATTCTCAACAGAAAATCTAATTGGGAGAAACTGAGAAATGAAAATCCGTCCGTTACACGATCGTGTTGTCGTGCGCCGTCAGGAAGAAGAAACCAAATCTGCAGGTGGCATCGTTCTTCCTGGGAAAGCTGCGGAAAAGCCATCACAAGGCGAAGTTTTGGCGGTAGGTGAAGGCCGTGTTTTGGACAGCGGTGATATCCGTCCAGTAGGTGTGAAAGTGGGCGATACCGTTGTTTTCGGTCAGTATTCTGGTAACACCGTTAAAGTAGACGGTGAAGAGTTGCTGATTATGAGTGAGACCGAAATTTTCGGCGTACTGGAAGACTAATCCATTCGATATTCGTTTGATTG
Source organism: Oleiphilus messinensis (assembly GCF_002162375.1). Classification (GTDB taxonomy): domain Bacteria; phylum Pseudomonadota; class Gammaproteobacteria; order Pseudomonadales; family Oleiphilaceae; genus Oleiphilus; species Oleiphilus messinensis. The sequence goes on along the minus strand of NZ_CP021425.1, from coordinate 4,896,312 downwards.
GATTGTTCCCGTTTCTTGGGTGATTTTTCTGTACTGAAATAACCTGAACATGAATTCTGTAGCGCCGGGTTTAGCGTAAAACCCGGGCTAAACGAGCAGAGATAGATTTAAAGGAAAATAAAATGGCAGCTAAAGACGTTAAATTTGGTGATTCAGCCCGTAAGCGCATGCTGGCGGGTGTAAACATTCTGGCAGACGCTGTTAAAGTGACTCTGGGCCCTAAAGGCCGTAACGTTGTATTGGACAAGTCGTTCGGTGCACCTACCGTGACTAAAGACGGTGTATCTGTCGCGAAAGAAATCGAACTGAAAGACAAGTTCGAAAACATGGGCGCGCAAATGGTTAAAGAAGTTGCTTCGCAAACCAATGACGCGGCGGGTGATGGTACCACTACTGCAACCGTACTGGCTCAAGCCATTGTTAATGAAGGTTTGAAAGCCGTTGCAGCGGGTATGAACCCAATGGATCTGAAGCGTGGTATCGACAAGGGTGTTCACGTTGCAGTAGAAGAAATCAAGAGCTTCTCTCGCCCATGTGAAGATTCCAAAGCAATCGCTCAGGTTGGTACGATTTCTGCGAACAGCGACGAAAATGTAGGTCAAATCATTGCTGAAGCAATGGAAAAAGTGGGTAAAGAAGGCGTTATCACTGTTGAAGAAGGTAGCGGCCTGGAAGATGAGCTGGACGTGGTTGAGGGTATGCAGTTTGACCGTGGTTACCTGTCTCCTTACTTCATCAATACTCAGGAAAGCATGAGCGCGGAGCTGGAAAGCCCATTCATCCTGTTGGTTGACAAGAAAATCTCTAACATTCGCGAATTGTTGCCTGTATTGGAAAATGTTGCCAAGGCAAGCAAGCCACTGTTGATCATTGCTGAAGACGTTGAAGGCGAAGCGTTGGCGACTCTGGTTGTGAACAACATGCGTGGTATTGTTAAAGTTGCTGCTGTTAAAGCGCCCGGCTTTGGTGATCGTCGTAAAGAAATGCTTCAGGATATCGCGGTTCTGACCGGTGGTACTGTAATTTCTGAAGAAGTGGGCCTGACCCTTGAGAATGCAACGTTGGATGACCTGGGTACCGCTAAGAAAGTTAGCGTGACCAAAGAAAACACCACCGTAATCGATGGTGCAGGTGTTGCTGCTGATATCGAAGCGCGCGTAGGTCTGATCCGTAAGCAAATCGAAGACAGCTCCTCTGATTATGATCGTGAGAAGTTGCAAGAGCGTGTTGCCAAGCTGGCAGGCGGTGTTGCAGTGATCAAGGTTGGTGCTGGCTCTGAAGTCGAAATGAAAGAGAAAAAAGCACGTGTTGAAGATGCATTGCACTCAACCCGAGCGGCTGTTGAAGAAGGAGTTGTAGCAGGTGGTGGTGTTGCACTGGTTCGTGCACTGCAATCACTGGCTGATCTGGAAGGTGATAACGAAGATCAAAACGTCGGTATCAACCTGTTGCGTCGTGCGATGGAAGCGCCACTGCGTCAAATCGTTTCCAACGCGGGCGGTGAAGGTTCTGTAGTAATCGACAAGGTTAAGCAGGGCGAAGGTTCTTACGGTTACAATGCGGCAACGGGTGAGTACGGCGATATGCTGGAAATGGGGATCCTGGATCCGGCAAAAGTAACCCGTACTGCATTGCAATCTGCAGGTTCGGTTGCCGGTCTGATGATCACAACTGAGTGCATGGTAACCGACCATGTTGATGAGAATGCTGCAGCAGCACCAGCAATGCCGGATATGGGCGGCATGGGTGGAATGGGTGGCATGGGCGGCATGATGTAATATCGCCCACCTCTCGAAATAAAAAACCCCACGAGTTATCGTGGGGTTTTTTTTCGTTGTCACAAATTTGAAACTTTATTAAGTCAGAGTACTGCCTTTTATGTTCCGCATCACGAAATCAGAGGTGGTTTTGCTCTAAAAGCGTGATACCCTCGTTTGCTTTTTGGGGGCTCGCTTACAGGATTGTAGTTTTGGCTAAAATTATCACAAGAACGTTTGCATACTTATCCTTTGCGCTGTTGATGTACGTCGTATTTTTGCTTGTATCAATGCCTGCGTCCTGGGTGTGGAAGATGGTTGAGCCCCACGCCCGCCCAGCTTTGGTCGGGGTCGAGGTATCTCAAGTCAGTGGTACAATCTGGGATGGGAAGCTGCAGGTTCAGTATCAAAGATTACCTGTATCAATTGGCTGGTCATTTGAGTTCAAGCCGCTGCTCACAGGCAAGTTGGGGTTGGTGTTAGACGCTCGGAGTGGTGATGCTGAAGTTTCGTTACGTGCGCTTGTAAATCAGGAAATACTGGCCGTTGATCGCCTGGACGGTAAACTGGATCTTGCACAACTGAATCCCTGGCTGAAACGGGATCGTCTTGAATTGGCTGGCCTGGTCAACTTGAGTGATTTTGACGCCAAGGTTAGTCGTGAAGGCAAAATCATGCATGCTCAGGGGCAATTGTCCTGGCAGGGCGGAGTGGTGAAATATCCTGCGGGTAGAGCTATCCATACCCGGGAGATGTCGGGTCTAAACGGAACGATAGTGACAGAAGATGATCGTATTCTGTTGAATGTGGTTGACCAGGAGCAGTTTAAGACCGTTTTGGACATCGTTTTGGATGCGGCAGGATGGGCCAATGTAGAAGTGAAAAAGCGTTTGCTTGATCTGGCCGATGAACCTTGGAAGAAAGGTGTAGATGACCAGACAACTGTGTTCAAGATCAAGAAAAAGATCTATTAACTATATTTAATTTGGGTATTGAATAGCGATCGTTGAGAATTTGTTGCTATGTCGGATAGGGCTTTAAACACAACATCCAATCGTTTGTCAGGACGAATTCGATCCGGGCTGGTCATCATTGGCTTGCTTGCGCTCATGACTTTGTGGGCGAGAGAAGCCGCAGAGTTTACCTGGTATATTCTGGATGGTGAGACGCAGCGAAGCGCGAGTGAAGATCGTCAAGTGCAAGCAGTCTCTCAACAACGGAATGAGAATAGACAGTCAGGGTTTTCGATACAGGCAATGATGGGAATGTTTGGCGTTGTCAGTGCTAAAAGGGCCACTGACCAGAGTGCAGCAGTAACGCCAACTGAAGCGCCCAAGACTCGTCTTCAGCTTGAATTAAAGGGCGTTGTGGCTGCGGATCGGCATGAGGATGCTGGCGCGATTATTTTGGCAAAAGGCCGTAATGAAGACTACTTTTCAGTTGGTGACGATATCCATGGCCAAGCGACACTGATCGAAGTTTATGCTGACCGCGTTATCCTGAATAGTAATGGGCGCCGTGAAGCACTCCATTTTTCCGAACAGGATGGCAGCAAACGCAACTTTTCTAAAGTTGCAGCACAAAGACCTGCGCGGATCGAGACGCCGAAAGAGTTTGTCGATGTGGCAGCAAAGCGGCTGGAGCGTGACCCTCAAGGCGCATTGAATTCTGTTGGTCTGCAAGCGGTTAAAGCAGGGGCGGCAGAAGGTTATGTTTTTAATGGTAACAACCCCATGCTCAGGCGTCTAAACTTAAAGCAGGGTGATGTAATCAAATCAGTAAATGGTATGCCTCTGGGAAACATTCAACAGGATCGGATGCTATTGAAGCGCTTGTATGAGCAGGGCAATGTTGAAGTAGAAGTCGAACGGGACGGAACATTCTTTTCGGTAAGTTACCCGCTTCGTTAGGATCGTGGAAAAATCTAATCAGTGATAGGAACTCAACGGTGATCGGAAGTAAACGGCCAGTAGCACAACATTCGAATGGCGAATTTGTCGGTATTCGATTGAACAAAGCAGTATCAATTTCTCATGCCGTAGACACAAAAGGGCCGTTAACTCGCCATTTTCTTGAACCTTTGCGGGGAATTGTCGCGCTCTGTCTCATGATGTGTGCCACTTTGTCTCTGGCTGAAGACGAGCAGACATGGCAGATAAATAATAAAGATGCAGATATTCGTGCGTTTATTCAGCAAGTTGCTGAAATAACAGGCTACAATTTTGTTATTGATCCTCGCGTGAAAGGTAAAGTAACGGTCATTTCCAATGCGAAAATGAACCGTGATGCAATTTATGAAATGTTTTTATCGGTTCTGCAGGTCAATAATTTTACTGCGATACCCTCCGATGGCGTTATTAAAATTGTTCAGCAAAATGAAGCGAAACAGCTCGCGGATAACCTCAAATTATTGCGCGGGGTTCCGACCGAGCAGATTGTCACAAAGGTTATACAGGTCAACAATGCCAATGCCCTGGAATTGGTGCCCATTCTCAGGCCAATGGTGGCTAAATACGGGCATTTGGCCGGGGTTGCTGCCGCGAATGCTCTGATTATCAGTGATCACATCGCCAATATCAGTCGCATTGCCGGAATTGTGGAAGAGTTGGACAGCCCTTCGAAATATGAGCTCGAAGTGGTTCAACTTGAAGAAGCCTGGGTGGGGGATATGGTCAAGCTTCTGGAAGAATTAGCACCTTCCGAGATTGGCAAGGGAAAAGCGAAGTCGCTGGCGCAAAAGTTCAGTGTCGTAGCGGATGAGCGGAGCAATCGTCTGATCATCAAAGGTGATGAAAATTTTCGGGAAAAAATCAAGGAATTGATCGAGAAGCTGGATCAGCCTGCTGCCACTTCAGGTACGACAAAAGTTATTCGACTCAAACATGCCGATGCGGAAACGTTGGCTGAATTACTCAAAGGATTGATGGGTGATGTTCAGGCTGAGGTGAAAGAGCAGGGTGGCGCCAAGAAAAATGTTGCAGCCGCGAGCATCTACGCCGACGAAGGTTTGAATGCCTTGGTTGTTCGAGCAGAGCCTTCTGTTATGAAGGAAGTTGAACTGGTGATCACGCAGCTTGATGTTCGTCGGGCACAGGTTTTGATAGAAGCGGCAATAGTGGAAATTAATGATGAGACCACTAAAGGATTAGGGGTTCAGTGGGCGATAGGGGATCAATCAAGTGGCTCCGTACCTGCTGCGTTCTCTAACTTCCGAAACGTTGGTGTCAGTGCTGCTTCGGTAATCACGTCTATCGTTAATGAATCTGTGCCAACATCCATTCCCGAGGGTATCGGGTTCGGTGTTGGTGATGCAGATAGCAATGGCATCTCATGGGGGGTATTGGTTCAGGCCTTATCATCGAATGCTGATGCTAACTTACTTTCTACGCCCACCATTATTACGATGGATAACCAGGAATCGCAGATTATCGTGGGCCGGAATGTTCCGTTCAGGACGGGGGAAACCACGACGACTGGGGATGGTACAGCTAACCCCTTTACGACGATTACCCGTGAAGATGTTGGTTTGACACTGAAAGTCACCCCGAGTGTCAGTGAGGGTGATGCGGTGCGGTTGGAAATCGAACAGGAGAGTTCCGCAATTGGTGACAGTGTAGAAAACGCCTCTGATATCGTAACCACCAAGCGAGAAATAAAAACGACTGTTTTAGCGGATAATGAAGAGATTATCGTTTTAGGCGGGCTGATTCAGGATGATCACAAGACTGCTGTAAGCAAGGTTCCCCTCCTGGGTGATATTCCTTGGTTGGGAGCACTGTTCCGCAGTACATCCGTGACCAAAACCAAAACAAATTTGTTGGTCTTTTTGAAGCCCACTATCCTGCGCGATAAAGAGGATAGCCAAAAGATTGCTGATGAGAAATATTTGGGGTTGTGGGAGTTGAATCTCGGAATCGAGAAGGCCAAAAACGTCAATGTTGAAGATATGGAGTTGCCGGAAATGGAATCATTTTTCAAATCCAACGGTTTTAGTCGTTCAGATGGGATGATCCCGGAATAGGGGTCGCGGCGCGATTAGGTCATTACAAATAAAAAGGCCGGTGGTAGTTAACCTCCGGCCTTTTTCGTTTCCTGTTAAAATGAAACGCTTAACAGAAAAGGCAGCAAGCTTTCGGGATTAGCCCGCCAGGTTTGCTGCTACGAATTCCCAGTTTACCAGGCTCCAGAATGCTTTCAGGTAATCCGGACGAGAATTGCGGTAATCAATGTAGTAGGCGTGTTCCCACAAATCACAGGTCAACAGCGGCGTATCTTCGGTTGTTAATGGTGTTGCTGCGTTGCTGGTGTTAACGATTGCTACGCTGCCGTCTGCCTTTTTAACCAACCAAGTCCATGAAGAACCAAAGTTGTTAGCGGCTTTATCGCTGAATTCCGCTTGGAATTTCTCGAAAGAGCCGAATGCTGCGTTGATTGCATCCAGTAATGCACCAGTTGGCTCACCGCCGCCATTTGGGCTCAGGCAGTTCCAGTAAAAGGTGTGGTTCCAGATTTGCGCTGCGTTGTTGAATACTGGGCCGCTGGAAGTTTTAATGATTTCTTCCAGAGTTTTGCCTTCAAACTCGCTTCCAGGAACCAGGCCATTCAATTTTACGACATAAGTGTTGTGATGCTTGCCGTAGTGATATTCCAGAGTCTCCTGGGAAATATGGGGTTCCAATGCATTTTTTTCATATGGAAGAGGAGGTAATTCAAATGCCATGTGAGATTTCTCCATTTTTTAATTGCAATCAGCGGCGTGACCATAAATTGTATGGTCGCCGCTTGTCATATCACATTGAGCTGTAGCACCCGGTATAAGGTCTACAGTAGTGAGTAGAGCGAAAATAATAGCACTCGATTCGGGCTTTATCTACGGTATTTGTTTTTCTTTCTTGCTCAGTGAGCAGCTGAATTCAGGGCTGCCTGGCAAGAACTGATAGGTGTTCTCGGTACGTTGACATAGCTCTTTGTAAGTGTCGGCACAGATATTGATATGGCCTAACTTACGCCCTGCTCGTTCTTCTTTACCGTAAAGGTGTAAGTGTGTGTACGGTAATTTCAGCAAGTCTTGAATTGATCCAGCCTGGCCAATGATATTGAGCATGCTGGTAGGGGAGCGAGCCTGGGTGCAGCCGAGCGGTAATCCGGCAATTGCCCTGATGTGATTTTCAAATTGGCTGCAGCGCGCACCTTCCATCGTCCAATGTCCGGAATTGTGAACCCTTGGCGCCATTTCGTTCGCCATCAAACCTTGCTCGGTCTCAAATAGTTCAAGTGTTAGCACGCCGATATGGTCTAGCTCGGACATCAAAGTGGATATGTAATGCTTTGCCTGCTCTTCAAATTCAGGATCCAGATCCGGTGCCGGTGCGATAGACGTTCTCAGAATACCTTGATGGTGGCTGTTCTCGGCCAGAGGGTAAACTGCAACTTCGTCTTGTGTGGAGCGTACAGCGATAACGGACAGCTCTCTCGAGAAGTTAATGAAGGATTCGACAATAAGTTGTGGGTGACCGATGCTGTTCCAGGCGGCTTCTGCTTCATCCGCAGACTTAAGTACGGCTTGTCCTTTGCCGTCATACCCTTCGGTTACCGACTTGGCAACAACGGGACAGCCAAGTTCTTCAGCCGCCGCTGCCAGTTCCTCGCTGCTTTCAACGACACGAAATTCCGGGGTCGGTATACCCAGTCGGGTGAAAAGTTGCTTTTCTTCTACTCGATTCTGGCAGACACGAATGGATTCTGAAGAGGGATAAAGTGGCTTTTTGGACTCAATTTTACGGGTTAGTTCAAGCGGCAGGTGTTCGAATTCGTAGGTGACAATATCTACTTGATCCAGAAATGCGTCTAACTGGGTTTCGCATTTTCCAGAATCAATGAAAATGTCCCCCACACCGGCTGTTGGCGAGCCAGACAGGTCGAAAAAGCTGAATTTCATGTTTAGGGGGTAACCGGCCAATGCCAGCATTCGTCCTAATTGACCTGCTCCCAGAATTCCTATGCGCATAATCATTTACCTGAATCAGTAATAACTGGATTTGTGCTTAAATCTGCACATCCGTTAGGGTAACGGCAACGTCAGCGCAATGTCCGGACGAACATCGCGCTTTTCTAGAGTATACTCTCAACGTCGTTTTCGCGTTAGCGTGGCGCAATTCCGGGCGTATTCTAGGCCTGCGCCGGGTCTGGATTATCCAGAACCGTTTGAGTCTGTTGTGCTCTGAATTGTTCAACATTTTTTTGAATGTCTGGATTAAACAGTCCGCATATTTGCGCTGCCAGCAAGCCAGCATTGGTTGCACCAGCTTTACCAATTGCCAGTGTGCCAACAGCAATGCCGCCGGGCATCTGGGCAATAGACAGGAGTGAATCAAGGCCATTGAGTGTCTTGGATTGTACCGGAACACCGAGTACTGGCAGGACGGTTTTTGAGGCCACCATACCTGGCAAGTGGGCTGCGCCACCTGCACCGGCGACGATAACCTTCAGGCCACGACTTTGGGCACTGCTTGCGTAGTCAAAAAGCAAATCCGGTGTTCTGTGTGCTGAAACGACTTGCTTTTCATAAGGCACGCCCAGCTTTTCAAGCATTTCTGCCGTATGTTGCATTGTTGGCCAATCAGACTTTGACCCCATAATTAAACCGACTAGAGGCTCCATATCCAGCACCTTGCCTTAAATATCAAAAAAATGAGGCGCACATTTTAGTGATTCATGCGTTCCCATGCAAATTTTGTATATATCTTGATTCATTAAGCTGTTTAAAGTCTGTGGAATTCGTTAGTATTTGCCGCAGTCGCCCCTGTTTTATGAGTGCATTTTTATGAGCACATTCTGAGGGATACGAAATGATGATTGATAAGGTTGTGCAGAACGATGGATGATTTGAGACCTGACCGAGATGATGTTGATCGTTTTCAGCAGCAAAGAGGGTTGAAGGCAAAAGCGAAACCCGCCAAAGCGCCTGTTGCAAAAGATCGAACGCCTACACCGAAAGCGAAGGCATCTGGTCAGCAGCGGCCCGGATTGGTTCTACCCCTGTTGTTGATTGTCGTAATTTCGGCTGTATCGGGCTTCTACATTTGGGAGCTCCGGACAAGAGTTCAGACACTGGAAGACAATCTGGCTTATACGTCTGATGTCATAAAACAAAGCAAACTCCTGATGGCGCGCATTGAAGGCCAGGTTCATGAAACGGGGTCGGAGATGGAGGAGAAAGGCTCTGTAACTCAGCGTAGTCTGGCTGAACTTAATTCTGAGGTTCGAAAACTGTGGGGCGTCTCTAATGATCGTAACAAGAAAGCGATTGCAGCGAATCAGGATGCTGTTCAGGCCATGCAGCAAAAAACAGCAGATCTTGAATCACAACTGAAGGCGCTTACGGTTAGCCAGGATCAATTCTCGAAGCGTGTGGATGGCAAGTTTGCACCTCTGACCAAGTTGCCCGCTAAACTCTCCGAGCTTGAAGGGGATCTGAAAAAAGAAGGGCGGCAACTGCTTCAGCTCTCTCAAAATGTCCAGGCTGTAGGGAAGTCTGTTTCCGAGCAAGAGGCCGATTTGAAGCTGCTCCGTTCCGATTTGGCGAAAGTTAAGAGTGGAGCGTCTGCATCACAGGAAATTGTGAGTCGTGTGGATGCTGTTGAGCGTAAATTAGCCAGTATGGCGTTCCAGAATAATGTTGAGACACGGGTAAAATCCACTGAAGATGCGATTGAGGCAATTGATGCTTCCCGTCGGCAAATCAATCAGCGGGTGGTTCAGATGGAGCGACGTTTGAATGAGATACAGCTCTCCGTGAATGCGATGCAATCTTCGAAGTTGGGTGGACAATAAACGGTGCTGAAGTTCATTCAGGAATTTCGTTCGACGGACCGGTTCGTTAACGAATGTGTTCCCAAACAGATGTCGGAATGGTACCGGGGCGCGCTGGAAAATATCTCTTCGGGGCTAAGCGCGCCTGAAATATCGTTCCGGCTGGGGGCTCAGGCTCCCTGTCTTGGCTGGGCGTTCTTCGGGGGGTATCAAGTTGCATTGAGTGCATTGTTGCAAGGCTTGGGTGGTGCAAATGCGTCGAAGTGTTCGAGTCAGCATCTTGTGTCCGAGGATTTTGTCAATTCTCTAAGGACTTTGCGGGCGCTGAGTTACTCCGAACCGGGTCTCAAAAAACCGGAGCAGTTAAAGACGGAACTGGTTGATGGTCGAGTCAGTGGTCATAAGTCTTTTGTGACTGGAGGCGATCAGGCTCAACAGATTATTTTGCTTGCAAAAATGATAAATGGTACGGATATCGCTCCAGATCAAGTTGAGCGTGAGGGGCGTTCCGATATTGTTGCTGTAACGCTTCGGCCCGAGCTGCAGTCCGGTATGTTGTTTACCGCAATGAATCCGCTGCCATTTGCGCCGGAATTACTGCACAGTGAATTGAGACTGGATAATGTAGAGCTGACTCGCAGTTCGCAAGTCCATAATGATGCTGTTAATCGGATTCTGAAGCCCTTTCGCTGGCTTGAGGATGTGCATGTGTTTGCTTCCGTGTTGGGGTATTTGTCCGCGGCTTCGGTTGCTGTTGATGAAAAGTATTTGTGCGCCTATCTGTTTCATGCCTTTCGTGGTCTTGAATCTGCTTATTTGCGGGTTGACATGTTTGCGCAATCGGAGACCTCTGTTCAATCATCGGCTGGACCTGACGCTAATGAGGGCGTTCTCATCTTGGCCGGGCTGCAATTCAGTCTCAAGAAAATGACCCCTGAAATAGACGGAATGTGGGCGAAAGTGGGTGACGTTGCGCTAAATCGATGGCGAAGGGATGTGCCACTCATGGGAATAGCCCAGAGCGTGCGTGATAGACGGTTCGCGAAAGTCTGGTAATTGGAGTTATTGACCACCCAACAGCATGGCTGGAGGGCGGTCTTGTTGTTAGCTGTTCACCGCTATGCCGACATCCAGATTTTCAAACCAGTCGAGAAAACGTTGCACGTTCTCTCCTTTGAAGAGTCGGCCATGCTGAGGGGCCATGATGTCGATGTCGAGTTTTCGGACTCGCTTGATCCACTCTTGTTTGGCTTTGTTTGAGGGCATCCATCGCTGATGGAATAATTGCATTTTGTCGATCTGATCATCGAAATCTTCGACCAGGAAAGGCGCTCCGGGTGGTTCCAGGCAGGCACCCACATCCCCTGAAAAAAGTATTTTGGCCGAGGGGTCGTAAACATGAAAGTTTCCCGAAGAATGTAAGTAATGTGCGGGAATAAATTGAAGATCGATGTTGCCCAAGGTGAGGGATTCACCATTGTCTCTAATCGGGTGGAATTCAATGTTGTTCATGCCGAAATGACGAACAAAACCTTCCCACAACCACGGGCAGTAGAGCTTCGCATTCGGTAATACCTGATCCCACAGTCCAAGTGACGAGATAATATCCGGATCCTGGTGCGAAGCAAACAGGTGTGTAATCTGATCAATGGATACATGCTTCAGCACTGCAGCCAGCATGGGGGCGAAGAGTTCGATTCCACCTGGATCCAGTAAAATGGACTGGTTGTCTGAAATGATCATGTACTGATTCGTATCGATAATTCTGTCTGGCTTGGATGGATCCCGTCCAAACATAAGCCAGCGGTGTCCTTCGTTGTATAGTGTTGTGGTTTGCATGATAGCTTGATTCAATTCCGGTATGAAATAAAACCTGATCGTTTATCGAGCATGATCAAGTAGTGATATTGAGTGTGTAACATGTTCTTTTATTTTATTTGCCATGGCTTGTATGCCGTCTGCCATTTCGACTAAATGTCCCTTAAATTCACCGGTTTGTACCGCTTCCAGTTTGGAGGTAACCGCGATGACATCAATTGCTCTCATGTGTTGTTGAATTTCATCCAGCTTGCCGTAGAGCTCATTCATCAATTTGTTGAATCCCGCGTCCAGCTCTTTCTTACGAAGTTTTAATTCTGCGATATACTTTGCAATGTCACCTTTATGGAGTGCATCCTGGGCAAGCAGCAAAGCCAAATCGAGTTTTTCCAGTATTGTGCTGTTTCGCCATTCCGTTACGGAATGTGTGGAGATACTTAATGCTGTTAAATTGATGGACTTGGCGAGTGAAATCGTCTTATTGGCGAGTTCATCATAAAAATTTGCAATTACTGCGAGTCCGGCAGCTTTGCTGCCAGCACGCAGCACGATTGCGCGGGCGTTTTTAGATGAGATGGCGAGTTGCCGGGCGATTTGCTGCGCTTGATGCAGCTCCGAAGCAATGCGTGCTGCGGCGACAGTTTGTTCGGCATGGTTTTCAGACATGGTGGTTTTCCAAACATTTTCGACCTTGGAATGAGTATAGATGACTTCCTCAGGTTTCCCAGTGGCTCCGTCGCTTTACTTGGTCGTTGGTTGTGTCGTATGGCTCCAAGCGTGAGATAATGATCAAAGTTGCACTATATCTCAGATTTTTTTGGTTTATTTTTTTAACATACCGGGTTGAAAGATAATATAAAGCTGGAGGCAATACTTTATGGGGCCGTTCGTAAGAACAGTTAGAATGAATAAGAAATGGATAGGCTTCATACTTATTCCATTGGTGCTTTCATTGACCGGGTGTCCAGTGCACCAGTCAATTGGTAAAAGTGTCGGAGCATTTTTGCATCCGGTGACAGGGACTGAGTTTGTTCATATCTCGAATAATGAGTGGAGTCCGGGCAAGCACGCGCTGATTTATTTTTATCGGCCCAATACCCAGTGGGCTGCCGATGAGATTGAGTCGCCCAGTGTGTACGTCGATCAAGCGCACTACTTTAATATTCGGGCGAACAGTTTTACATGGCTTGAGGTATATCCCGGAGAGCGACATATCATTATGCGTCGGCCATTGTTAGGGTTGGAGGGGATTTCTCTCGAAGGCGTATTAGAATTCGACCTGGATCATATCGTAGATGTTAAGTTAGAGGTCGAGGCTGGAAAAATTTACTACCTGCGTTATTCCGAGGTGAGTCCCCCGGAAACACCGCACCCGGATTTAGATCCGGAGTCCCCTCTGGTCAATGGTGACTTGCAACTGGTTACACGCCAGGTCGCGATGCAGGATATTGTGGATACCCGGTTCCTCAAACCGGATTTAATTGCACCTAATCATGCTGCGACTTCTATCGTGAAAGAAAACAGGGAGTATGACTTTATTCTCCGGCGCAAGCAGCTGGAAGAGGCTCGCAAGGTTGAACTGGCAGACCTCAAAGACGCTGGGCACTGGCGCGCTGCCGCTTGGTATTGGCCGTTTGGTGGAGGGCCGACAAAACGTCTGGAATCCGATATGGCGTTGGAAGCACTTGAAAAAGAGAAAGAAGAATACTATCACCAGCTTGAAATAGAAGAAGCCAAGAACAGCAGTAGTTGGTGGCCCTTTTAGTTTTTTGATGAACCTTCGTTGAGCGCGAAGCTTCACTTGGGGTGGGCTTCGCGTCTCTGCGGTTGGAGGGAGTATAAATGCGCCTGTTACATACTATGCTCAGAGTGACAGATCTGGAAAAATCAATCGATTTTTACCAAAATGTTTTCGGTATGAGCCTGTTACGACGGAAAGATTACCCAGAGGGTCGATTTACACTGGCCTTTATGGGGTACGGCTCCGAGGCAGAAAACACAGTTATCGAATTTACCCATAACTGGGATACCAACGCGTATGATTTAGGATCAGCCTATGGGCACATTGCCATCGAAGTTGAAGATGTGTATGCGGCATGTGACAAGATTACGGCGCTGGGTGGTAACGTCGTACGTGAAGCCGGACCAATGAAGCATGGAACAACGATTCTGGCCTTTGTGAAAGACCCGGACGGGTATATGGTGGAGCTGCTGGGCAAAAAATAAATTATGCGCTGTGGTTGTTGTGGCGTTGAATTTTCTCCAAGTCCTTTTTTATAATTTTTCTGACGCGAATCATTTCTTGATAGGTCTCGATTAATTGCTGGTAACTAAGCTGTTTTTGTTTAGTTGCGGAGAGGAGGGTGATACGGCGCTCGAAATGCTGTATTTCCTCATCTAGCGAGTTGATGACCAATTCAACCTGTTGTCCGCTGTTATCCGATGGAGTGTGCTGTTTGGCAGGCATACGATTACGTCAAATGTCCATTTCTGTGTATTCCAAAGTGTTCTTCTCATGATAGATCAGTAATTGGAAAGTTGTATCATCTACTTTCCTTCAGTTGTTTTCATTGTGTGAGTGATTTGTGAGCAACTGTGAATAATTGTGGGTCGCATTTTAGCTTATGCTCTTAAGTAATTTGGTTTCTATTTTTTTTCAAAAAAAGTGAAACAAACTGTTTGACATGAGCCGTAAAATCTATAAAATGCGCATCTCAATTCGGGGTTGGGTGGTTAGCTCAGCTGGGAGAGCATCGCCCTTACAAGGCGAGGGTCGCAGGTTCGATCCCTGCACCACCCACCAAATTGAATAAAGTATACAAACTCAGTTGGAGTTGTATTGTGTCGCGGACCGGTAGTTCAGTTGGTTAGAATACCGGCCTGTCACGCCGGGGGTCGCGGGTTCGAGTCCCGTCCGGTCCGCCAATTTATTCATCGAATTGAAGTGCTGTTAAGGCTTAACAAATGTTAAAGTATTAACAGCTGGAACAGGATTTCTCCTGAAGATGGGTGGTTAGCTCAGCTGGGAGAGCATCGCCCTTACAAGGCGAGGGTCGCAGGTTCGATCCCTGCACCACCCACCAATTTCGATTGGTGGAATGGAGAATGATTGTTCAGTAGTCTTAGCTTGAAAAGCTGGCTCAATTGTAAAGCTCAGTATGCGGACCGGTAGTTCAGTTGGTTAGAATACCGGCCTGTCACGCCGGGGGTCGCGGGTTCGAGTCCCGTCCGGTCCGCCAATTACTGTAGCAATGACAAATGGGTGGTTAGCTCAGCTGGGAGAGCATCGCCCTTACAAGGCGAGGGTCGCAGGTTCGATCCCTGCACCACCCACCACTTATGGTATGTGTTTCGGTACCATCGAGTTAGACTTTACGAAACATTGAATGCGGACCGGTAGTTCAGTTGGTTAGAATACCGGCCTGTCACGCCGGGGGTCGCGGGTTCGAGTCCCGTCCGGTCCGCCAATTCTCTCAGACCTCCATCGAAATCTTTCGATTCATTTATAATTAAAATGCAAAAATATTATTTTGATTCCTTTTTAAGGTGAATTGTAATATTTTGTTTGCAAATTATTCATAATTCTGTCATATATTTCCCCTACGATAATTTTATTCTGACATTAGTGCATGGATTTGCCGGTTTTCCTGCATCTTCAATCCAGAAGATCATTAATCCCCCATAAAAACTGTACAAAAAACATGGGTGGCTTTCTGAACAGCTCTGATATTTGCTGTGGATGTACGCTTGAAATATACAGGCTTGGTCTGATGGAGCCAGAGCTAATTGGTCAGTGGCAAAGCTCTCTGCTGGCAAGGAGAGAATTTAATAATGTGTTTGCACAAGGAGTAACCATAATGCAAGACTACGAAGAAGAAATCCTCGAAACCGTTACTGATGATTATGACGATGATGAGGCGTTTGATGATGCTGAGGAGTTGTGAGCCTCAGTTTCAAGCCACTACATACTGCTGATTGTTTTTCTTATTGTTTTTCAACTTCCTATCATGTCCTCTGAACCAGGTCGCTAGATTTTAGTGAGCGATGTGGTTGGAGTGTGCCTTCCGGTATTCCCCCGGGCTTTGTTCGAACCAGCGTTTAAATGCTCTTTGAAACGCCGCAGGGCTGGAAAACCCAAGTAAATACGAAATCTCCGAGAATGACAGGAATGTGTCCCGTGTATAGCTTTGGGCTAGCTCCATTCGTGTATTATCCAGAATTTCTGAAAACGATGTCCCTTCATTTACAAGGCGCCGACGCAATGTCCAGGGTGATAAACCAAGTTGTTGGCCTATTTCTTCGATAGAGGGTGGGGAGTGGTTCAAGCGCGGGCCTATTTTCTCCGTAACGCATTCGGTGATACTGGAATTGCTTTGCAGTTGTTTTAGCTCCTTCTCGCAGAGCTCGAGAGTGTGTTGGAATGTGGCGGGTTGGTGAAAGGGGTTTTTCAGATGGTAGTGTTTGGCGCGAATAACAAGTTCATTTTGTTCCGCACTGAAATTGACAGGGCACTGGAAAAAGTTTTCAAAGTCGGTTTTAAAGCCACGGTCAGCGTACTCAATATTCACTTCGGCAAGCTGAAAGTTCGGAGACAGACGTTTGGCGAAACAAAACCAGGTACTCAACACGGAGTCGACTACAAAGTAATTAAATTTGTTGTACGGGCTAATGGAATAAAATCGTACCCGGTTGGTCTCTTTTAGCGTCCTGCCGCGTACATAGCTTGATTGGCCTCTACAATTTTTGCTTCCAAGTGGTTCCAGTTTCACCAGCGTTTCCAGTGCCTCGGCGAGTGAATTTGCGCTATTCGCCGCCAGGCCTGGCATCCCCAAGTCTGTGGTTTGGGTGTGAGCGCCAGAAAGCAGTCCAATCAACTCATTATCCGAAAGTTCAATTGCGGCTCGTCCTATGCGCATGTATTTCGGGATGCTGATTCGCGCATTGTGTACGCCAAAATGGTGCATCTCAATTTGGTACGATTCGAGAGTCGGCCTGAAATCAAGGCCAAGATTTTCCAGTATTCTCAGGAGAACATAGACGTGATTGAGGGCAATGTCGCCCAAGCGATAGCGTTTTCGGGGTGTTGTTCTGGTAAGGGTCATGGTAAATGTATTCTAAAGTATACTATTTGTTATATTAGGGTATTGTTGATTTTGTTGTCCACAGTTAACTTATACACATATTCGACTAGACTGATTGCATAATAATCAACACCCCATTATTGAGGGTGTAATCTAATTCTTTGAGCTGATTTACCTTCAGGAGCCAATATGTCTGCAGATGCCAATGCTGTGCACCCCTATAAAAATTTACTCTCACCTTTGGACCTCGGATTTACGCAATTGAAAAACCGGGTATTAATGGGATCGATGCATACCGGTCTGGAGGAAACCAAAAATGGGTTTGAGCGTATGGCGGCCTTCTATGCGGAGCGAGCATTAGGTGGTGTGGGCCTGATTGTAACCGGCGGTATTGCGCCCAATCCTGAGGGTGTTGTTGCTCCAGGAGCAGCCAAAATGGATTCTCAGCACGAGGCTGATGAGCACAAAGTTGTGACTCGGGCTGTGCATGAGGCAGGTGGCAAAATATGTATGCAAATATTGCATACCGGTCGCTATGCCTATCATCCTAAACTGGTAGCGCCTTCTGCAGTCCAGGCACCGATCAATCCGTTCGTCCCCCACGAATTGTCCGAGGAAGAAATAGAGCAGCAAATTGCAGCTTTTGTAAATTGTGCATCCCTCGCGCAGGATGCAGGTTATGATGGTGTCGAGGTGATGGGTTCCGAAGGCTACTTTATCAACCAATTCATTGTATCCCACACAAACAAACGCGAGGATCGTTGGGGTGGTGAGTATGAGAACCGAATTCGTTTGCCAATCGAAATTGTACGTCGTATTCGTGAGCGCGTTGGTGCGAACTTTATCATCATCTACCGCTTGTCGATGTTGGATCTGATAGAAGATGGCAGTACCTGGGATGAGGTAGTGCATCTGGCCAAAGCGATCGAAAAAGCGGGGGCAACAATCATCAATACGGGTATTGGCTGGCATGAGGCCCGTATACCGACTATTGCGACTATGGTGCCTCGTGGTGCTTTCACAAAGGTGACTGCGAAATTGAAAGGCGAGGTTACGATCCCGTTGGTGACCACTAATCGCATAAACATGCCCGATGTTGCCGAAAAAGTATTGGCTGAAGGTGATGCGGATATCATCTCAATGGCACGCCCGTTCCTTGCTGACGCTGAATTTGTAAATAAGGCCGCGGCAAATACACCCGAAGAGATTAATACCTGTATCGGTTGTAACCAGGCTTGCCTCGACCACACATTTGCAATGAAATTGACCTCTTGTCTGGTCAACCCTCGCGCTTGCCATGAAACTGAGTTGACTTACGTTAAAACTGCCCAGCCGAAGAAAGTTGCGGTTATAGGTGCCGGGCCTGCAGGGCTGGCTGCTGCATCTGTTGCGGCAGAACGAGGTCATAATGTGGTGTTGTTTGACTCTGCTGCCGAGATTGGGGGGCAGTTCAATGTGGCTAAACGCATACCCGGTAAGGAAGAGTTCTACGAAACTCTCCGTTACTTTGATGTGATGTTAAAGAAACATGGCGTTGATCTTCGTCTGAATACGCGCGTTTCTGCTAAAGATCTCTCTGGGCAGGGTTTTGATGAAATCATTCTAGCAACTGGAATCGTGCCGCGAACGCCAGAAATCGAGGGTATTGATCATCCCAAGGTAATGTCTTATCTGGATGCAATTCTGGGGCGTAAGCCGGTTGGCAAAAAAGTCGCTGTAGTGGGAGCGGGTGGCATTGGATTTGATGTTGCCGAATTTATTACCCATGAAGGAATGTCGCCTAGTCTTGATATTGAAGCGTTCATGAAAGAGTGGGGAGTCGATCTGAAGATTGACCACCGAGGTGGCATTAATGGTGTTGAAAAAGTGTTGCCCCAGGCGCCTCGGGATGTCTTCCTGTTACAACGTAAGACCTCCAAAGTAGGTAAAAATCTGGGTAAAACCACGGGCTGGATTCACCGCACCTCACTCAAGCACCGGGATGTTAAAATGGTGTCGGGTGTCGAGTATCAGAAAGTCGATGACCAAGGTCTTCATGTTCTTGTGAATGGTGAAGCCAAAATGCTGGATGTTGATTCCATTATTATCTGTGCTGGCCAGGAACCCCTTCGGGAGCTTCAGGATGCGCTGGTGGCAGCGGGTGAATCTGTGCACTTGATCGGTGGTGCTGATGTGGCGGCAGAGTTGGATGCGAAGCGCGCGATCAATCAGGGGTCCCGATTAGCGGCCCAATTGTAAAGTCGCAGCCGCACTTATCATCCCTTCGGCAGACGGTCTTCAACTGTCTGCCTGTTCTTTCTCCAGTCTTAAAGCGCTCACTCGATAATATTCCCCTGAGCCGTCCTTGCCTGTAGTGCTTCAAATCTCGGCAGGATGGTTCGAACTAGCCTAAACTTACTGATATTCCGTAAGTCACCCTTTTAATGCCCTCAAGGACACAACTAAAGATTGGATTTTTATGGCACGCTCTAAAACTGAGACGTTTCACGAAGCTGTATTTTTTCTCCAGGATCATCAGGTGTTTCGGCAGATGCTCAAATCTGAGTTTGAAGCGTTGCTGGACGGTTATGTGGGTCTCTCGGATATGGCGGATACCGAAGCCGAGATTGTTTATCTGCAGATTGATAAAAGTCTCAATGTGAGGGCGTTGGTATTTTTTCATTTGTATTTTGACGAAGATGGGCGTGCAGATCCTGAGTGGAATATTCCGATCGAAGAGCTAGCCAAAAAAGGTGGGTCCGGCCCTGATTTGGGCGGGGGACCGATTCGCCTGGCTTGCCGTAGTCAATGCCCGATTAATTGGCACCAAAAAGAACTTTGGGATCCATCAATGAATCCCGGAGCCAATGACTTTCAGGCGATACGCAAGGCTGTGGTTGAAAATCGTTTGGGCTATGCCAAAGTCGAAGCGCCGGAGCCTGAGGCGGTTCAGACGCCATCTAAATTTACCAACGTGAAAGTGGATCTGGACGAAGACGATATTCCCTTGCTGGATGACATCTCCGGATCAGAGTCTGATACCGGTTTTGATGCATCCGAAACGCTGACCAAGATGGCAGGAAGTTCTCCGGCACATCGTACCAAGCTCGCCAGGTTGATTCGCTCTCAGCGATTACGAATCAAAACCCTGGAGAATCTGAAGAATGACGAGCTGGAAGAGCAGGCTCGTGAATATCGGCTCAATGCGCAGCAAGCGAAGCAGGCGTTGCAAGAGGTGGAGCAATCTCTAGAGCAGTTTAAAGTGCTCAATGCTCAACTTAAGAAAAGACTCTACGAGCGCAATGAACAATACCTGGCACTTCAGGATCGCATGACGGATCAGTCCATGTTGGTTGAAGACCTTCGTAACAAGCTCAAAGGAACCGAGAATGTCGAGCAAGAGCGGCAAGAAGCTTCCAACCTCCGTGCGGAGCTGTTGATTCTTAAAGAGCAACTGGAGCGGCGCAATGAAGATCTAGCCTATCGGGATGAAAAAGAAGAAAGTATTTTGCAGGAGCTGGAAGACCTGCAACAAAAGTACGAAGATCTGCGTAATGAAGGTAGTATATTCGAAAAATTACATGAATTGGATGTCGTCTTTATGGCGTATCATCCAGGTGCAGGGCATGTCACGATTCCATTTGTTGATATTAAACGTTACGTTTCAAATACAAATGCCTACGTTGCTATGAAATGCAGTGTTTCCGAAGAGACGTACCTGAAATGGCTGGGACACTACGAAAATCCGGTATGCCAGTATCAGTCGGAAGGTGGTTCTCCCTGCGGCTCACCGCTGAGTGTGGTGCATGCCCCTTCGGAATTCAAAGAGAATTACAGCGACTTGTGTGCAATCCACCGTAAGCGTTTTTAAATGGATGATCGTTTCAATCGTATTGATTGGCATAAAACATTCCCTGTTCACGCCTTGACCTGGCCCTTTCCGAACCCCTTTCATATCGAAGTCGGTATTGCGCGGACCGATCTTTTGGATGATCGGATCTCGGGTAACAAGTGGTATAAGCTGAAATATAATTTGAAAGCAGCCTTGGAGCAAAATGCAAAAGGTGTCGCGAGCTTTGGGGGTGCTTTTTCGAACCATCTACATGCGCTCGCTGCTGCCGGTAACAGGCTGGCATTACCCACCGTGGGATTTATTCGTGGAGAACTGGTAGAGCCATTTAATCCTACACTAACCGATTGTTCGACTTGGGGGATGCAATTGCATCCTTTAACGCGCAAAGCCTACCGAGAGCGCCACGATTCTGCTTTTCAGGATCGCTTGATGGCTTCATTTCCAGGGTTTGTATTGCTACCCGAAGGTGGATCAAATCAATTGGCTGTGGCCGGTATTGCCGATATGGTCGGGGTTATTGAGTCTTGTAAGGCTGCTTTCGATTATATCGTTCTGCCGGTTGGCTCTGGAGGAACGTTGGCAGGGATCTTGGGATATTATTTGGGACGTGAAGATGCGCCGATCATTATAGGGGTTTCCGCTTTGAAGGGCGTTGCGGGTGTATTGGAAGAGACCGTTCTGAGACTGGTTGGAACGGAAGAAAATTTTATTGATGATCTATCGATGGATGATCTGTTGCCTGAGTGGTGGATTGAACATGATTTTCACTGTGGCGGATTTGCAAAAGTTTCATCGGAGCTTCAAGAGCTGAAAGCGCGTTTTGAATGTCAGACTTGTGTGCCTCTGGATAATGTTTATAACAGTAAAGTTATATTGGCTGTGAAACACTTGCTAGAGTGCGGAAAAATCCCTGATCGTGCACGGCTGTTGATTCTGCATACCGGTGGATTGCAGGGGGTTCGAAACTGGAGCAGACCGCTAAGTTGACCAGGGCCAGTGGTCTGGAACAACAAAGGTTCGCTTCTTTTCGAGTTGGGTCCCTGATATATCGTTGCTGAGTTTTGCCAGTAGGCAGGGACGTTGTTCTCCTCGCACATGATGTTCGAGTAAAGCCCTTAGTGTCTGCCGGTCTGGAATGTTCTGCTCCAGGTCTTGATCGGGTGTTATTTTTGCCGGGCCGAGCCAATCCGGTTTCTTTAGCAGCACCCAGCAGCTCGATTCGGGGTTTTCGGGGGCGTGGTCGAATTGCTGTTTATAAAATTCGCTGAGAGAGACCCAGGTACCGGTGAGGTGATTTGAATTAATGAATATTTCATTCCAGGTTGTCGTCATTGGCTGCATGGGTTCAGAGCGGGGAGTGGTGGCGGGGGTGATGTGTGGTGGCTGTTCCGGCCAAAATAAGTAACCTTTGCAAATGCAGCTTGTTTCATCGGGGAGCAGGTTCAGGGCTTCAAGCTGTTTTTTGCCTTGTTTAGTCGAGGATAGTCGTAGTTGACGCTCCTGAAGCACGGTAAGTTTCTTATCAAGGCGATCAATGCAGTTGGGACCCAACCACAAATGACTATGCATAGATGCTGTTAATTTGTTAGCTTCTGCTGGGCGAGCAAATAAGTAGAATTTGACCGCAAGCTCCAAGTGAATGATTTGTTTGTTGCCCAAGTCTTGGATAATAAAGTCGAACTCACCCAGCGTTTTTCCCGCGGCGTGAATCTGCAGATTATGCGCCAGTAGTCGGATATCAGGGTGGGTATGGAAAAAAAACGCCCAGAGTGCTTCGAAGTAACTGCCCAGGAAATGTGATTTACACTGCTGTAAATGTATCGCTAATGAAGTGGGGTCGCGATCCAGTCCTTGCAGCCAGTTCAAAGTCCAGTCTGGGTTGGGGTCTTGCCAGGGGCGGGTTGAAAGGGCTGCTTCATTGATGAGAGACGGACTTAACAGAGCCCAGGCTAGATGGCGGACTTCCGGAGTATTTAAATTGGCAATCCGGGCTTGCATCTCTTCATGGTGATCAGCGGTCAAAAAGCAGGCTCCTATTCGTTGGTGGTGTGTTAAATCGGTTCACGGCCTCTGATTTTCTATCGAAACTTCGCGTACCTGGGCTTTTCGGTTACACTGTCGGAAAAGTTGCTGTACAGCGTAGGAAATACGAAGGGAAGATGGCAAGTATGAAATGCAATTTTCCCATTAAGTCGGCATGTATTGATTGAAAAAGGTTTGTTTGTCTCATGGAACAGTTTCGAACAGTTGGTGTAATTGGTCGTATGGGGAGTGTTAAAGTCGTTGAAACCCTGCGACGGTTGAAGCAATTTTTAATTGCCAACGGAATGCATGTCGTGTTGGAAGAGACCACCGCCACAGTATTGCCCGGACATAATTTGCAGGTATCCAGCATTAAAATGATGGGCGAGATTGCAGATCTTGTGATTGTAGTTGGCGGTGACGGCAGTTTACTGGGTGCAGCCCGGGAAATGGCCAAGTTCAATATCCCCATTTTGGGGGTCAACCGCGGAAAGTTGGGGTTCCTGACAGATATCAGTCCAGATGGGCTTGAGCGAGGAATCGAAGAAGTGCTCGAAGGTCGGTATGTGGAAGAAAAGCGCTTTTTGATGGATGCTTTTGTCCGCCGGGATGGCGAGCCTGTTGGCTTTGGCAGTGCGCTGAATGATGTGGTTTTGCACCCGGGGAAATCGACTCGAATGATTGAGTTCGAGTTATTTGTTGAAGGGCAATTTGTGTATGGGCAGAAGTCGGACGGGTTAATTGTTTCGACGCCCACGGGATCTACCGCCTACGCGCTGTCTGCAGGTGGCCCGATTATGCATCCTCGCCTGGATGCTGTCGTATTGGTACCCATGTTTCCCCATACTTTGAGCAGTCGCCCCATTGTTGTTGATGGCAAAGCCGAAATCAAAATACAAATCGGGGATGAAAACGGTATTTACCCGCAAGTGAGTTGTGATGGGCAAAAACATATTGCGGCAGCGCCGGGTGATACGGTCACAATTCGTAAAAAGCCTCATAAATTACGGCTGATTCATCCAACTAATCATGACTTTTACGCGACCTGTCGGGAAAAACTGGGCTGGGCGAGCAGTTTGACGATGTTGCATTAATTTCATTTTCTATTAATTTGGCCCAAACAAATAGTCTGATTAGCACCTGGCTGTGAGTTATTCCAATGCTCAGATGTATTTGGAATGAGTCGGCTACTGCTGCACTCAAAATTCATGTAGTGGCGGCTGCGACCGGAAGTAAAGAGGAAGTACGGTGAAGTTTACCAAACCCAAAGGGTATGACCTGATCGGTGATGTGCATGGTTGTGCCAACACGCTGAGACTTTTACTGGAAAAACTGGGATACCAGAAAATTGACGGTGTTTATGAACATCGAACCCGGATGGTCATCTTCATCGGGGATATTGTTGACCGCGGACCCAGGATTCGCGAAGCGTTGCATATCGTTCGTGAGATGGTTGAGCGCGGCTCGGCACTGATTGTGATGGGTAACCATGAGTACAACGCGTTAGGGTATTGCACGCTGGCCAGGCAAGGTAGTGATAAACAGTATTTGCGTGAACACAATTCTCGTCATAACCGGCTGATTGCGGAAACGCTGGAACAGTTTGAGCAGTATCCTCACGAGTGGAATGATTTTCTGGAGTGGTTTTATACGATTCCCCTGTTTCTTGATATGGGAACCTTCAGGGCCGTACATGCGTGTTGGGATGAGCATCTTATCAGTCGATACCTTGAGCGCTATAAGACCAATCAAATTGATGCCGATTTTTTACATGCCTCCACGGTCAAAGACAGCTTTGCCGGACAGGTCATGGATCGGCTACTGCGCGGGACAGATATGCGTTTACCCGATGGTGAGACGATTACAGGGCGCGATGGCTTCGTTAGAAGCTTTTTCCGGACGAAGTTTTGGGCCCGGGATCCTAAAACTTATGATGATGTTGTCTTCCAGCCTGATCCATTGCCGCCAGCGATAGCGGAAAGGGAAATTTCAGCGGCAGATCACAAGCGCTTGTTACGCTATGATCAACACCAGGTACCTGTTTTTGTCGGTCACTACTGGATGTCTGGAGTGCCGGCGCCAATTACATCAAATGTTGCTTGTCTGGACTACAGTGCCGTTAAGTATGGCAAACTCGTGGCGTATCGCATGGATAACGAAAAGACTATTCAGAAAGACAAGTTTGTCTGGATTGATGTCGAAAAGCGCTGATTCGGAGAGTTGAATCTTGCAAAAAATTGCGGAGTTACCCGTTGATGAAGATCTCCGATTCTTTGTGCGCTGGATCATACTCCATCGGGTGAGCATCAGAGTCGTTGAAGAGCGCGGTGTTCAGGTTGTCTATGTTGATAATTCGATGGCCCGTGATGTGCAATCTGTGCTGATGCGTTATAGCACGGATCCGGAGTTTCGCACTACGGTCCGATCCGAAGTTGAGCATAAAAGCCGGCCACTGGAGATCGCTAAATGGCATACGGTTACCCGACCTGCCCAAGCGTGGGTTGTGGCAGGCTTGATTGCCATCTGTGCCTTTGTGGCGTTAATTACCAGTTTGGGATCTGGTGGCCCTGTTCTGCGAGCGCTTACCTTCGCAGATCCATTTCATGTTGTTGATGATACCATTCGTCAGCGCTTGGATGTGATTCTCTTAAATATCACTGAGGGCCAATTATGGCGGTTTTTGACGCCTGCATTTCTGCACTTCAGTATGATGCATATTTTGTTCAATATGATGTGGCTTTGGTATCTCGGAGCCATGGTTGAGATAAAACAAGGTCGCCAGCGCTTTTTGCTCATTTTTATGTTCAGTGCGATATTGTCCAATATCGGGCAATACCTGGAATCCGATCAGCTTTTTGGCGGCATGTCAGGGGTCGTGTACGCATTGTTCGGGTACTGCTGGTTTTACGATCGCCGCTTCAGGCCGGTTTTCAGAGTGCCTGACGGGCTGTTTATCTTTATTATCGGATGGTTGTTGCTGGGCTACACAGGTTGGGCTGACGCTTATGTCGGGAAAATGGCCAATTCCGCACATTTAATCGGTTTATTAAGCGGCTTGTTGCTGGCATTGTTACCTTCCCGCCGAGGCCAGGATTCCGAGCAACAGTTACTGCATCCGTAGGTATTTAGATACTTAGGTACTTAGGTATTTGTAGAGCTATCGGGACTTTGTTGCAGTCATGAATATATGACTGCCCCCTACGCTTGCATTGTTTTTCCCTCAAAATTCAGTTTCCGCGTGTCAAAAAATTGCTGTAATTGGTAGTATTTTCAAGCTGTGATACCATGCTGGGTCAACAATTCAGCTTATCGCCTGGTAATAACGTAGCCATGAAGTTAGAAAATCTGATCCGAAGTATTACACCTGAAATCTACACCAACTTGAAAACGGCGCTTGAGCTCGGGCGCTGGCCTGATGGCACCAAGCTGACACGAGAGCAGAAAGAGCATTGCATGCAGGCCATTATGCACTATGAAAACCTGCATGATTTTTCCGAGGGGGAGAGGTTAGGGTTTATTGATCGGAGCAAAAAGGAAGCTCAGGACGAGGCCCAGATCTTGTCCATTCCTGACTCCAAAACGACGCACTAGTTTGCCGACAAAAATTAATCAATTCCGTATCGTATGCACATAAAAGAAGACATCTGTGTGTTACGAATTCGCAAACAAAACAATATAGGGGGTTGTTTTGGAGAAGCTGTTCAGCGGTTCTTTGGCCAAAATGAAGGCCAAGCTGGATAATCCTGTGCACTACTCATTGGACACCGATGAGGCAACGTTAAATTTAAATGAATTGATTGGACAGCCTATTTCGCTCCAGTATCAGGGAAATATCGCGTGTTGTGCCTGTGGGCGAGCGACTAAAAAAAGCTTTGCCCAAGGGTTTTGCTATCCTTGTTTTACTCGACTGGCGGCCTGTGATACCTGCATTATGAGTCCGGAAAAATGTCATTTTGCGGCAGGAACCTGTCGGGAACCCGACTGGGGAACCGCGAACTGTATGGTGGATCATATTGTATATCTGGCAAATTCTTCTGGTTTAAAGGTCGGAATAACCCGCCACACTCAAGTGCCAACCCGCTGGATTGATCAGGGGGCGACTCAGGCTCTTCCTATGTTCAGAGTCTCAAGCCGTTACCTGTCAGGCCGTGTAGAGGTGATATTCAAGGATGTCGTGACAGATCGAACCAATTGGCGTGCCATGCTCAAAGGAAATGCAGATCAGCTTGATATGCACGAAGCGAGAAATGAGCTGGTTGAGCAGGTTCAGGATAAAATCGCTGCACTGGACAGCGAAACCGATGGTGAAATCCAATTCCTGGATAAGGCCGATGTGGTCAACATTCAATACCCGGTTGAGGTATGGCCAACAAAAGTAACTTCATTCAACTTTGATAAAACTCCGACCGTGGAGGGAACCTTGCAGGGTATCAAGGGTCAATATCTCATATTGGACACTGGGTGCCTGAATATTCGAAAATTTACATCCTATGCGATAGATCTTTTGGCGTAACCCGCTAGCCAGACATAGAGAATCTCTATTTCAGGATTAAAAAATCAGGACCAATATAATGAAAGAAGCACAACCACAGCCTATTTACCTCAGAGATTATCGTCCCCCTGCATTTTTAGTTGATCATACGGAACTCGAGTTTGATCTGTATGAAGAGGGGGCGCAGGTGGTATCTCGTTTGAAATTGCGTCGCAACCCTGATTCTGATAATGCCAGGGCGTCTCTGGTTCTGGATGGTGTTGAGCTTGAGCTCAGGTCTATTATGATCGACGGGGTTGAGGTTGACGCAGAGCGTTACTCGGTTGAAGGGGAGCATCTGGAGGTTCGTGATGTACCTGACGAGTTTGAGCTGGAAACGCAGGTCTGGATTAAACCTCAGGAAAATACCTGCCTAGAAGGCCTGTACAAATCTTCGACCATGTTTTGCACTCAATGTGAAGCAGAAGGGTTTCGTCGGATTACCTACTACATTGACAGGCCGGATGTCATGTCTTTGTTTCGAACCACTATCCGCGCAGATCAATCCCTTTATCCCGTTTTGTTGTCGAATGGAAACGAAGTAGAAGCAGGGGTATTAGAAGACGGACGGCATTTTGCGGTATGGGAAGACCCTCATCGTAAGCCGTGTTACTTGTTTGCGTTGGTCGCCGGTGATTTGCATTGTCAGAAAGATGTATTTGTAACATCATCTGGCCGCGAGGTCGAGCTACGGATGTATGTGGAGCATCGAAATGCCAATAAATGCGACCATGGTTTAATATCGTTGAAAAAGTCGATGGCTTGGGATGAGGATGTTTATGGTCGCGAGTACGATCTGGATGTGTTTATGATCGTTGCGGTTGATGATTTCAACATGGGGGCGATGGAAAACAAGGGGTTGAATATATTCAATTCTTCCTGTGTGTTGGCGAAACCGGAGACAACAACCGATAACGGCTATCAGCGCATAGAAGCGATCGTCGCACACGAGTATTTTCATAACTGGTCTGGCAATCGAGTAACCTGCCGTGATTGGTTTCAGCTGAGTTTGAAAGAAGGCTTCACCGTTTTCCGGGATGCGCAATTTTCAGCCGATATGGGCTCAGACACGGTCAAGCGAATTGAGGATGTAACCGTTTTACGAACCGCTCAGTTCGCGGAAGATGCGGGCCCCATGTCGCACCCGGTGCGACCTGCGTCCTTTATCGAGATATCCAATTTCTACACGCTGACGGTTTATGAAAAAGGCGCCGAAGTAGTGCGCATGATTCACACCTTGTTGGGAGCCGAAAAGTTTCGACAAGGATCGGATTTATACTTTTCCAGGTTTGATGGGCAAGCAGTAACAACGGATGATTTTGTAGCTTGTATGGAAGAGGTGAGCGGGATCGATTTGACCCAGTTCAAGCGTTGGTATGAGCAGGCTGGAACCCCGGTAATCCGGGTCACGGATTTTTATGATCCTGATACGCGGGAATATCGTCTTACCTTCCGGCAGTCCTGTCCAGCGACACCACAGCAGACTGAGAAGTTACCCTTTCATATCCCTTTTGCAATCGGCCTGTTGGATGCTTCCGGTCAGGATATTGCCTTGCCAAATGGTGCGACTACTCAAGTGCTGCATTTAACTGAGCCGGAGCAAAGTTTGGTGTTTCAGAATATTGAGGCGCAACCAGTGCCTTCGTTGTTGCGTGGATTCTCCGCACCGGTTCGACTTGAATACAACTGGTCTCTGGAGCAGCTCAAGTTTTTAATGTCCCATGACAGTGATGGCTTCAACCGCTGGGATGCGGGGCAAAAGCTTGCAATAGTGGTCATGCAGAACATGATCTCTGATGGTAGCCGTGACGTACCGGAAATTCTCATTGAGGCTTACCGGAAGGTTATAAACGATACCGAAACCGATCAGGCGTTAATCGCGAAAATGTTGTCTTTGCCTACGGAACAATATTTGATTGAGTTGGCTGACGAAGCTGATGTTCAGTTGATCCATCAGGTGCGGGAGATCACGCAGGAGAAGCTGGGAGGAGCACTACGGGAAGAGTTGAAAGCTTGCTTCCAGCGAAATGTCCAATCATCAGAGGCCTACGCCGTTGATGCGCTCTCGATTGCGAAGCGAACCTTACGCAATACTGCTCTGCAAATGTTGTTGAAGACCGGAGACGAGGAGGCCCTTCAATGGGCTCTGGATCAGTTTCAGGCGGCCAGCAATATGACGGATCAGATAGGTGCGCTGGCAGCGTTGGTGCACTCTCCATTCGAGAATGATCGGGCACAGGCGTTGAGTTCCTTCTACGATCAGTGGCAAAGTGATAACCAGGTCGTTGAACAGTGGTTTTCATTGCAGTCAGGTAACCCGAAAACCGGGCATCTTCAGGCGATTAAAGCGTTAATGCAGCATGCCGCATTTGATATTCGGAATCCAAATAAGACACGTTCGGTAATTGGTGTATTTGCCAACCAGAACCTGACCTGTTTTCATGCGGAAGATGGTAGTGGCTACGAGTTTTTGGCGGATCAAGTCATTCAGCTGGATGCCCTAAACCCTCAGATTGCATCCCGACTGGTTACACCATTGACCCGTTGGAGAAAGTATTCGGAAGTTCGTCAGGGGCAAATGAAGTTGGCATTGCAGAGAATTAAATCGGGGGGGAAATTGTCTCCGGATTTGTTCGAAGTGGTATCTAAAAGTCTCGTCGATGCTTAATTCTGAATCAAAGGGCCCTATAGACAGATGCTTAAGTTCTGCTACAAGTATTTGTGATGTGGCCCGATTTTATAATCGGTAACATATTTAATACAAAATCGACATCGACCTGGTACTCCAGGGAGACTAAAGTTGCGTGTTCCGTTTTGGGCGTGCAGTTAAGCATTCAACAAACGAGAACCATTAAGAAATAACGTGAACCATAATGATAAAAACAGGTGCTGTCGTCGCGTTAAATGCGAAATAAATCCAAGGGACCATTATGCTCAAAAAGAAAATACTGCTCACGAGCGTGCTCATGGTATCTTTCATTGGCTTTAATGCTCAAGCAAAGGTATCTCAAAAAGAGGCAGATCAACTCGGTAAAGATTTAACCCCCTTTGGCGCTATCGTTAAAGGAAACAAGGAGGGTACTATCCCGGATTGGGATGGTGGTCTCGATAGTAACAAGGCTCCGGCATCGTATAAAAGACCAGGCCAGCATCACCCTGATCCTTTCCCGGATGATAAAGTGCTCTTTACAATTGATGCTCAAAATGCATCGAAGTACAAAAAAAAGTTGACCCCGGGCTTAGAGGCGCTGTTAAAAACTTATCCTACCACGTTCAAGCTGCCGGTATATCAAAGCCGCCGTACCCACACCGCACCGGACTGGGTAATCGAAAACACCAAGAAGAACGCGACAACCGGCTCCTTGGTGAAAGGGGGAAATGGTATTGATCACGCTTACGGTGGTGTGCCCTTTCCAATCCTCTCTGGCGATAAACAAGAGAAAGCCCTGCAGGCAATTTGGAATCATTTGACTCGGTGGCGTGGTGTTTTTGTGACTCGCCGCTCGTCTGAGGTCGCAGTGCAGCGCAATGGTGATTACACTTTGGTAAGCTCACAGCAGGAAGTTTTTTGGAACTTCTTTAATCCTGAGGGCAGTGAAAAGGATCTGGAAAACATACTATTTTATTATCTCTCATTTACTAAAGCGCCGGCACGTTTGGCGGGTGGTGCGATTTTGGTACATGAGACGATTAACCAGGTCGCCGAGCCTCGGAACTCCTGGGGTTATAACAAAGGGCAGAGACGGGTTCGTCGTGCACCTAACCTGGCATACGATTCACCGATAGCGGCATCCGATAACCTGCGAACGGCAGATGATACGGATATGTTTAACGGCGCTCCAGATCGTTATACCTGGGAGTACAAGGGGTTGAAGGAGATTTATATTCCTTACAACAACTATAAAATCAGCCAGCCTGATGTCAAATATGCCGATGTTTTGGGGGTATCGCACATCGCGCCGCAGTTTACCCGTTGGGAATTGCATCGAGTTCATGTTGTTGAAGCCAATCTGAAGGGAACAGAGCGACATATTTATAGCAAGCGTGTCTTTTATATCGATGAAGATAGTTGGAATATCGCGCTGGTGGATCAGTATGATGCTCGAGGAGAGCTATGGCGTGTCAGCATGGCCATGTTAAAGAACTTTTACGAACTCCCAGGTGTCTGGACTGCACTGGACGTGTTTTATGACTTGCAAGCCCGTCGTTATCATGTGCAAGGATTGGATAGCGAAGAGCGCGATACCCGGGTTTTTGAGACGAAAGTTCCTAACTCTCGTTATTTCAAGCCAAGGGAGCTGCGCCGAAGAGGTCGCTAGGATTTAAATCTGTAAGTTCAAAAAACCAGGACTGCAGTCCTGGTTTTTTTTTTGAAGTTTGGGTGCACCACTGAAAAGATAAGCACTTAACCTTTAGTCGTATATTCAATGGGCGATACGGCTTGGATAATTTCAGCAAGCTAATGAAATTGTTCAATTAGCTAATCTACCCGGATATCGGTAATTTAGGTAAAACAGGAGGGACGAGAGGCCGAATAGCACATGTAAGGTTTGTACTTATCTTATCTTCGTACTACATTTTTGGATTAGGTGAGTTATTTTGCTCGCTTTTAGAGCAAAATCGAAAATGAAGCACTGATTTGTGTCTCATTGATTGATGGTTAGAAATTGTATATCTAATAACAGTAATAAAAAACGATAGTGGCAAAAACAAAAACAGCGAGTCTGTAACAGATAGAGCACCAAGCCATAGATATCAGAGCAAATAATTGGGGCGGAAGCCGATCGCATCTTCAGTATGCCTTCCTCCCGTAAGCAATTTAACTAACAAGGTAAATGTAAGGCTATTTCTATGAGACGACGAGTGCAACGCATCGCGTTTGGCATTATGTACGGGGCGATGGGCATGCTATTGCCCGTGTCCAATGCTGCTGCTCTTCAAGATATTCTGGATACCCCGGCCACGAGCACTGAGCTCGCAACCAGTTCCCTGTTACTGGATGTTGCGCAAGCGGGTCAACGTTACGTCGCCGTTGGTGAGCGTGGTCATATAATTTTTTCCGATGATAGTGGTCGAAGCTGGGAGCAGGCCGAAGTGCCTGTCTCGACAACTTTGACAGCGGTGTATTTTCCCAGTCCGCAAAAAGGCTGGGCCGTGGGACATGGCGGAGTTGTGTTGGCAACGAGTGATGCAGGAAAAACCTGGATCAAGCAGTTTGATGGTTATCAGGCTAATCAAATGGTAATCGCAAGTGCCGAAAACCGGATTGATGACCTGGAACAAAGGGTCGATGCAGACCCGGAAAACGCTGACCTGACCTACGCATTGGAAGATGCTCAATTTGCGCTGGAAGATGCACAAACCGATGCCGAAGTTGGAGCGAGTAAACCGCTCTTGGACGTTTGGTTCAGAGATGAGAGGGTTGGGTTTGTCATTGGCGCGTACGGCTTTTTCTTCAAGACGATAGATGGCGGAAAAACCTGGGAAAACTGGGGTGGCTCAATCGAAAATCAGCAACGTTTCCACTTGAATGCCATTTCCCGGATTACCGGGGGGGCGCTCTTTATTGCCGGTGAGGCGGGAAACATATTTCGTTCGACGGATGAGGGTGAGACCTGGGAAACAGTTGAAAGTCCCTATGAAGGTTCCTTGTTCGGAATATCGGGAACTGGAAATGTAAATGAAGTATTGGCGTTTGGATTGCGGGGAAACCTGTTTCGATCGGTCGATATGGGTGAAACCTGGGATGCGGTAGACACCGGATCTGAAGTGACATTGACCTCCGCGGATACTGCAGCAGACGGAAAAACCGTGATATTGGTCGGTGTATCGGGTGTTGTGTTGGTGAGTCAAAACGGCGGCGAATCTTTCGTTGGTGTTGAGCGGGAAGACCGACTGGCGTTGACTTCAGTCATTAAATTGCGTGATCAGAAATTGCTGTTATTTGGGGAAAAAGGGGTGATGATCGCAAATTCCAAAGGGTTGGATCTGTAATTCCACCACTTGCCCTGCCTCAAAGCCGAGGCCGTAAAATTTCAGTCAATTTACAGCATTTTTAAGGGGATTCTTGCATGTCAAACCCGCAACATGACAAAGGCGAGCACTATTTGCTAACGCCAAAAGCCGAACCACTGTTGGAGCGGCTGATTTTTAACAACCGATTTATCATACTCGTTCTGTTTTTCTTGCTTACCCTGTTTTTAGGGTATAACGCATCTAAAATTCAACCCGATGCCAGTTTGGAGCGATTGATTCCTCTGGAGCATCCTTTTATTCAGAATATGCTCCGAAATCGAGAGGATTTGCAGAACCTGGGTAACTCCGTTCGAATCGCTGTGGCCGTTCGAGAAGGCGATATCTTTACCAAAGAGTATATGGATACGCTTAAAGAGATTACGGATGAAGTTTTTTATCTTTCCGGCGTTGATCGAGCTGGATTGAAATCCATCTGGACGCCAAATGTGCGCTGGGTTGAGGTCACTGAAGAAGGCTTTCAAGGGGGGCCGGTGATTCCGAATGGGTATGATGGCAGCAAATCCAGTTTGGAGAAGCTACGTCAGAATATCCTGAAGTCCGGGCAAGTCGGGTCACTGGTGGCCGATAACTTTCGATCTACGATTATTCTGGCACCCTTGACTGAAATTAACCCGGAAACCGGGGAAAAATTGCAGTACAAGGAATTTTCTCCAGAGCTGGAAAAGAAAATACGCGAAAAGTACGAGCTAAAAAACCCTAATGTAAAGATTCATATCATTGGCTTCGCGAAAAAAGTGGGTGATTTGATTGCGGGTATCCAGTCGATTGCTATGTTTGCTGCAATCACAATCGTATTAACGTTTGTTTTCTTGCTCATTTATTCCCGTTGTTTCAAAAGTACGCTAGTGCCTATTATTGCCTCGATCATTGCGGTTATCTGGCAGATGGGGATACTTCGATTACTCGGATTTGGTTTAGATCCTTATTCTGTATTGGTACCCTTCCTGGTATTCGCGATAGGAATCAGTCACGGGGTTCAGGTTGTGAATGCGATGGCCGTTGAGAGTGCCAAAGGATTTGATGCAATGACCTCCGCACGTTTGGCATTCAGGGCGCTGTACATTCCCGGTATGCTTGCGCTTGTCAGTGATGCGATGGGCTTTTTAACTCTTCTTTTCATCAAAATTGACGTCATAAAAGACCTGGCGGTTGCTGCTGGCGTCGGGGTGGCAATTATCATTGTGACCAACCTGGTATTGCACCCGATTATTATGTCGTATGTTGGCATCAGTCGCTCAGGTATTAACCATGTTCAAAACCACGGTGAGAAAGCGGATCGAAAGTGGAAGTTAATGTCTTACTTTTCCCACCCGACGATTGCCCCGATTTCCGTTCTTATTGCACTGATGGGGTTTGCTCTTGGAGCCTACTATCAAAAAGATCTCAAGATAGGAGATCTGGATAAAGGTGCACCTGAGCTTCGACCTGATTCAGTTTATAACCTGGATAACGAATATATCATTTCCAACTACAGTACGAGTTCGGATGTTTTGGTTGTAATGGTCGAAACCCCCGCAGAGCAGTGCACCAGTTATAAAGTAATGGATGCAATGGATCGCTTGCAATGGCGGATGCAAAATACACCAGGAGTACAGAATACGGCTTCATTGGTCACGGTATCAAAAATCGTTACCAAGGCATTGAATGAAGGAAACTGGAAATGGTTTGAGCTTTCACGTAATCAGACCATTATCAATTCGTCGATCCAGCGAGCACCGAGTGGCTTGATCAATACCGACTGCTCACTGACACCAGTGATCATCTATCTTGAAGATCATAAGGCAGAGACCTTGCAGCGGGTTGTCG
Organism: Oleiphilus messinensis; assembly: GCF_002162375.1. GTDB lineage: Bacteria > Pseudomonadota > Gammaproteobacteria > Pseudomonadales > Oleiphilaceae > Oleiphilus > Oleiphilus messinensis. The sequence continues at coordinate 4,861,617 of NZ_CP021425.1, read as the reverse complement.
CAGAGGTTCAAGCTTTTGCTGACGAGAATCCAAGTGATGACTTCCAGTTCAAGTTGGCTGCTGGTAATGCCGGTATTGAATCTGCAACCAATGAAGTTATCTCGAAAGCGAAGGACATGATGTTGATATTCGTGTATGCCGTGGTGAGTGTTCTTTGTTTCCTAACGTTCAGGTCTCTCCGTGCTGTCATCTGTATTATCGTACCTTTGATGTTAACTTCTGTTCTGTGTGAAGCGTTAATGGCAAAAATGGGGATCGGGATCAAAGTCGCCACTTTGCCTGTAATAGCCTTGGGGGTGGGTATTGGTGTGGATTATGGTATCTATATATATACTCGCCTGGAGCAAATGTTGCTGCAGGGTAAACCATTACAAGAGGCCTACTTTGAAACATTGAGGACAACAGGCAAGGCGGTTAGCTTTACCGGTATTACGCTCGCGATTGGTGTTTGTACCTGGATCTTTTCGCCGATCAAGTTTCAGGCGGACATGGGGATTCTGTTGTTCTTCATGTTTTTGTGGAACATGGTGGGTTCTATCTGGTTGTTGCCCGCTCTGGCGCGTTTCTTGTTGCGGCCAGATAAGATGGTTGCCAAGGCCAAGCAAGCTGAAGCTGCAGCGGCTGCCGCATTGAATTAACATCACTACTGATAAGTCCGATATAAGTTGTATCGCTAATATTGTCTTGCCCGGAATTCTTTCTGTTCCGGGCAGGGTAATCCGTTTTTCTGCATTTCTCCCGGTTTTCTTTTGTTGCTCGCCATAGTAATCTTCGAATGGATGGCGGTATCTCTTCAGACCTCTCTCGACACCTCGATAGTTTAGTGTTCAAAACATTTGCACCTTTATTTACCGTCTTAAATGGACTAGATTATGGGGGAACCTGTAATAAAAATTTCTATTTTCCATTCATAACAAAAGGTCAGGAAGGAAGCTTAAAATGGCTCTAACCAAGAAAATTGCGTCATTCGTCATGGCTACGTCGATCACACTGGTCGGTGCTGCTGGTGTGCAGGCTGCCCCCAAGGAACAGCGTTTTATCACAATCGGAACCGGGGGCGTTACCGGCGTATACTATCCTGCTGGGGGAGCGATTTGTCGCCTTGTAAATAAATCCCGAAAGGAGCACGGTATTCGCTGTTCCGTTGAGAGTACAGGTGGGTCAATTTATAACCTCAATGCAATTAAAGAAGGTGAGTTGGATATGGGCGTGGCTCAATCTGACTGGCAATACCATGCCTATAATGGCAGTAGCAAGTTTGAGGAAGCGGGTGCAAACAAGAAACTGCGAGCAGTGTTTTCCTTGCATCCTGAGCCGTTCACCGTCGTTGCCCGTAAAGACTCCGGTGTAACTAAGTTTGAACAACTGAAAGGTAAGCGCGTCAATATCGGTAATCCCGGGTCTGGCCAGCGTGGCACGATTGAAGTTCTGATGGGCGAAATGGGGTGGGATAATTCTGTCTTTAAACTGGCATCGGAGCTTAAAGCATCAGAACAGTCGAAAGCGTTGTGCGACAACAAAATTGACGCCATGGTTTATACCGTAGGGCACCCATCCGGCGCGATTAAGGAAGCAACAACATCCTGTGATAGTGTCATCGTGGAAGTGAGCGGTAAAGCCGCCGAGAAATTGGTGAAAGATAATCCTTACTACCGCACAGCAACTATCCCTGGAGGGATGTATCGTGGTAATGATAATGACGTGAAAACTTTTGGTGTGGGAGCAACGTTCGTAAGTTCTTCCGACGTACCTGAAGATGTCATTTATCAAGTCGTTAAAGCGGTATTCGAAAACTTTGACAGCTTCCAGCGCTTACATCCAGCGTTTGAGCACCTGGATAAGAAAGCGATGACCAAAGATGGCCTGTCTGCACCATTGCATCCAGGCGCAGCCAAGTACTACAAAGAAGCGGGTTTAATGTAACGCTTGGTTGAATTGGGTTAGCCGGGCGGGATTTTAATCCAAGCCCGTTTTCGGTTAGCCCGGTTCAGTGGGCCCCGGCTCGTTTAATCGAAACTAGAGTAGAAAGGTAAAGGAATGTCTGAACGCCAAGACGATGAAAAAATTAAAGAATTACTCGACTCGGAGACTGGAGGGCGTGGTGTTTCCGGTATTGCTGCAACGATACTGATTATCGTCCCGTTGTGCTGGTCTCTCTTCCAACTCTGGATTGCATCTCCCTTACCTTTCAGCTTTAACTTCGGTGTGTTTACCGAGGACGAAGCCAAAACAGTTCATTTAGGATTCGCTGTTTTTCTTGCCTTCTCTGCTTTCCCCATGCTGAAAAGCCAACGGGGAAAAGCCATCCCGTTCTATGATTGGGGCTTGGCATTACTTGCTGCTGCGAGTGCGATGTATCTCCTTGTCTTCAAGGATGATCTGGCTACGCGAGCCGGTGCGCCGATTACCCAGGATGTGGTTGTAGCCGTAATCGGAATGGTGTTGTTGCTTGAAGCGACACGTCGGGCTTTGGGGTTACCGTTGATGATTGTAGCCCTGGTTTTTTTGGTGTACACCTTTGCAGGGCCGCATATGCCGGAAGTCATTGCACACAAGGGTGCAAGTTTATCCAAGGCAATGTCACACCAATGGTTATCGACAGAGGGGGTGTTCGGGATCGCCCTCGGGGTATCCACCAGTTTTGTTTTTCTGTTTGTTCTGTTTGGTGCCTTGCTTGAAAAAGCAGGGGCTGGAAATTATTTTATAAAGGTTGCATTTTCGTTACTGGGTCATATGCGTGGAGGGCCGGCCAAGGCGGCGGTCGTGTCTTCGGGGTTAAGTGGTTTGATCTCCGGTTCTTCAATTGCCAATGTCGTTACCACAGGAACGTTCACAATCCCCTTGATGAAGCGAGTCGGCTTTCCGGCAACCAAGGCCGGCGCCGTTGAAGTTGCAGCATCAACCAATGGACAACTTACTCCACCGATCATGGGGGCGGCAGCGTTCCTGATGGTCGAATATGTAGGTATTTCCTATCTCGAGGTTATCAAGCATGCGATTCTACCAGCGTTAATTTCTTATGTGGCGTTGGTTTATATCGTTCATCTGGAAGCATTGAAACTTAAAATGAAGGGGATACAGCGTAAGAATCGTCCTACTGCTGCTCAGCGTCTTTTGTCATTTAGTACTGTATTCATCGGGATGATGCTGCTGACCGCAATTGTCTATTATGGTTTCGGCTGGATTAAGACGGTCGCGGGTGATTTTACCTGGCTGGCTGCAAGTACGGCGTTTCTGGTGGCCTATATCGGGCTGGTCAAATTGGCATCCAGCTATCCTGATCTGGAAGTGGATGATCCTGACGAGGAGGTCACATCCTTGCCGGAGGTCGGGCCCACGGTAAAAGCCGGGTTGCACTTTCTGCTGCCAGTGGTTGTGCTTGTCTGGATGTTGGCGGTTGAGCAGCTTTCGCCGGCATTATCTGCCTTTTGGGCAACCATTTGCATGATTTTCATTGTCCTCACACAGCGCCCCCTGTTTGCTCTGTTTCGAGGTGAATTGAACCTTGCCGAACGTGTTCGTGAAGGTTTTGGGGACTGTTTTCATGCACTGGTATCAGGTGCTCAAAACATGATTGGAATCGGTGTTGCAACAGCGACAGCGGGTATCGTGGTTGGTACGGTTACACTCACCGGGATTGGCCTTGTGATGACTGAGTTTGTCGAGTTCATCTCCGGCGGAAACATGATGTTGATGCTCATCTTCACCGCAGGCATCAGTTTGATTCTGGGGATGGGGTTACCGACAACGGCAAACTATATTGTTGTCTCAACGTTGATGGCACCTGTGATCGTTACCCTTGGTGCGCAGCACGGGCTTATTGTTCCCTTGATAGCAGTGCACTTGTTTGTTTTCTATTTTGGTATTCTGGCGGATGATACGCCACCGGTCGGGCTTGCCGCCTACGCTGCCGCTGCGATATCGGGAGCGGACCCGATACGGACCGGGGTGCAAGGTTTCACCTATGATATCCGTACTGCCGTGCTACCTTTTATGTTCATTTTCAACACTCAATTACTGTTGATCGGTATTGATAGTGTCCTTGAGTTGATTGTGACTGTGTTTGGAGCCATTTCGGGGATGCTCGTGTTTGCTGCTGCGACCCAAGGTTACTGGATGTATAAAACCAGGTGGTGGGAATTGATTGCACTGCTATTGATCGCGTTTACGTTCTTCCGCCCTGGCTTTTGGTGGGATGAAATTTATCCGCCATTTAAAAATGTACCCGCTTCCGAGATCTTCAATGTTATAGATGAGTTACCTGACCAGAGCAAGCTAACGATGATTGTTGAGGGTGAAACACTGGTCGGCAAGCATGTGGTCAAGCACGTAATTTTACCTGTCGGTGACGATGGGGATGCGGCGGAGCGACTGTATCATGCGGGCTTGGAACTGCGCTTCGAGGATCAGGGTGTTTTTGTTGATAATCTGGTTTTTGGTAGTGAAGCGGAGAAGGCTCGCATCGATTTTGACTGGCAAATTAAAAGTCTACAGCAACAATTGAGTCGGCCGCCAAAAGAATTGATGTATATTCCTGCGCTGTTATTTTTATTTGTTCTCGGGTATTTCCATCGACGTCGAGGTCAGGCTGAAGAAAAGCTTACTCCCTCTGAAGCCTGATGTGCTTGGATAAATCCCCACCTGCATGCCCGGATCTGTTCCGGGACGCTGGTGGGAGAAATGAATTCGGAGCTATTCGGGCCAGGGCGAACTAGAGTTTCAGTTGTCCTTTTATCTCTCGCCACATTTCATTGTATGCAATTGCGCCGACGGAACGCGGTGCAAATGCACCAATGGGGGCTTTCGCGGTTCCCATTCTCTCGATATCCGCTGCGTAGGGGATATATCCGCTCAGCACTTTTTTAAGCTTCACGGGAGGGTTCTGGCAAAATTCACGGTGTAAAGACTTACGACGGTCAACCATTGAGAAAAATGGGCGCAGTTTTTTCTGCTTCATGTCGTGATCTTTGAAAAACTCGATGATTTTCTCAAATGTTTGCATTGAAAGGTGGGTGGGGATGAGCGGAATATACATCGCATCCACAGCGTCAAAAATACTCTCTGAAAGTCGTGAAATATTGGGGGCGCAATCAATGACAACCATTGCATATTCTTCCGAGAGCGGTTTTAACCAGTCACTTACCGTTTTATCTTCACCGTGTCGCTGTAAGTGCACATCCGCGTGACGGATCGATAAATCAGCCGGAATGATATCGAGTTTGTCGATGGAGGTGTGTTCAATTATTTTTCCAACCGGGCTTTTTTTCTGTACCAGTTTCGAAAACTTGAAGCTCGAACGGGGTTTGTGTTCAAAATACCAGCTGGTTGAGCCCTGGGGATCCAAGTCCCACAGTAGTGTTTTCAGGCCCGACTGGGCAGACAAGTAAGCAATATTGACCGCTGCTGCGGTTTTTCCGACACCACCTTTTAAATTATAGAATGCGATAGTTTTCATTTTATCGTTGTTGTTGTCCTTTTTAGAATGCCTGGTTTGCTAAAGAAGTCAGGCTATAAGAGTGATTTGTTGCGCGTCAAGAAAGGCAGTATAGTGACTAATGTCTGTTAATTCAGCAAGCCCTTTGAAATGTCATAGAAATGAAATCAGGAACTTGGTAGAATCGCCGTCCTTTATCAATATGGATCATGTGATCTTTCGTAGGGATCACCACTGAATAACAGAGGACATTCTGATGCCTGTAGTTACTTTGCCTGATGGCAGCCAACGACAATTCGAAAATTCCGTAACCGTTCACGATGTTGCAAATGATATCGGTCCAGGCCTTGCCAAAGCCGCATTGGCCGGTCGAGTTGACGGTAAATTGGTTGATACATCATACACAATTTCCCATGATGCGCAGTTAGCGATTATTACCGAGCGCGACGAAGAGGGTTTGGAAGTTATCAGACACTCTACGGCGCATTTGCTGGCGATGGCTACGCAGGAAATTTTCCCTGAGGCGCAAGTAACCATTGGGCCGGTTATTGAGGATGGTTTCTACTACGATTTTGCCTTCGAACGTGCGTTCACTCCAGATGATCTGGAGAAAATTCAAGGCAAGATGGCAGAGCTCGCAGCAAGTGACCTACCTGTTGAACGTGTCTTGATGACTCGAGAAGAGGCCATAGATACGTTCGGTAAAATGGGTGAAAAGTACAAAGTTGAAATCATTCAGGATCTACCGGAAGGCGAGGAAATTTCGGTCTATCGTCAGGGCTCCTGGATGGATCTGTGTCGAGGCCCTCACGTACCCAGTACCGGTAAGTTAAAAGCATTCAAGTTAATGAAGGTTGCAGGGGCTTACTGGCGTGGTGACTCGAATAACGAGATGCTGCAGCGCGTATATGGTACCGCCTGGACCAACAAAAAAGAGTTGAAAGCGTATATCCATCGCCTGGAAGAGGCTGAAAAGCGTGATCACCGTAAAATTGCCAAGAAGCTGAATTTATTCCACACCCAGGAAGAAGCGCCGGGGATGGTGTTCTGGCATCCAGATGGCTGGACGATATACAAAGTACTTGAGAACTATATGCGTAATATTCTGAACCGTAATGGTTATCAAGAAGTGCATACGCCTCAGGTAGTAGATCGTACTTTGTGGGAAAAGTCAGGTCATTGGGATAAATTCAGTGAAATGATGTTTACCACCCATTCTGAAAACCGTGATTACGCCGTCAAACCCATGAATTGTCCTTGCCATGTGCAAATATTCAATCAGGGATTGAAAAGTCACAAGGATCTTCCCTTGCGTTTGGCTGAGTTTGGTTCCTGTCACCGTAATGAGCCATCAGGCACATTACATGGTTTGATGCGGGTTCGAAATTTTACCCAGGATGATGCCCATATTTTCTGTACAGAAGCGCAGATGCAAGACGAGGTGTCTCGCTTTATTGATTTGCTATTTGAAGTATATAAAGACTTCGGGTTCGAGGAAGTGCAGCTTAAACTATCAACTCGACCCGAAAAGCGAGTCGGTAGTGATGAAATTTGGGATCGTTCCGAAGCGGCGCTGGAAGAAGCTTTGAATGCAAAAGGTCTGGCCTGGGAGCTTCTTCCTGGGGAAGGTGCATTCTATGGTCCAAAAATTGAGTTTTCGTTGAAAGATTGCATAGGTCGAGTCTGGCAGTGTGGTACGATTCAGGTCGATTTTTCAATGCCGGGAAGGCTCGGTGCTCAATTTGTTTCTGATGACCAAAGTCGCCAAATCCCAGTAATGTTACACCGGGCGGTTTTGGGGTCATTTGAGCGATTCATTGGAATTTTGATCGAACAATACGAAGGTGCATTTCCGTTTTGGCTAGCACCTAAACAACTTGCTATACTCAATATCACCGATAAACAAGCTGATTATTGTCAAAAAATGACAGAAAATTTGCTAAATATGGGATATCGGGCCATCGCGGACTTGAGAAACGAGAAGATCGGATTTAAAATTCGCGAGCACACAATAAACAAGGTTCCTTATTTACTCGTTGTCGGTGATAAGGAGATGGAAAATAATACTGTGGCCGTTCGTACACGTCACGGAGAGGACTTGGGCTCCATGACAATAGAAGAAGTGCAAGCACTTCTTGCTGCTGAAATGAACAGAAAAGGCCGCACCCAATCGGAGAGTTAACGATTAAGCGCAATAACCAGACAGGCCGGTCGCCTAAAGCAACGATAAACGATAATATTCAAGCTACTGAAGTCAGGTTGATAGGTAGCGACGGAAGCCAAGTGGGCATCGTTCCGCTACAAGAAGCCTTGGATGCAGCCTCAAGCGAAGGGCTAGACTTGGTCCAGATTGCCGATTCCGATCCGGTTGTGTGCAAAATAATGGATTATGGCAAGAAGATTTTTGAAGAGAAAAAGCAAAAAGCTGCTGCCAAAAAGAAACAGAAACAGTCTCAAGTAAAAGAAATCAAGTTACGACCAGGGACGGAAGAAGGGGATTATCAGGTAAAACTACGCAACCTGATACGTTTCCTTGAGCACGGGGACAAAGCTAAAGTGACGTTACGTTACCGCGGCCGCGAGATGGCTCATCAGGAGATCGGCATGCAGCTGCTCGAACGAATCGAACAGGATTTGGTTGAGTACGGTGTAGTCGAACAACGGCCGAAAATGGAAGGTCGGCAAATGATGATGGTCATCGCCCCCAAAAAGAAAAAGTAGCGTTTGCAAGTCAAACAAGCCTGTTAGGAAGACAGCTGCTGTTGTCCTCCGGCGGGCTGTTTTGTCTTGAATAAACGTTGAATTTAAAAAATGATTGAATGCGGAGTTTTATACAATGCCTAAGATGAAAACCAAAAGCGGTGCAGCCAAACGCTTTAAGAAAACAGCGAATGGTTTTAAGCACAAGCAATCCTTCACCAGTCACATTTTGACCAAGAAGTCGACCAAGCGTAAGCGTCAGTTGCGTGGTTGCAAGCAAGTTGCTGCAGCAGACGTGCCACTGATCGATCGTATGTTGGCTAAATAAGACCTGAACAGTTCTTATTTAATCAAGCCAGTTAAAACGTCTTATTCTAGTTAAAATGTAAAGTCAGAAGGATTAAACTATGCCTCGCGTAAAACGTGGTGTAAACGCACGTCGTAGACACAAAAAAGTACTGAAACAAGCTAAAGGTTATTATGGTGCTCGTAGCCGAGTGTTTCGCGTAGCGAAACAAGCGGTTATCAAAGCTGGGCAATACGCATACCGTGACCGTCGTCAGCGTAAGCGTCAATTCCGTGCGCTTTGGATTGCCAGAATTAACGCTGGTGCTCGATTGAATGGTCTGTCTTACAGCCGTTTGATTGCAGGCTTGAAAAAAGCGAACGTCGAGATTGACCGTAAAGTGCTTGCTGATCTGGCAATGAACGAGCAGCACGCATTTGCAGCCGTTGTAGAGAAGGCGAAAGCTGCCTTGGCCTAAAAAGCCCTTTTCAACGAGTTGTAAATCAAGACCAAATGGTCACACCGATTTAGGGGAAGGGGGTTAAACCCTTCCCCTATTTTGTTTTTGGAGCGAAGTGAATGGAAAACCTAGAACAATTGATTGCCGAAGCGCTTGACGCAGTAACCGGGGCTAACAGCGTTCAGGATCTGGATCAGGTTCGAGTTGGCTATCTGGGTAAAAAAGGTAAAATTACCGGTCTGCTGAAGAGCCTTGGCAAGTTGAGCGCGGAAGAGCGTCCTGCTGCGGGAGCCAAGATTAATGAGGCAAAGGAACAGGTCCATACTGCCATTTCCAGCAAAAAACAGAATTTGGAAGATGCAGCGTTAAATGCGCAACTGGCTGCAGAGTCTGTTGATGTAACATTACCCGGTCGTGCATCTGATCTAGGGGGGCTTCACCCTGTTACTCGAACCTTGAGAAGGATCGAGTCGTTTTTCGTCAAAGCTGGCTACTCAGTTGAGAAAGGGCCAGAGATAGAAGACGATTACCATAATTTCGAAGCGCTTAATATCCCGTCGCATCACCCGGCTCGAGCGATGCACGATACATTCTATTTCAATCCCGGAACGCTTTTGCGTACACACACTTCCCCGGTTCAAATTCGCACAATGAAAGCCGGTGAACCTCCGTTCCGTATGATTTGTCCGGGGCGTGTATTCCGTTGCGACTCAGATCAAACTCATACGCCCATGTTTCATCAGGTGGAAGGGTTATTGGTCGAGAAAAATGTAAGCTTTGCCGACCTGAAAAGCACAGTAGAAGCATTTCTCAGAGTGTTTTTTGAGCGCGATCTTGCGGTACGGTTCAGACCTTCTTATTTTCCATTTACAGAACCCTCTGCTGAAGTTGATATCGAGTGGGGGCGGGACGAAAATGGCGAGATCAAATGGCTCGAAGTTATGGGCTGTGGCATGGTGCACCCCAAGGTGTTTGAGGCGGCCGGAGTGGATCCGGAACAATATACCGGTTTTGCATTTGGTCTTGGTGTAGAGCGTCTGGCAATGTTACGTTATGGTGTAAATGACCTGCGTATGTTTTTTGATAACGATTTGAAATTTTTACGCCAGTTTTAAGGTATACCCGGTATTAGCTGATAAGTTGGTGTGAAATCGTTAGTCAGCGTCAGTGAGAAACCACGCCTAAATTATATTTTGCTACTTTATATGTATCGATAAGTAGCAGGGCAAATCAGACATAGTAATCGATAGATTTGTTAAATACAGAATAGACGGACAGAAAATGAAATTCAGTGAACAATGGCTACGAGAGTGGGTAAACCCTGAGATCAATACACAGGAATTGGTTCACCAGATCACCATGGCTGGGCTTGAAGTTGATGGAGTTGAGCAAGTTGCTGCTGAATTTCAAGGCGTGGTTGTTGGCTTGGTTGAGTCAGTCGAGCGGCATCCTGATGCAGACAAACTGAGTGTTTGCAGGGTTTCAGACGGGAGTGAGCAATTTCAGGTCGTATGTGGGGCTCCGAATGTCCGTGAGGGATTGAAAGTTCCTTTCGCCAAGATTGGTGCAGAATTACCTGGAAACTTCAAGATCAAGAAAGCCAAACTTCGGGGGGTTGAATCCTGCGGCATGTTGTGTGCCGACAGTGAGCTGGGGATGGCGGAGTCTTCAGATGGCCTGATGGAGCTGAATGCAGATGCACCTGTTGGTGTTGATTTTCGTGACTACTTGAAACTGAATGATCGTATCATTGAAGTCGATTTAACGCCTAATCGTAGTGACTGTCTGTCAATTGCCGGTTTGGCGCGAGAAGTTTCTGTATTGAATCAAATGCATTTGTCTACTCCGGAGATTGCGCCGGTCGAGGCGCAGCTGCAAGAGTCTTTTGATATTGATGTGAAAGCACCTGCGGCATGTCCTCGCTATATTGGGCGTATCATTCGCAACGTCAATGTCTCTGCTGAAAGCCCCCTTTGGCTTCAGGAAAAACTGAGACGGTGTGGTGTGCGAAGTATTGATCCAGTTGTTGATGTTACCAACTACGTCATGCTTGAGTTAGGTCAGCCAATGCACGCGTTTGACTTAAACCTGTTAGAGGGTGGAATTGTTGTTCGCATGGCGGAACAGGGCGAAAAGTTGGTATTGCTTGACGGCCAGGAAGTTGAATTGAACTCAGATACCCTGGTTATTGCGGATCACAAAAAAGCACTCGCAATGGCAGGTATTATGGGAGGAGAAGGCTCTGGTGTGAACGAAAACACCAAGGATATACTCCTGGAAAGTGCCTATTTTGATCCTTTGGCGATAGCCGGGCGTGCTCGTAGTTATGGCTTGCACACGGATTCGTCACATCGTTTTGAGCGTGGAGTAGATTATCAACTCCAACGACGAGCCGTTGACCGAGCGACGGCACTGCTGCTGGAAATTGTGGGTGGCCAGCCCGCAGAAATTCAGGAAATTGCTTCCAAGGCCGATTTGCCACGCAAAGATCTGGTGGAATTGCGCCATGATAAAGTGGAGCGATTATTGGGAACACGCATCAAAAAGCAGGAAGTCGAAGAAATCTTGACGCGACTGGGGCTGCAAATCGAAAAGTTGACCAAAGACGGTTGGAAAGTGTGTGTCCCATCCTACCGTTTTGATATTTCCATCGAAGTGGATCTTGTTGAAGAAATTGGTCGAGTTTATGGTTACAACAACTTACCGGTTACTAATCCTGTTGGCAGTCTTGCGCTTAGAGAGAGCCCAGAGCGTGTCACAGCCGTAGAAGTTATTGCAGATCAACTCATCGCAACGGGTTATCAGGAAGTGGTGACGTATAGTTTTGTTGATCCTGTTGTACAAGGGCGTTTGACACCACAAAAAGAAAGTATACCGCTTGCGAACCCAATATCCAGCGACATGTCGCATATGCGTACGTCACTTTGGGCTGGTTTGCTAAAAACATTGAGCTACAATCAGAAAAGACAGCAACCCAGAATGAAGTTGTTTGAAACCGGATTGAGTTTCGAACGTGTAGCTGGAGAAATTGTTCAGACCGACAAACTGGCTGGATTATTATGTGGTCAGCGAGAAGTAGAAAACTGGTGTAATAGCAAAGGGCCTTACGATTTCTTCGATGCGAAGTCGGATTTGGAAGTATTGTTCCGTAAATTGGGTGGTGGGTTTGAATTCATCAAAGGTGAGAATCCTGCTTTGCACCCAGGGCAATGCGCTGAAATCCGCAAGAATGATAAAACAGTCGGATTTTTGGGTGCTTTGCATCCAAGTGTGCAAAAATCATTGGATTTAAATGGCCCAGTCTATTTATTTGAGCTATGCTTAGATGAAATCGTCGAGGGTAAGCTGCCAAAATTCAAAGAGTTTTCGAAATTTCCTGAAGTTCGGCGAGATTTGGCTATTATAGTTAATACAGATGTGCAATATGCGACAGTAGAGTCACTAATTGCCGAAAACGCCGGAGAATTGCTAACCGGTATTCGATTGTTCGATGTTTATCAGGGTGACAATATTGGTTCTGGTAAGAAGAGTCTGGCAATTGGTATCACTTGGCAGCATCCGACACGAACCCTTAACGACGAAGAAATCACTGAAACCTTTGATCAAGTGATCAAAGTGCTGTCAGATCGTTTAGATGCAACATTGAGGAGTTGACGGTATGGGGGCTTTGACGAAAGCCGAAATGGCAGAACGTTTGTATGAAGAAGTCGGTTTGAACAAACGTGAGGCTAAAGAATTGGTTGAAGCCTTTTTTGATGAAATTCGTAACGCGCTGAGTCACAACGAACAGGTTAAGTTGTCCGGCTTTGGTAATTTTGACCTACGGGACAAAAAACAAAGGCCGGGCCGGAATCCTAAAACGGGGGAGGAGATTCCGATTACTGCCCGTCGTGTTGTTACTTTTCGACCAGGACAAAAATTAAAAGCGAAAGTAGAAGCGTATGCTGGAACCCAGTCATAATGATGAACTGCCACCGATTCCTGGAAAACGGTATTTTACCATTGGTGAAGTGAGTGATCTCTGTAGCGTAAAAGCACATGTGCTCCGTTACTGGGAGCAGGAGTTTCCGCAACTGGCACCGGTTAAGCGACGAGGCAATCGTCGTTATTACCAAAGACAGGACGTGTTGACTATTCGACAGATTCGCAGTCTGCTGTATGACCAAGGCTACACCATTGGTGGTGCGAAACAAAAGTTGAGTAGTTCTGAAGCAAAAGAAGACTCAAGTCAGTACAAGCAGCTGATTCGTCAGATGATTGTAGAACTGGAAGAGGTTCTTGCTGTTCTGAATCATACAGAGTAGACATCGGGTTCTCAATTAAAGAGTCTTTCGTCGTTTAGTTCGCCGATACACTGAACACGGATGAATCTTTATTCGAGTATTGAGCCGATTAGAGTTTCAATTAGGAGCTTCACGAATGTGCAGACCCTAGAGCTCGACTTTCAGAACTCAAGGTGTCGATTGGACCTTCGGTAGCTGTTTCCAAAGCACATTCGAAAGTAAAAAAATCGAGTCCAATAGTTTATTTCTCCAGTCATCTGATGTATGATGCGCATCCGTTTTGAGGAGTTCTTCCTAAAATGCGATCAAAAGTTCGGGGCGTAGCGCAGCCTGGTAGCGCACTTGTATGGGGTGCAAGTGGTCGCAGGTTCAAATCCTGCCGTCCCGACCAATTTTCTACTCTCTCCTTCTTCTATGATATCTCTTTGTCTCGTCCGGCACTGTTTCTCTCAAATCGGTTTTTTGAAAGCTTGATCTGTTCTCCGTAGTTTCTGATCAAAAATATATGCGTGATTGTGCAGAACTAAAATCGTGCTTTTCTGATACGTGCAGGATATGTTTGGGCGACCTGCGCGAGAGCGTCGGTCAGATCCAATGGAAAGTTATAAAATGATTGTTGTGAATTATTGTCGTAAATCCAGATGCCTGAGTATTAGCGTTAGATCCTAATCTGAAGTTTTCCCGGGTCTGTAGCCAAGCTAGTACTATTCTTTATAGAGTACCGTGATATCTGTATTTTGGTCACGGTACTCTGAAATTAAAATACCCTACTTTTAATTGAAGTTTAAGTCGCCAGATTTTCAGTCTATGATAAGCAAATAGCAATATAGAAATCAGGAGCTTACTTATTATGTTTTATGCCTGTACTTTGGTAGCGTTTTGAAACATGCATCTAAATAGCAGAACTTCTAGAAAAATAAAAACGTTCTATGGTTTGTCATTACGAGACAAAGTTTGGCTACTATTGCTGTATCCATACAGTGGTATTGTTCGTGCAATTATTCTCCTGATACCTTTTCGGAAGGTAGCGCCGTATCTTGGGGAGCATCATCAGAATATCCAGTTTTTAACAATTGCTTCTATTCAAGAGCAGGAACTTGCGAAACGAATAGGGCAAATCGTTGAGATGGCCTCCCGCTATACACCATGGCAGTCCAAGTGTCTTGTTCAAGCCATTATGGCAAGAACACTTCTTTGGTATTATCGCGTGGATTACGTTATGCACCTTGGTGCAAAAATGACCAAAGATGTCGATGAACCGATGAAAGCCCATGCTTGGTTAAGTGTCGGGTCTTCAGTGATCACGGGGCGGGCAGGGCACAGTTCCTTCGGTATTTTAACAACTTACTCATCCCTGAAGTCAGAAGCGGCATGCATCTCAAAAACACTTTAATTCTCTGGCGATCATTTACCTCTTTTTTCAAGTTTGCACCTCGATTACAACTGCTGATCTTCGGGCTGATGCTGATGCAAGGCTTAACCGCAGGCATCGGTTTGTTGTTAATCATTCCGCTGTTAGACGTTGTGGGGTTCGAAACGGGTAGTGCTGCATCCAGTAGTATCGCCGGGATTGCCGGACAAATACTTTCTGCATTCGGCGTTGATAATCTCGAAGGGGTGTTGATTTGCTACATCGCCATCGTGTGTTTTTTGGCCACGTTGCGTTACAAGTTAGCCGTTATGGGCGTTTCTATCCAGCAAGCCTATATTGGTTTTTTGCGTGATCGATTATACCGGAGTCTGCTGCACAGTCGTTGGCAATACATTATTCAGAACAAAATGTCTGACTTCACTCACAGCTTATCGGGGCAGGTGCAAACAATCGGCCATTCATCTCACCTGATGTTGTCTTTTTTAAGCCAGTCTGTTCTTACATTGGTGATGGTTAGCCTGGCCATGTTATTGTCCTGGAAGATCACGTTGTTGGCAGTATTATTTGCAGCAGTCCTGTTGGTACTGTTGCTGCCATTAAATCGCATCATCTATGGCTCGGGACAGTATCAGCTGATGAGTTACAAACAAATATTTCAAATGCTGACGGAACAGTTGGGCAGCCTGAAAATGATCAAGAGTTATGCGAGCGAGTCGTATTATGCTGATCAAATGCAAACCGCCAGTGCAATGCTGGAAGCCCAACAAACCCAGCTTG
This sequence comes from Oleiphilus messinensis, assembly GCF_002162375.1. Classification (GTDB taxonomy): domain Bacteria; phylum Pseudomonadota; class Gammaproteobacteria; order Pseudomonadales; family Oleiphilaceae; genus Oleiphilus; species Oleiphilus messinensis. The sequence goes on along the minus strand of NZ_CP021425.1, from coordinate 4,846,305 downwards.
CCCGCACGAGTGCCAAGACTCAGTGGGTGTACATGGTGGCTGCAGGAGTGGGGTTTAGTCTGTTTTTTTATACGGCCCAAATGTTTTTTGCTATTCCGCTTGCTACTATTTTTCTACTACTTGTTATTTTCGCACGCCTCTTACCGCAAATAGCAGGTCTGCAGAAAACCTATCAACAGCTCCTGCACAAGGTTCCGGCATTCAAAGATGTATCTGATATGTTGGAGCAGTGCGAATCTGAGCGTGAAAGCCCAGGGGAGCTTTCAGCACCGCCAACCTTTGAACGTGCCATCAAGCTTCACGGTGTAGCTTACCGCTATCCGAATAAATCGGCCTTTGTATTCCAGAACCTTTTTCTGGAAATCAAAAAAAACGAAACGGTTGCTCTGGTGGGGCATTCCGGTGCGGGTAAGTCGACATTGGCGGATATAATCGCGGGGCTGTTCGAGGCCACGAGTGGGCACGTGTATTGTGATAACGTTGAAATCGATCAGTCCAATATTCTGGCCTGGCGTAAGTCTATCGCTTATGTCACCCAAGAGGTTTATTTGTTCCACGATACCATTAGAGCTAATCTGACCTGGGTTACAAAAAAGCAGCTGACTGATGATGAGTTATGGCAAGCCCTGAGATTAGCCGCGGCGGATGAGTTTATTGCCTTGCTCCCTGATGGTTTGGATACGATTATTGGCGATAGGGGAATTCGATTATCCGGCGGTGAGCGGCAACGCTTGGCGATAGCCCGGGCGATTATTGCAAAACCCCAATTGTTGATTCTGGATGAAGCAACCAGTGCGCTAGATCATCAGAATGAACAAAAAATACAAAAAGCTTTGGCCCAATTACAAGGTAAACTAACCATTATCATCATTGCGCATCGAACCACTACGATTTCACATGTTGATAAAGTAATTGATATCGGTAAAAAGCACTCTCTAATTCATACGATATAGACCAATACAACTCTCGGGTTGGAAATACTTTGCACAATTTGAAAGTGTCGTGTTTCTAGTAGGTTAAATATCTACTTCGGGTTGATTTCGCCAACTCGATAAAAGCGAGCCTTGATCTCCAAATAGCTTTTCCCGCCAGGTATTTTCCAGTTTCGTAGTATCATGTTTATTCGGGTGAAAACGCCGTGCAGCGTAGATCGGAAGTTTAGGTATGATCCGGCGTACGATGCCTTGTTTTCCTAAAAGCAATTGTAACCCGGTACTGAGATCTTTCCTGTCCGTGAGTTTCCCTTCTCGTGCAATCAAATACAGCCAACTGATCATGACTGGCGGGAGTAAGGCTCCAGCGACAAAGTAGGATGCTTGCAGGCGCAATTTTTTGTCATTCCCAACGAGCTCCTGAAGATCATAGGCGACTGCTTTGTGTTCCAGTTCTTCCAGTGCATGCCATTGCCAGATGCTCAGAAACTCCGGATCAAATAGACTTGCGAGGGCTTCGTCTTCCAGGAGTGCTTCCGAAAGCAGGGCGGTAAAGTGTTCCATTACAGTGGTACAGGCCAGCTTTTGTCGAGGGGAGAGCTTTTCCAGTAACCACAGCCCACCTGCAACGGCTTTCTCGGGAAACGTCGTATCAAACCCTCGCTCAGTCAGGAATTTATTGAGGCGCTCATGTTCCCGGCTGTGTATCGCTTCCTGACCGATAAAACCCGCTATGGCTGCTTTAAGTGCAGGGTCCTTGGCTCTTGATCGGAAGTGACGCACAGACTCGACGAAGAAGCGCTCACCGGGAGGGAAAAAGGCCGAAAGCATGACTAGAAACATCGTTGCCGTTGCATTGTTCGTGACAAGGTATTTTGTCTTGTTATCCGGCATCTTGAAATTTAGATGTCGCGGCGGGATTCCGACCGATGCGCCGGTTAAACGTGGGCGTTGTTGTATTTTTTCCTGCGCCTTCATCACGAGCTCCTGTGAAATTTATGACATCTTTGAATGTACCATTTAATAATGGAGCTAAAGTGTTCGTTCTGCTATGTTACAAAAGCTCGACTATTTGTGAATTGAGCTCAAGAGGGGGTGTCAGGTGCGAGAACCAACAATTCCTGGTCGTTACTTGTTACAGGCTTTTGCTTCCGGTTTTCTACGTGAAGACAGTGAAAACAGGATGCAGGTCTTTCTGCAAACCAAGGGCTTATCCTTGGAAAGCCTGCAAGAACCGGATTTTCGCTTCCCGCTAAAGTGGCTGAATGAGCTTGTTCCCAAAAACAACGCGATTTCCCGACCCGTCTTGGCCTATCAGTTTGGCGATATGGTTCGGCTGACATCTCAAGGCAACTTGAGTTTAGTGTTCATGACCTCGCCCAATATTCGTGAATCTTTGGAGTCGTCCAGATTTATTGCGTTGCAGAGTAATGTGGTGTCTATTCTGTTTAGGGAATCGGAGTCTGCGGGTTATTTGTTCATCGACATCTCCAGCGGCAGCCGCTTTCTGGATCAAATTATTCTGTTTTACTGCTTTGCGGCCATACGGCGTTTGATGATTGCTGTGACGGGCCTGAATCCTGTTTGTAATATGAGGGTAACCTTCGAAAAACCAGTTGATTTTGACCTGATTGTCCCTGATGTTCGGGGCCATTGGTCGTTTAGCCAGCCAACTAATTGCCTCATTGTCGAGAAGTCTTTCCTGGATTCTCGAAGCCTGTTTGCCGACCCAATAGAGTACATCGTGGCGAAAAGGGCCTGCGAAAAAGAGCTCGCGACGCTCAACGAAACCCGTTCAATTTCGGATATGGTTTGCAAGCTGATGGTGCATGACGGGATTTGGGAGCAAGCCAAGGCTGCTGAATACCTCCACGTATCGAAGAGCACCCTTAAACGTCGATTGGCTCAGCAGGGGGTCAGTTACTCCGCGCTGCTAACGGAGGTGCGCAAAAAACAGGCTGCACAGCTTTTGACTGCGTCGGATGCCAGTGTACAGGTGATTGCCGCGCAATTGGGATATCGAGATCAGAGTAACTTCTCCCACGCGTTTAAAAAGTGGTTTAACCTTTCCCCGAGTGAATTTATTCACGATCATCGTAAGGGGGATGGAAGTTAAGTTGTTATGACTACATAGATGGAATGAATCGTCTACAGGACGACTCGATGAGCGCTGCTGGATGGTTCACTATATTCAACGGTTTGAAGATGAAATTATGTTTCGCGAATAGCTTTCCGTAACAGGCGATTTCGTTTCTTCATCCAGAGATAAATGCCCGAGATAAATAGCAAGGCTGGAATGGTGCCCGTGACGAGCCACAACCCGCGTGCCGTCATCCCAAGTGCATCTGCATTGTGCAGTGGAAAGACCCAAGACAATATGGTGTCACCTGCCGGAAGTCGCCGGGCATCGCGTACACCGAGTATTTCACCCCGATACGGGTCGACCCAAATTGAGCTGGCAGCGTGATTGGTCCAGCTTTCTCCTGCGAAGTTGACATTAATTCTTAGGCTGTCATTGCGATCCTTGGGAAGAAATATTCGTTTTATCTGTGCATCAGGCCATTGCTTTTGAATGTCCCGCATTAGTGGATCAAGAGGCAAGTGCTGTCCGTCAGGTACTACTTGGTAATCGGGCTGGTCATGGATTGTGGTAAAGGTGCCAACTATGGTTTTGACCGGGCCGGAAAAGACCATGGCGATGCCGGTGAGTGCACACACCATGAGTATGGGGGTTGCCAGAACTCCGATAACCCGGTGTAAGTCACGAACAAAACGAACTGGGCCGAACTTATGGCTAATCGTCAGGGCTCGTTTCCAGTGCTCGTTGCCGGACCTCAGATCTTTTTTTGCTCTCCGGTTTTTTCTTGGCCACCAGAGTACAATCCCGCTAATGCAAAAGAACAGCAAAACAAAGCCAAAAACACCGACGACGGTTTTTCCTGTTTTTCCGCTCAACAACGTATAGTGAAACCGATATATCCAAGTAAGAGGATAGTGTCCCCACTCTCGTATCACCAGCACTTCTGCCGTACCTGGATCAGTGCTGACCTCAAGTCGGCTGTTTTCCGGTGCTGGCGCCGTGAATTTAATCGTATGGGGTGATCCGGGTTGTCGTGCCAGATCAATCCGGGTGGCGACTGCCCCCTCAGGGACAGCATTGTGTGCGGCTTCCAGTGCTTTTTGAAGACTGGCCGTCTGCGGGTCGCCTATTCCGTACAGTTCGGGTGTAAGCAGTTCATCCAGAGCATGGTCAAAAACCAGGATGCTGCCGCTCAGCCCTGTAAGGCTAAGCAGCAGGCCAAGCATTAGCCCGGCATACTTATGTCCGGTAAAAAGTATTCTTAGCATAGGCCACATATTCAAAGCAAAAGCAAAAGTAAAAGCAAAAAGGCACACGCGCTGGTGTGCCTTACTAGGGGGTCAATCTATCGTTATGCTTAGAGCGCGTAATCCCATTTCACCGTAACCGTTCGGCCACGACCGGCGAAGTAAGTGGTGTTGTTGACGTAGGTGAGGGTTTGCGAAAAATAGGTAATGTATTGTTCGTCCAGCAGGTTTTCGATTCCCAGGGTAAAGTCGCCGAAAGTGTCTGTTTGATAAGACAAAACGGCATCGGCTAACTGGTAGCCGTCAAAATCATGCTGGGGTTGTCCGCCATCAAACTCACGGTCTAGTAAAATAGAGTACTGCAATCGCGCGCTCAGGTTTGCCAGAACGGGTCCTTCCACGAAAAGGTTTACCCGGTCTGGTGCGATATTCCGGCCATCAAGATCTTTGTCAATGCTGCCATCGGAGTCACTGTCGTAGCGGCCTTCCAGTTTGCTATATGCTGCTCCGGTCGAGATGCCGTTGTCAAAGTGATAGTTGGCACTGATTTCCAGTCCTTCGATTTCTGTTTTTTGACGGGTAATGTGGCCAACCCCGTCGACGACCTGAATCCGTGAACCGAAGTCGGAATCAGACCAGAAATAGTTGAGAGAGAGATCAAGACCCTGGTAGTGGTAATTCAGGCCGATTTCAGTGTTGTCGGCAATAATGGGCTGAAGATCGACCAGATCATCAACGGTGAGATCAGGGGTATTGACCGCGCGCAAAATCAGACCGGCATCCGGCATCTCAAAGCCTTCAGAGTAGGAGGCGAATGCGGTAAGTTGGTCCGTGATGTTGAAAACGACACCCACATTGCCCAGCAGCTCTTCAAAACTCGGTGTGCTGCCCTTTACAAAGGTATTGTTCGCACCGGCAATAGTGGTGAAGTCTGGCACATCCAGTTCAACATTTTCATAGCGGATACCTGCAGAGATGTGTACGCGGTTAGACATCAAACGTTGTGACAATTGTAAAAAGGGCGCCCAGCCACTGTAGGTCATTTCAGGTACCCAGGTTCTTCCCGTTTGAACCAGTTCCTGCTGTGTTGTGTCGTTCAGATAGTCCAGACCTGTGGTAATCTGAAGACCTTCCCAAAAGGTATTGTCGCGGACGTAGGTGATTTTGGCACCGTATTTTTCGGAGCTCAGTGCGGACTGATCGAAAAGTTCGCCAGCCGGCGCGATTTGTTCATCTTGAAACGAGCCAAAGGTTCCACCACCGTAGAGTGCGTAAAAGTCGTAGTAGAATGTTTGCAGGGTGAGTTGGCCCTGATAGACATCGTCGTGTGTGTAAGTGAGGGATAGATTGCTGGCGTCATTGTAGGTTGGGTCGCCGTCAATCTCGCCCGCTTCGGCCGTCGCGGGTTTACCCCGTGCCACATCGCCCGGAACCACACGATAATCTCCGTCACCATTCAGGTCAAAGTAGTTGCCGAGTAATTCTACTCGTTGGGTATCGCTGATGTACCAGCCCAACTTGGTGAAAACGCTCACCGCTTCACTGTCCATCAAGTCACCCTGTATCGGATCCGGTGCAATGGCGCGGCCCTCTGCATCATAGTAGAGGTCTTCGAGTTGATAAGTTGTACCCAGAACAAAATCGGTATTCGTGAATGACTTGCCGATGACTCCGGCTGCTTTGTAGTGATAGCCATCGCGTTCGAAGTCATCGGTAGTGAGTTCAACACTCACTTTTTTTAGCCACTCGCCGTTTTCCGGGGCATCAATGGTGACATAGTTAATTACGCCACCGGTGGCGCCAACGCCCTGTATGGCATTCGCGCCGTGAATGACTTCAACTCGGTCAATGAAAGCCGGGTCAATGGTGAATGCGCTGCGTTGACCGTTCCGAAGGGGAGTGGATTGCGGAATACTGTCGGTCATATAGAGCGGTGTACGGCCTCGTAAAGTGACGCCGTTGCTGCTTAATTTCTGGTGTGCGGGGGTGAGTGCGGGCACCGAAAAACTCAGGCCATCCAGCAAGCTGGTGCTTACTGCCAGTTGTTTTTCCAGCGCATCCCGATCAATGACTTTTACGGTATTCGGAATTGCCGTCACAGGGGTATTAGTCCGGCTTGCCGTGATTATCAACTCTTCCTGCGGGACATTCTCCACTTCATCTGCAACGGCTGTGGTCGTGGCCACTGAGAATGCCATTATCGCTCTTGATAATCTATTAATCTGGTACATATCAAACACCCTGTGCGAATCGATTTCGTCGGCAAATCAGGAATTGCCGGTCAGTAAGGTCGCGAACAATATTATTAATGATAATGATTGTCAATATTGTTAGTGTTTGTGGGTTCGATGATGAGGGTGCAGAATTACGAATGTCAGGACAGATTCCAGGTGTGATTAGCAGCCATAATGCAGATCTAAGGGGAAGGACGGGAGACCGTGTTTTTCGGGGCCGTAAGCGCAAGTTCCTGTGATTCTCAAGCGCGCGCTCACGAGCACCCTGGTATTGCCTGGTTGAGTTTAAGGTGTTATTGAAACCTGCGCCGATTACGCCACGCGCCGATCCAGACAATTCCAATCAGGCCCGCAACGGGCAAAGCAAAGGCAATATGCACCTGAACTAAACCGGCTATCACACCCAGTGCGCCCCCGAGAACTTGTATCGCAACCAGATTACCACCGGTGTTGTCCAGGATGAGTTTTTCCAGCTCATCGGTATCCAGCCCCATGACCTGTTTTTCCACTAAATGGGTGACATTAAGTTTGTGGATGAGGGCTGAAATCTGTTGCTTGAAATAACGTTGTCCTGAATCGGACTGCACGAATCCAAGCAGGCGGTTTTTTCCCCAAGTCATGGAATCGATGCAGAAGCGGTCGATGTACTGCCAGTTATCTTTTTCGTCCAGAAAGGCTTCGAGGCGGGTTATAATATCCGGTAGCAAACCATCACGGGCTTTGTCGGTACTCCAGGTGATCCAGGCTTCGACGTTATCAAGTACCAATTGGCGGGTCTCGTCGCTTTCAAGTTTTGTGCGTAAACGCTCAATTGCCACATCCATCATACCCATAAGCTGATCTAAAGTATCCGGATCACTCACAAAACGCAGCAGGAGATCCTCAATGGCAGCTTCATTGAACGAGGCAATTCGCTTGACGCTCAAGCCTAACGTACCCACGGCATGTTTGCGTTTCAGGTATTCTTCCAGAGCGTCATCCAGAGCATGCGCCAGCTCGGGCAATTCCGTCAGGAACAAACGTCTCAGCAGCACGGCCAATTGTTTTCGGTTTTCCGTGTCATTCAGGTGGGAGACTAAACTGTCCCGGGCCCACTGCCAGACCTGTTCCATGACCGCAGGTCGCTCTGCAAGTTTCTTCAGTGAGTCTTCCGATAGATCAAATGCCTTGGACACCAGTTCGGGCCCCTGGCTTTTTAAAATGTCCACAACGCGCTCGGTAATCGCTTTGCGAACCGTCGGATTTTGCAGGTTGTCATCAAGCCATACGGTTAAGCCATCTATCCCTTTCGTGATCAAATCATTTTGTTTGATATAGTCCAGAATAATATCCGGTGAAAGCAGCTGAGTCTGCACGCTTTCTGCAAGGCTTCGGGCAATCTGCTCCTTGTTTTTCGGCACCAGTCCCCGCCAGCCCAATACCTGACCCTGCTTTGGCTGGAATAGCATTTTGATCGCCATGTAGTTGGTAAAGTAGCCCACAATGCCGGCCATGCTAACGATAAATATGGCATGCAGCAGTTCGATTTGGGGGTAAACGTATTGCAGTATGCCAAACAGCGCAGCAGACGATATCAGACCCCGGCGAACCCAAACATCGATTTGGTTAAAGTCGATATTGCTGAGCTCAAAGTGGCGCAAGTTAAGCATCGCATTGAAAAAGCGTTTGATAGAGGCGCGTATAGTCATAATGAGTGATGCTCTCAGAATAGTTTTACACAGGATATTATAAAATTACCCAAAATGTCCGTACTAAGTGGCATAACGTCAACAGGCACCGACTCTGCACATTTACGATTGTTAATGTCGATTGCTAATGTTGATTGTTGTGGGGCCTGTGAACGAGTGTAACCGATACGTCATGTTATAAATCTGACATATGACATTTGATACGTAGTAATTGTCATAACACGACTTATTTTTACAACCAATAACTATATGATTTTATTGCTTATGTTGCTTTGGCAAGCGAATTGCTATTAACCAAGCTTCCAATTTGTTAATCACTGTTTCAGAACAGGAGGCGATAATTCATGTCTGTCGATAACATAAAAGCATTTTCACTAAAAGCTAAAGCGACACCCGAGGTTGCGGAGGAGCTGAAAGCCTGCCAAAAGTTAAAGGAGTTGTTTGCTTTGGCGAGAGACAATGGCTTTCAATTTACAGAAGATGATTTATACCCACCAAACGAACCCCAATTTACTGAGGATCAACTGTCCGAGCGGCTGGTAAAAGCACTGTTGAGGGCTTGATCGATATTGGCAGGGCGCGTATCGATTCATGAGCGACCCTGCTATCCATGCATTTAAGTTCCTGTTTTATCGGTTATCTAATCCAGGTAGAGCTCTTTTGCCGGAAACCTCAACTCCAGTGCCTGGCGTTCCGTTTTTTTCAAGCCTTTTACGACCAGAGTATAGGAGTGGTCGATCATCCGTTGTAACTCGCCTATAGGAATTGAGCCATCCAGAATCACTGTGTTCCAGTGTTTTTTATTCATGTGGTATCCCGGCATAACCGATTCAAAAATATCCCGTAACATCAGAGCCTGTTGCGGATCACATTTCAAATTCATCTGGCCAACCCCCTCATTCTCGGAAAGGGTGCCAAACATCTTCTCTTTCACCTTGAAAACCGTAACCTCCGGTCCAAAAGGATGATCTTCCCGGGCTGCGGGTTTATTCAGGCAATATTCTTTTGCTTGTACGTAATCCATCGTGGCAGGTTCCGTGAAAAGGTTGGGCTGACTTAATTGGGGGCTATCAGGGTACTCAGGATGAACGCTGAATACCATTGTTGCTTATTTGATTTAATTTTAGACGGGAAATCCATTTGTATCACCACGGAAGTGGCCGAACTCGTTCCTGCCAGTTTAACGTTGCCAGTTCGTCCCCGAATCGTTGTGTTTCGGCGATGACTGTTTTCCAGTATTTGATGCGTGTGTTGTCGTCCATATTCGAAAAGTCTTTGCGGTCTGGAATTTTGCCGTAGGGCAGGCGGGCGATGAATTCCGGGGAGGGGACGACCAGAATGGTTTTGCTGTAGTGCGTGTGTTTGGGTTTGCGCCAGGAGAGGGATTTGTCGAACCACCCCGGTACCGGTCGTTGGGCAAAGTGAGGGTAGAGGACAAAGCCGTCATCTGGCAGGAAGGGGAGATCAAAGCCATAGTCGGTGATGCCACCATCCTGAAAAATACCAGGACCGGCGACATCTTTCACCCCTTCAATGATGACCGGGATACATCCGGTTGAAAGTACCGAGTCCAGCAGTTTTTCTGCGGTCAGGGGATGATGCCGGGTGCGTATATCCGGTGTGGTTTTAAGGGGTGGTTTGCTTTGGGGATGATGCACGACGACGCGAGTGAATTGCAGGTTGAGCGTTTTTCGATGTAACGCATTTAACAATGCAGTAATCAGGTAAACCAGGGCCTGGCTGTATCGGTGGGGAACCCGTGTTGCGCCGTGGCACTGCGTCGTAATCAAATGCATGCGTGCGTAGGGGTGATCGAGAATCTCCTGCGCGCCCTGCGTACCGATAAACTGTTCCACCATATCGCGACAGGTTGCTTGTATTTCCGACATGGTAGGGCGTTTTGCGTAACGTTGCCCCAGATAGGCTTCTGTGAGCCGGTTGTGGGCAGCAATTGCGTCTTGTTGCGCGTAGCATGCCATACGCCAGGCACCAGCAGATGTCCCTAGCAGGTGTAACGGTTTTTTCCGAGCTTGAAAGAAATCGCCGAGAAGGTACTGGTCAATGCCATGGAGCACCAACCACTTAGGGCCACTAGATGCGCCAAGTACCATTGCGATGTCATCAGCTACTAACCCCTGGTTCCGAATGTGCTGCAGTGCTTCAGCACCGGCGTATACATTTAATGCCCCACCCATGAGCGTCATCGCCTCCCAAGTCTGTTTACCTGATATTTTTGACAGGCTTGCAGGCTACCTCAATAGGGCGGTATAGGCCAGTCTGTATGATAGGTTTTTCCATCCCAGGTTTTGAGCGTAAGCCACAGGCGATCATTTGGCCGGAGTATGTGAGGGTAGGGGGCATGTACATGTAAGTTGTCTCCATGGCCATGAATGATGCCGTCAAGATGGGCATTCATCGGTGCGGGCCTCGCGCCCACACTGAGATGTGCTGTGGAGAATTGATCGCTGCAACCGGTGCAGAACTTCAGACTGAAGTCTTTTTGCAGCTGGCCTTCGTGGGGATACGGCGGGTTCAGGTCTGCCGGGCGCGGGGTGACGGTAACCGGGCCCACGGTTTTTTCGGCCCACTCATCGGGGAATTCCGGGTTGAGCGCGGTGTATAAAAAATAAACCGGAGCAATAATTAACAAGCCGTTGATTTTATAGGGCCAGCTCCGACGCTTTTTTCGTGAATTCAGTTTTGCTGTCATCGGAAGGTCTCCAAAGGTGTTGTATCGGGGGTAGCCGGGGGAAGGACTTCGGGACGGCGTGAATCTGTGATTGCCGTTTTACTTTTTGCTGGTTTCAGAGTGCGTTTGCTCCAGATCAGGAACCCCGAAATGGACATACCGCTGAGTACAAGCCCAAAGAAAAACCAAATGGTTTTCGTGACGAGCCCCGCGATAGTGCCATAGTGAAGCGGATCAGCGATGTGCGTTAGTGTCTGCAGCGTATTCATGGTTTCAGGGGTTCGGGTTTGTGCAATCGAACCGTTCCAGGGATTGATGAAAATCTTGCTGCTGTAGTTGTCATAGAATGGATTTGAGCCCTGGCCGGAGATGCTGTAATAGTCTCGATTGTGTTCAGGATAGGAGAATAGTGTTGTTCGCACATCTGGCAGGTTATTTCGGGCTATTTCGAGCGCTTGTTCCGGTGAAATGAAATCAGGCCGCTCGCCTTTTGATTGAGGAAGGTCGCCGAGAGGCGCAGGATCTGGATGCTGCCATACCTCTACTTCGTTGTGCCAGAGTAACGCCTGAGTCAGGTACCAGCCTCCGGTAACTCCCATAACCAGCAAAAACCAGATTGACCATACTCCACCCAAACGGTGCAGATCACCCAGCATGATACGAGTGCCTTTGTTCCAACGTATTCTGGGCCGGGTAAATGCGTGCCAGAATCGTTTATAGATCAACAGTCCCGTGATGAGTGCGCCAAGCACCACGATGGACATGGCCGAGACCAGATAATAGCCCCAGCTGTAACTATGATGCCATGGGAACAGGAGCCAGCCATGGAGAGAGCGCATGAAGGTGATGAAGGTAATGCCCTGATTGATTTCCTGAATTACCCCGGTATAGGGATTGATATAGGCAAGGGCATTGGGCTTGTCGGGCGTACTGAAACTGACCGCAGATACGAGATAGGATTCCAGGATAAATACTCGTGAAATATTGCTCTCCGGTATTTCCCGTTGCACGATCTCTATCAGTTCGGGTATGGGCTTGGCAGGCAAGTCCGCAGGGTTATCTGCACGTGCATTGCTGTTGGTTAGCCAGGTGAATTCATGACTGAATACAGCGATTGTGCCGGTTATACAAATGAAACTGAACAGAATCCAGATCGGTAGTGAAAACCAGCCATGGAGTAAAAACAGTGCGCGGCGATTCAATTTTCCCATAGCGCTAACCTCAAACAATAATAAAGGTGCAAACGATAATGATTATAATTATGTGAGTCAATGTTTACATCGCGGCTATTGCAGAATTACCGTCTATACTTTTCGAAATATTACTTTTCAAAAGGTGGCTCTCTACCGTTTAGACAGTCTGTACTTTTTGAGCCAATATGTTTTAAGACATCGTTCTTTGCTTTTTGCCATTTCAGTTAGCGAGCCCGCCACCCATGACTTATCCGCGTTTTGTAGCTGACAAAGATTTTATCGATATGGATTCAACCGTGCCGGAGATAGAACAACTTCGGGCGATGCTGGGTAATTTGACCCGCATTCACTTACTGACCGCGAATAAGTTTGCTGATTTTGATGCACTTATCCGGGCTTATATTGAAGCGGGTATTGATGTGTTTGGCCTGGAAACGGGCATCGTGAGCAAGATTACTGTAGATGGAAGCTATGAAGTCTGTGATGTCGTGAGCCCACTTGACGTATTGCATAAGGGGCAAATCTTCCCGTTGGAAGACACCTATTGCCGGGAAGTTGCCAAGAGTCATCAAGTCATCGGATTCCCGGAAGTCGGAAAGCTGGAGTATATGAAATGTCATCCTGTTTACCAGAATCTGCAACTGGAAGCGTATTTGTCTGCACCGATTTTTGTCGAAGATCAGCTCTTTGGTACGTTCAATTTTACATCTACTCAAGCGCGCGGCAGAGGATTCTCTGAGCATGAGCGTGATTTGGTTACGTTGATGGCGAATTCGATCGGTGCGTATATCCTGCTCCGGAGCAAGGAAGAGAAACTTATTCGTTTGAATGAAAAAATTAAACGGTTTGTAGGGTATGTTGCCCACGACTTGCGTAATCCGCTTGGTGCCATTATTGGCCTGGCGAAGCTGGGAAAACGGGATGGTGTAAAAGAGGAGCGAATGCAAGCGATCATCCATCGCATTTCGGATTCTGCAGAAACCGCATTGGAATTGGTGACAACGATTCTTGAAAACGCGGCGTTAAGCACAGGCAAAATTACGCTGGACAAGTCGTCCGCAGATCTGCGCGAGCTCATAACTGAAGCAATTGAGTCGGTGCATCATTTTGCTCATGAAGAAGATATCAGGTTCAATCTTGAAATCGAGGCCAATGTTACTGTCCTGTGTGATGTTAATCGTATCCATCAGAGTCTGACCAACCTCCTGATTAACGCCATAAAATATTCCCCGCGTTCGGGTGAGGTAAAGCTTGCACTTTTTTCCGAAAAAGATCCGTCACGGTATCGAGTGAAAGTGGAAAACAGCATTGATCAGGAGCGTGTCAACAGCTCTGCGGAGTGGAGTCGAACCTATGATTCAGTCGGGTTTGGTCTGGATATCGTAAGCGAAGTGCTCAATGCTCATGATGAATTACTGACTGTCACTGAGTCACCCTCTCTTTATGTTGTTGAGTTCACGCTGACTAAAGCCTGATCGGGGTTCAGTTGCTGGCCTTTAGCTTTATTTGTTAACGACATTCTTTGACAACATTTTCTTGCACCGCATTCGGGTATTAATTTATCATTTGATTAAATTAATCGAGTGATTAAATAAATGGCTAAATTAAGTTCAGTGCGAGGCCGGCCCACGGATCCTCTTGAGCAGCAGCAACGAAAAGACAAACTAATGGATGCGGCGTTCGAACTGTTACGCAGTAAAAGCTACCGTAGTATTACGATTCGGGATATCGCCCGGGTTGCGGACTCGAAATCTGCAATGGTGAGTTACTACTTCGGTAACAAGGAAGGTTTGTTCATTGCGTTGCTTGAGCGCTTTGCGGCCCGCAATCTTGGTTCGATAATGGCGGCTTTGTCCTCGGAGGAGCCGATCAGGGCCTTTATCAAAACTGCTTTGCGAGTGTTTCAGAGTGCTGCGCCGATTCTCAGGTTGATGACGGATGATATTCTCGAGTCCGACACTGATTTACAAGAGCGCCTGGTTGAAGTCCTGCCGAAGCGAATGGCTACTGTATTACCTGTTTTTATTGAAGCGCAGCAACGGCAAGGCGTGCTGGATCCGAAACTGGACCCGAAACTCACTGCATTTTCACTGGTTAGTCTTTTAATCACACCCTTCATCACCCGCCCGGTCAGGCAATATGCCTGGGACATTGACGATAGTCTTGTCGCCAGCGATGCCTGGGCGGATCACTTGTATCAAATTTTTGTCAAAGGAGCGGGTGTATGACCGATTTTTCACCAAGCAGATACGCATCAAAATGGTTCTTTGTTCTTGCGCTGGGCATTGGTGTCATTGCTGCTGTATTGCTGATTTCCTCCTGTGAGATACCGCAACATCAGGATCTTCAGAGTGCTCCCGTGTCTGTGGGCGTAATTACTGTGCAAAACTATTCGGTTGTGCCGGAGATTATCGGCTTTGGCGAAGTTCAGCCGGATGTTTATCTCGAAGTTAAGTCGGAATTGGCGGGTAAAGTTGAGTATACCCACCCTGAACTCAGAAAAGGGGCGATCCTGAAAGAAGGCACACAGGTGCTCCGTATCGATGCGATGGATTATCAGCTGGCACTGAAACAAGCCCAGGCAAATCTGGTTAAAAGTGAAGCGGTACTGCGCGAGAAAACCCTATCCCTTGAAAATGCAAGTCGATCATTAACACTGGCCCAGGAAAAGATGAGCTTGAGCCAAAAAGAGCTGGTACGAAATGAAAAGCTGCTGAAACAGGGGTCGATTGCCAAATCGACTTATGATGCCCAAAAACAAGCGTTTCTGCAGTTGGAGCAGGAGGTAGCCAATTATGATAATCAGGTCAAAACACTCCCGGTTCAGATTGAGTTGCAACAGGCGCAAATTCTCATCAGTCAGACTGAAGTCGACGTTCAGCAGCGCAACTTGGCGCGAACCGAATGGCAGTTACCCTTTTCTGCACGTGTTGATAATCTGTTTACGGAAACCGGCCAGTTTGTGAATCAGGGAACACCGCTCTTTGCGATTCAAAATATGGATAAGGTTCTGGTGATGGCGAGTATTCCCCTTGAGCCCTTCGGTCTTCTTTCTCGCGGATTTTCTGTTCCCGCAGATAAAACTCGTGATCATGGGGCTCCGGCCATGGGAGAGAATCTCGAATATTGGCTGCGTCAGCAGCCGGATGCAAATGCCTCAATCATGAGTGCATTCGGGTTGTCTGCCACAGTACAACTGGTGGATATGGAGCAAGCCCGTTGGTCTGGAGAGGTCGAGCGAATCAGTAACACACTGGATTCAAAGTCACGCACGCTGACGGTCATGGTGGCGGTTAAAAATCCCTACCGTGACATCCGTCCAGGTATTCGGCCGCCACTACTGACAGGGATGTATGCTCAGGTTTCACTCCGCGGCAAACCGCTTGATGCGATCGTCATTCCCCGTGCTGTGCTGCATGAAAACACGGTTTATGTTGCCGATACTGACGGACGGTTGAAACGTCAGATTGTCGAGGGCCATTATCAGGGGGATATGTTGCTCGTTGAGGAGGGCTTGCAAGCAGGGGATCGGGTGATCACTACCGACGTTTTCCCCGCCATTAACGGGATGGAGGTTGCCACTTGGACAGATAGTGCAGCAGCATCCGAAGTTGATCTCTGGGTAAGAGCCAGAAATGAAGCCAAGAGCCCGTTACTGAGGGCAGCAAAATGATCAGGTTTTTTGCCGGGCACCCTACTGCGGGTAACTTGCTCATGGTGCTGTTTCTGGCACTGGGACTCATGTCCCTGCCCAACATACAACGGGAAACCTTTCCGGAGATCGCTCAGAACGAGGTGCGTGTTTCTGTTCCATACAAAGGCGCGACGCCCGGTGATGTCGAATCCGGGGTTTGCAAGCCTCTTGAGGATGCTGTCGACGGTATTAGCTTTATTCTGGAAACCCGTTGTGAAGCGCGTCATTCCATCGGTGTAATGACGCTTGAAATGCAGGGGGACGGAAGCTTTCCGCAGTTCCTGGATGATGTCAAAAGTGCAGTGGACGCGATAAACAATTTTCCGGAATCCAGTGAGCTCCCCGTCATCGAGGAACTGGGACGAACCCAAAATGTGGTTACGCTTGCGCTCATGGCAGATTTGCCGCGGACTGAGCTAAAAACACTCGCTGAGGCTGTGAAGCAGAGGATGTTGAGAGAGACCAACGTGCCTTTGGTTGAAATAAAAGGGTTCAGCGATCGTAGATTATCGATCAAGGTGCCGCATTATAATTTACGCCAATTTGGTTTGAGTTTACAGGATATCGCCAGAATTATCGGGCAACAGAATGTTGATATGCCCGCCGGTGATTTGACGGTAGCAGACAAGGAGTATCAAATCCGTCTCAATGATGAAAAGCGCAGTATCGCTACGCTGGGCGATTTGATTGTCATTCGGGGCGCTCGAGGCGCAGAAGTTCGACTCCGTGATATTGCCATCATTGAACAGGGGTTTGAGGTCGAAGAAGATCAGGTTTCATTCAATGGACAACCCGCAGCTTTTTTAACTGTACTTAAAAACTCCCGGGATGACAGCCTCAATATTCTGGATGAGGTCAAAGTATTCCTCGATGCCGAGCAAGCACGTTTGCCGCCACAAGTTAAACTGGAACTCACGCAGGACTTTACCAGCATCATCCAGGACCGCATCAATATGCTGGGTACCAATGCCTGGCAGGGGTTGGTGCTGGTATTCCTGGTGATGTGGCTGTTCTTTGGGACCCGATATGCATTTTGGGTGGTAATGGGATTACCTGTCTCGTTCCTGGCAAGCGCGTTCGTTTTGAGTCACTTGGGTGTCACGATCAATATGCTGTCATTGGTGGCATTACTGTTGGCGTTGGGTATTTTAATGGACGACGCCATCGTCATCAGCGAAAGTATTGGCAGTCAACTCAAGTTGGGTAAAGAACCACTGGATGCCGTTATTGACGGAACCATGCAGGTGGCCCAAGGCGTATTTTCTTCTTTTCTCACAACCTTGTGTGTTTTTACCGGGTTGCTTGCATTGAAGGGGGATATTGGCCAGATACTGGTGGTTATCCCGATAGTTCTGATTTCAGTGATAACGGTTTCGTTAATTGAGGCCTTTTTCATTCTTCCCAATCACCTGTTTCATTCGCTTAGTCATCGTGCCCGTGGTTCGGAGGGGGCTTTCAGAGTTTGGTTTGATGCGCGATTCGAGCGCTCCCGCGTTATGCTGGATCGATGGGTGGCTCGTTTGATCAGAATTAGATATGGATTTGTGGGGGGCGTGATGGGGTTATTGATTATCTCGGTCAGCCTCTTGCTCTCCGGTGTTGTAAAGTTTTCGCCGTTTCCCAATGTTGAGGGGGATATTCTGCAAGCCCGTTTAATCATGCCCACCGGGACGTCATTACAGCGAACCGATGCAGTTATTCAGCAGCTGGTTGATGATTTGCGCAGCGTTGCTAAACCTTTGGAGAGCCGTCAGGGAGAGCCTGTTCTAAAGGCAATTACTGTGCAGTATGGACAAAATATTGATGCCTTTGAAACGGGCCCCCATGTTGCCACAATCAGTGTGGATCTTTTGACCGCAGAGCTGCGGAACTTTTCCATGGTGGAATTACAGCGTGCCTGGCTGGCGAAAGCCCAGCAGATAAGAGGGCCTTGGAGTATTGTGATCAAAGAGCCAACGATTGGCCCTGCAGGCCGTGCAATTGAAATTCAGATTCAAGGTGACAATCTGGACCAGTTGGCCCAAGCTGCACATGATCTGCAACGCTGGCTAAATGGGTATCCTGGCGTATCGAACCTTTTAGCCGATTTGCGGCCCGGTAAACCGGAGTTTACGCTTCATCTCACAGAAGGGGCATATAGTCTGGGAGTGAATGCAGAAACGATTGGTGCCCAGTTGCGGGCTGCATTTCAGGGTGTTTCAGTACTTGAAACCTATGTCGGGCTGGAGTCCTTCGATCTTGTCGTGACGTTATCGGAAGGGGCGAAAGCGAACCTGGCAGATTTCGATAATTTTCCCATTATCCATCCCGGCACAGGTGCGACAATCCCGTTATCTCAAGTGGCAGAGGTGGTCCCCACTCGAAGTTATTCACGAATTCACCGTATTGATGGCCAGAGAACGCTGACGGTGTTGGGGGATATTGATCGCCGCCTGAATAATACCGGCGAAGTTTTGCGTGATGTTGAAGCCCGCTTTATGCCTGATCTTCGAACAAAATATCCTGATCTGAGTATCAGCTTTAAAGGTGAGGTAGCCGAGGGTGCAGAAACCCAGGGTTCGATGAAAGTGGCCTTCTTGCTGGGCATGTTAGGGATCTTTCTGCTGCTGAGCTTCCAGTTCCGTTCCTACGTGGAGCCGTTTATGGTCATGGTGAATATTCCACTGGCTTTGATTGGTGTCATCTGGGGGCACTGGTTGTTGGGGCTGGATTTGACAATGCCTTCTCTTTTGGGATTTGTGTCACTGGCCGGAGTGGTGGTGAATGACTCGATATTGCTGGTCGAGTTTGTGAAACGCCGAATCCGTTCGGGTATGAGTGTGCATGAAGCCGCGGCCAAAGCCAGTCATGACCGTTATCGGGCGGTGTTGCTCACGTCGCTGACTACGGTAGCGGGAATGACACCGCTGTTGTTTGAGAGCAGTCTTCAGGCTCAGGTTTTGATTCCGCTCGCTACCAGTATCGTATTTGGTATGGTCAGTTCAACGATTTTGGTTTTGTTTGTCGTGCCTTGTCTGTACTGTATTCTGGAAGACTTTGGCTGGGCGAAGGCGCACTCTCAGAAAGCCGTTAAAGCATCATCTACGTAGTACTTCTGTGTAGTACTTTTCCGTGTAATGCCCAGAGTGGACTATAGTTTCTTCCATAGATCGAAAAATGGGGGAGTACGGGCGTGATGAGCAAGCATGTGCAGAGCGGGATGCTTAAAGGGGTCGCAGGGCTGTGTTCGGTGTTCTGTGTCGTGAGCCTAAAAGCCGCTGAAATAGACGGAAACAATGCCTTTTTGTCCAGCGACGAGCGGTACAGCGTGATTAGCGATAGCAATATCTACGGGGCTCGAGGTTTGGAAACCGTTTTGGTTTCGGGGTCACCCCATTTGCAAATCGATGGGAATGTCGAACGCGTTGAATTGCCGGGCAGTCTTGCAGAATACCAGTTCTCTATTGCGGGGACTCGAATTCAGGTGAGCTCAGATAATCGTGGCTCGCTTGATTTTCTCGGACTCAATCAGCCAACCACGCTATCGTTTGCAGATGGCTCCGCCACCCTGACGCTCACCGCATTGGGATTTGCCGCATTCGGTGGTGTGTCATTGCCTGTGAGTCCTGCATCAATGCAAGTTGCGTTAGATACAACTGATAAATCGTCCACTGCGGACACCCACTCTGAAACGAGCTTTTCTGTCTCTTCAGACCTGATTACCAGTACTTTCAGTGCTGCACGTTTTCCTGCTTCGACAATGCCCCCCAAAGATGCCCGGCCATACGTTCATGTCCAGTTTATTGATTACGACGATGACGGTGTGATGGACGCCAGCTTGTTGCAATCCAACGGGATACCGTCCACCTATGATTACGATCATACCACCAGCAACAACGCGAATATCAGTAATATTTGCTTTGATGATCCAAGTAACGGCCCGGAATCAGCAGGTGGTGCCTGTTATCAGGTTGAAGCCAATGCCAGAGCATTTGTGATTCCGTTAAAGCCTGTCTTGACCACAACGGCGACCCCGATTGGAACGGGCGATCACAGTGGCATGGCGATCTCGGGTGCGACCTTCGAAACGCCTGTGGCACCGGTGCAGCAATCCGAAGGCTATGCTGTTTTGAATGCCTATCCCGAGGGGTGGGAAGTATTGGATGACTGTAATGGTCATGCGGGCACCGGAGGCGCTCCCTATCATTATCATGGCGATCCGACGTATCCGGATACTGACGGACAACATAGCCATACCCAGCGTGCAACCGGTGCGAATAATTGTTTGCCGGAGTATACCCTGACCGTATCGGAATCGTCGGGACACGGAAATTTGATTGGCTTTATGGCAGATGGCTTTCCGATTTACGGAACGGATGGCTACGCAAACTCGACACTCGATGCTTGTAACGGGCATACCACGGCAACGCCTGAATTTACCGATGGTATTTATCACTATCACGCGCTCAGTGCCGATGCCGTCAGCGCCGCAGGCGGCACATTGGCACCGTTGCCGGAGTGCTTGATGGGTAAGCTCTGGCATCTGCCTCACTACCCTGAACCAGAGCGGATGGCTGGTACAGGTTTGGAGGGGACGACCAGCGCAACTGTTGCCAGCAGTGCGACCTTGGTTGATGCCGTAACCGTGGCAGACTGGTTTTCCAGTGCGCGCTTTGGCGCAGAAATAAATCCTGATGTCCTGGCTCGACCCTTCGTCCATGTAGCCTTTATTGATTGGCAACACGATGGCATTGTTGATGCGTCTCTCCTGCAAAGCAATGGAGTACCATCCACCTACGATTATGACTATACAACCCGCGACAATACGAACACGCCTGATATTTGTTTCGACGACCCGAATAACGGGCCCGCTGAAGAGGGTGGGACCTGTTACCCAATTGAAGCAAACGTCAGAGCTTTTATCGTCCCGCTCAATCCTGAAATCAGTTCCAACGGCTCGCGGACACTTAATCCGGATGATCACAGTGGCATCGCCATTTCGGGCGCGACCTTCGAAACGCCAACGGCACCTGTGCAGTTCAGTGCAGGTTATGCGGTGACCAATGACTATCCTACCGGTTGGGAGGTTCTGGACGATTGTAACGGGCATTCAGGGTTTGAAGGTGCGCCTTATCATTATCACGGAGATCCAACCTATCCGGTCAACGACGGACTTCATACCCACACGCTTGAAGCGAATTCGGCTGCAGATTGCCTGCCGGACTATGCGCTACAGGTCGATAGTGCAACAGGGCATGCGGCACCGATTGGCATGATGGCGGATGGTTTCCCGATCTATGGTACGGACGGTTATGATCGTGCAAGCCTGGACGACTGTAACGGGCATACGAGTGCCACCGCTGAATTTCCTGATGGTATTTATCACTATCATGCACTCAAGGTGGAGGTTGTGACCTCCAACCCGGGCCCTAAAGAAATTCCGCCGTTGCCAGAATGTTTAGGAGGCGCGGTGTTTAATGTGCCGAATTACCAATCACCTGAGCTCACAGATTGATGCTTGTGGCACGGTACTGGGTATCGGTATTGTTGCTGTGGTGCGCGTGGGTTGTTAATGCTTCTGCTGTAAATAGTACAGAGGCTGTTGTCGTTCTGGATGCTTCGGGGGTGGAGGCCAAACTGGTTTGGCTCAAGCTTGGAGGTGACCGTTCCGAACGACGTCAGTTACTCAAATTGGGGCCTGAACAGCATTTCTATCAGATGGACCACCACCCTGAACAGTCGAGGCTCGCAATCGCCTATCAAGGGGATAAATCGAAGCACCAGAGTCAGGGGATCTACATTCTGGATTATCAGCAGGACACCGTCAGGCTGGAGCAAGTCACCCTGCCAGCAAAAGGAGTTGAGTACCATTTTGCTCCGCTTTGGTCTCAGTCCGCTCGGTATATTTACTACGTCAGCGCAGAGTTAAATGCCATCAATGGGCGAGCGGATCGCAATATTCGTTTGCTGCGCCTGGACATTGAAACGGGGCTCGTAGAGCTGATTTCCAACAATGCGACTAGTCCAGTGCGTGTTACGACTGGTCAGCCGTGGCAGAGCGAAAGTTCCCCTGAAAATCGCATTGCGCCCTCACACGTATCGGAATCTATCGCATTTGTTTATCGAGATGAAGATCAAGGGCGGTCTTCCCTGATGACCCTGAATCCGAAATTGAATGCACCTCCAGTGCGGATTCATGAGCAGCTCGCACCCATTGGTGAGCTGGTTGCTGAAGGGTCATCGCCGTGGATTTATTTCCTGGCGTTCGAGCAGCACAAATCGGTGCACCACAGTGTTTGGCAGCGAGTCAAGCCGCTGCTGAATTGGTTTGTTCCAGAGGCTCAGGCTCATCCGGGGGAGCGCTCACAGCACCTTGAGTGGTGGCGGGTGCACGCTGGCCGGGGTGAGTTACAGAAATTGCCAATTAAAACCAGTGCGGTTCGTGATCGGGATATTAGCCGCGATGGTAAGCTCCTGGCGTACACTGACTCCAGGGGAATCATGTTGCTTGACCTGGAGCGACTTGAGTTGAAACGCGGATTTAACCAAAAGCATCTTTATCATTTGCAGTGGGCGAGATTATCGCCAGGTTCGAATTCTGCTGTAATTAAACCGACAATTGGTCAGACTGTCCCGGATTAGCTGAGTTTCTCTATTTTCGTTCATGGCTGCATGGGTTAAACTTGATTCCCATGTAAAGAACGTCAAATCGCGCACAATTGCGCTCACGTCATTCAAACGAGCACAAAAGAGTATCGTATGGAAATCATAAAAACCCTGGGTGAGTTTATTATTGACCGGCAAATGGATTATCCGGATGCAAGTGGTGAACTTACGTCCCTCTTTTCATCCATCCGTCTGGCTGCAAAGATCCTTCATCGAGAAATCAATAAAGCCGGGCTGGCGGATTTAACGGGGGCTGTAGGGAGTGAAAATGTTCAGGGAGAGCAGCAGCAAAAACTTGATGTTTATGCCAATGAACGGTTTAAAAATGCACTGGCTCAGCGTGGCGTGATTTGCGGGATTGCTTCAGAAGAAGAGGAGCAGTTCGTAAAATTTGAAGAGACCAAAAACCTCGAAGGCAAATATGTCGTGCTTATCGATCCGCTGGACGGATCCTCCAATATTGACGTGAATGTGTCGGTGGGGACAATTTTTTCTGTTTATCATCGTGTTTCCCCGCTTGGCAGCCATGTTACGGAAGAAGACTTTTTGCAGCCTGGCAACAAACAAGTGGCTGCAGGGTATGTGATTTATGGGTCTTCAACGATGCTGGTGTACACCACGGGTAATGGTGTTAATGGATTCACCTATGACCCGACCATCGGCGTGTTCTGTTTGTCCCATCCAAATCTGCACATTCCGGAAGATGGCACGATTTATTCGATCAACGAAGGTAACTATGTGCACTTTCCTGAAGGTGTAAAAAAATACATCAAGTACTGTCAGGAAGAGGATCAGGCCACGAAACGCCCTTATACCTCTCGCTATATCGGTTCTTTGGTTTCAGATTTTCATCGTAACCTGATTAAAGGCGGGATATACCTGTACCCCACTTCAAGTCGCTACCCGAATGGTAAGCTCCGACTGCTCTATGAGTGCAACCCAATGGCATTTCTGATTGAACAGGCGGGCGGTAAAGCGATTGCGAATCCGGGGCAGCGTATTCTCGATATTGAACCGACCCAACTTCATCAGCGTTGCCCGTTGATTGTTGGATCGCCTAAAATGGTCGATAAAGTCGAGAGTTTTATTGCCGAGTTTGGTTGAGTCCTGTCCCTCGGCATCACTAAGCATTTCACCTTGCCGGGTGATTATTCGTAGTGATTCCAGCGTCTGACCGTGCCATTGGCACGAAAGCCCAGTACATCGAAAGTGGCATTATCGTCAGACACCTCCATACCGGGTACGTTTGCTCCTGCGGGCATACCCGGTACCGTAAGGCCTTTCATGTCCGGCTGTTGTTTCAATAACTCGATGACATCTTGTGCCGGTACGTGGCCTTCTATTACATAGCCCCCGACAAATGCGGTGTGGCAGGACGCCAGTTTAGGTGTCAGCCCTGCAGCCTGCTTTATCGCACTCAAATCATTGCGATTGTGTGCCGTCACCTCAAAGCCATGGTTTTCCATGTGTTTAATCCAGTCGTTACAGCAACCACAACTCTCTGTTTTGTAAACTGTCAGCTGAGTGTTCTCGGAAAGTAATGGGGTATGTTGATCTTCGGTCGCTTCATTCGCGAAAACG
This sequence comes from Oleiphilus messinensis, assembly GCF_002162375.1. GTDB lineage: Bacteria > Pseudomonadota > Gammaproteobacteria > Pseudomonadales > Oleiphilaceae > Oleiphilus > Oleiphilus messinensis. Next base: position 4,822,322 of record NZ_CP021425.1, on the reverse strand, counting down.
GTTGAAGCGTTCGTTAGCAATACGGTGGACAATACGACGGATAGATTGATCGTGGGTCGATTAATTACTGAGCGTTTAAGTCGTTTCAACATTAATAGTCGCCTGGGTTTTTGTTGCTACATCGCGCATCGTAGCTCAATGGTATCGTTAATATTCCAGCTTAAACAGTATTCGATCCGACGACAATGTTAGTGTTTTCCAATTTTATGGATTTAGTCGCGCTTTTTCGGCCTGCTCTATTTGAGGTTGCCGGTTAAAAATGTTCAATGTGTTCATATACTTGCTGGAATGTAACTGAAGTGTAGAGAAATATTTGTTTTTGTAGCTTTCGGAAGGGTGCTGGCAGCGGGGCTCTATACTTGCGAAGTTGCCTGATAGTTGCCTGATAGTTGCCTGATAGTTGGGTGATACCGGTAGTACTCCAAATTCCGCCGTATTGGATCACCAAGATTGGATCATCAGGTGACCTGAAGCGAGATTCGCTTCGGATTACTCACATTGCACGTATAAGGAAATTATCATGTTTAAAAAAACCGCTGCATCGACACTTGTTTCGATCGTTGTCGCGTTGCCTGCGACTGTTGTATTCGCATCACCAACATCCATTCAGAGCTGTCCCAAAAATTATGAACCGGTGGCAATTGATATGACCGCTCTGGTTTCCTCGAAATTCTTTGGTTGTCCCTTGTTGCAGAATTCGGATTTGCGCAAGCAAGTCGATAAACATGCTTACGGAACAACGTTTGCGTTTCCTGCTGTTCCAGGAACCTGTCTGTCGGGCAAAAGTCTGGATGGTACATTAACATTCTCGGACGGCTCTGTTGTATACATCGATGGAGGATTCACGGAGTCTGCGCAGCGCTTTTTTCCAGAAGCCGGTGCAATAGATTTAACATCGTTGTTTATGACCGGTATTACCGGAGCCGGCAAGCCGTTCATATCCGGTGCCGCGATGACGATTATGAATATGCAGGGGGAAAAGAATGGTGAGCCGTTTACGCTTGAATTGGTGATGGATGATCGTTTTACGTTGGATTTGTCTCATGCACCCTTTTTTACTTTGGATGCTGAAGAGTTCAATGTACTCGATGCAACCGGTGGGCGTTCAGCCGTCGGCCGGATCAGCGCCACAGCGCTGGTATACGGTATGCCGCCTGCACCCGTCATTAATGCCGAGTTTGAGATGCAGGGTTCCATTTGTTTGAAATAAAGCAATCAGAGTTGTTTGAAATAGCCTGATACCGGTATTTTGGAAGAGGCGTTTGGGAGGTAGCAATGTATGGGGTAGCGCAATCCAGACTGATGATGTTCGCAGTTAGTGGTTATCGACTTCCATTCGCCTTTCTCAATATTGCGCTTGGTGTGTTAATTTTTCAGGGGCAAACTACAATATAGGGGCAAACTACAATATAGGGGCAAACTACAATATTAAGAAATCTATGTTCTTCATTTGGGCCTTATTGGCAATGATAATGAGATTTATCTTCTCAAGTTGGCTTATTTTAGCTGCAACGCCCTTGGTTCTGGCCGATGATGTTAAAGATACGCGGCCTGGGCCTGTTTCCAAACTGACTTTTGCGCTGTTGGACGGCCGTGAATCCACGCTTTCTTCAGTTATTCTCAAGAAAGCGTATGAGCGCTTGGGCATTGATGTCGAGTTTTCAATTATGCCGGGAGAGCGGGCGCTCTACTCTTCGAACCGTGGGCTGCTGGACGGTGAAGTCAATCGGATTGAAGGCATTGACGAAAACTATCGGAACCTGATGCGCGTACCCGTGGAAATTAATCGATTCGAAGCCCTTGCCTGGTCTCAATTCAATATCGAAATAAATGGCTGGGAAAGTTTGAAGCCCTATCCATTACTGATTAAATTGGGCATAAAGTACGCAGAACAGGGTACTTCGGGCATGAACGTGAGAGCGCTTCCAGAATATGATCGCGTTTTCGCCGCGCTATCGAATTCCCCTGATACCGTTGCAATCGCGTCCCGTTTAGAAGGGATGTACCGCATTCAAAAGCTGGGCTTGTCCAATATTCAAGCTCTGGAGCCCCCATTAACTCACAAAGCTTTATTTCATTACTTACATGTCAAACACCGTCCATTGCTGGACCGCGTCACCCGGGTATTGAATAAAATGCGTGATTCCGGCGCGCTACAGGCAATTCGAGAGCGCCATCTGGCAAATCTGGGGCGTTAGGGGTTCCACCTATAGGATCTCTACCGGTACCAGCATCGGGTAGCTCAGGAACACAAAGTGGAATAAGTTCACAAACAAGTGCAGCGCAATGCTGGCTTCAATTCGGCCTGTTTTTTGGTAGACATAACCGTAAGCAAAACCTGCAATTGAGGCAAGGAGCATGTATCTGGGCCCGCCAGCAAAATGGGCCAGCCCGAAGAGTACGGATGTCAAGCCAAGGCTCAGAATCGATCCATATGATTTATGCTTGAGTCGATCCTGAATTTCAAACTGGACGATGCCCCGAAAAAAAGCTTCTTCGGCGATGCAGGTTAGTAACAGGTTTTTTGCGAGCCAGATGGGGAGTACATGGGAAAGCTTGTAATCCCATACAAAAAGACCGAGAAAATAGCCAAGGATACTGAGTACGGACAGGGTTACGAGGCTCACAACCAGGATAAATCGTCTTTCAAAGGGAATTCGCCTGCGTTGATTTTGCATTTGCCCGAAGCAAAGCAGGCAGATTGCCACCAACGCCGTATCAAAGCTCAATTTCAGCTGGAATTCCAAAGACTGGATAGAAAGTGACATTGGCGGGAAGGGCTCCCACCTTGGAAACCCCGGCAAGATATGGGCGACCAGCGCAATTGCCAAGGCGATCATTAGTGCGGTGTTCAGAGGCCTTAGTAATGCGATATATCCGGGTTTTAGTGAGTGAGCGTTGATGGATTTCTGCTTGAAATAGCGATGTGCGCGGATCGGCTGGAAGTGTATGTAACAGCTGGTCGCCATCAGCAAGCTGAATATGAAACCCGAAAGTGTGGTCAAATTCAAGCTGAAGCTGACAAGGCAGAGGCTTGCAACGACGAAAAACGTGAATCTTGAATCAGGTCGTCGTCCGCAAGCAATGATACAAACGGGTAAGCACAGGAAATAAATCAGCGACTCAGCCGGTGAATGTTGAAGCGCTGAAAACAAGCCATCGCGAGTGGCATTGATGGCTGTTCCGGACATTCCGGACATGTATGTAAGTGCTTTATTCGTCCAGCCTGAACTGGACCGTCATCTCACCCTGAACACTGATATCCTGAGGGTTATATTCAAAGCCACCCACCTGACGGCTCAGAGGAATAAAGGACAAGGGGGACAAGCCAAACAGTAAACCCAGCTCAGCATCACCGATTAAGCCACCGTTGAGTACCTCTTCAAGGTCTGCGACCAGCTGTTCGTGTGCTTCAGTCGCATTTGGATCGCTCTGCAGGGCATCCGCGAGTGCTTGTTGACTGGCCAAGAGCAACCCGGAAACAAGAAACACTGATTGTTGATTGTCCGAATCGTTATCAATGACTAAATTGATTTTTGGCGTGTTAGACATGATTTGCCCATCAACCGAAGACATCTCTTCATTCGTTAAGGTTTTAACCTCTGCCGAAACATTGGTCAGGTAAATTGTTGAAAGTAGTGCAATTGTACCAATACGGATCATGAGTATTTCCTCCTCCATGAGCGGAGAAACAACTGTTTTTTTAAAAAGTGAGCGAGCTGTCAAAAAAATCTATGAAAAACATAGAGAAAGGCTTTACTCAATACTATCTGTTTTCAGGTGTTGGGTAAATAACTTACAACTGTAATGTTGTTTTTTTGGCCAACTTCGGATCTGGTCGGGGTTTAGCTGCGGTCAAGGGGGGGAAGATTCATTCTGAATCGCGAGCTCGGCTATTTCTGAATAAAGTTGGATAACTTTCGCAAAAAGAGTTTGATATTCTGGGTTGTTACTGATGGCCGTTCTGGCTATTTGTGTGTCTGTGTGCACGTCTTCAAGAAATTGAATTTCATGTTCGCTCAGGCGAGCCCCGGCGGCCATGGCACTTTTGATTTGAATAAGCCGGGAAACATGGTGGTCGGTAAAATGTTTTACGACTGTGATTATTACGGGTTTATCAAAGTGCTTGATAACATGAGGCGTGGATTGCGGCGCAGAATCTGCGTTAATCGTGGCCATAGGATAACCTCCAACAAACGTTTAAAGGCTGTATCTCCAGTATACTGCTGATGGGAATCTCCGGGCAAGCAAGGTAACAAAGCTGGCCCTCAATTGGGGCGTTGGGAATAAAAAGAATAAATTTTTGTGAATTGTCCGCTCGTCAGTTGACATATTCTGGCTGTGGCGTAATATGAAACGAGCTTGAAAGTACGGCTTGTATTTATGTTACATCGCTACGAAGTTCCTTTGTTGTACCTCGTCCTGTTTTTCATAAGTAATCCCACCACTTCTCAGCTTTAACGTCTTTTATATGAAAGGCACTTATTACCCATGTTTAATAGGATATTATTATGTCTAATACAGTAACTGGCACCGTTAAGTGGTTTAACGAGAGCAAAGGTTTTGGTTTTATTTCACAGGAAAATGGACCAGACGTTTTCGCTCACTTCAGTGCAATCACCGGTACTGGTTTTAAAACTTTGGCCGAAGGTCAAAAAGTTGAGTTCACAATTACTCAAGGCCAAAAAGGTCCTCAAGCTGAGAATATCGTTGCTCTGTAACATCTCAGATTTTATACGGTAGCGGTTAGCAACAGCTTTCGATCGAGTTTGCTTTGCTCTAGGGCGTATGGCGCAAGAGCTTGGTGAGTGCGGGTGTCGTAAGGGCTAATGAGCTAAACTGTTGAATATCGTTACCTAAACGAGGCCTTGAGCCTCGTTTTTTACTATTGGCTGATTTCAGCCTTTACCCTGCCTTTTCAGTCTATTGCGCTCTCGAATTTTTTGTTTTCAATTAGGAATCGCTCAATTCTTCCCTGGAAACTATATCGATATGGAATCAGTGAACATCGAGTCAATTGCAGCTGATCCAGTTGTCCCTGACTGGAGTCGAATAAACCTCCCTAAAGCATGGCCGGATCTTTTACAGCTGAATACCCCTCAGGATCGTAAAAAATTATTTAAACTCCTGTTTTCGTCTCGGCAACGGGTGCGCCTGCCGGAAGATATGCCTGGCGCAAATGGGGTACCGAATTACATGCTGCAAGAGTTTCATCATTTGCCAAATGGCTATTACTCAGAGCAATTCACCAAAGGTTACTCAATCTGGTTTGATCGAGTGATGTTAGGTCATATGAAAAAGGCGAGAACTCGCGTGTCCCGTGAACTGAATTCCTGTGCCAGTGTTCTCGATGTGGGCTGTGGTCATGGTGCCTTGGCGGCTACCCTCAAACGGGAAGGCCGGGCTGACGTTTGGGGCATAGATCCTTCTCCTTACCTGTTAAAACTTGCAGCGGCTTCCCATCCGGATATCCCGTTTATTCTGGGGACGGCAGAGAATACCGGATTTTCAGATAATCGTTTTGATGGCATTGCCATTTCCTTTTTGCTTCATGAGATTCCGCCAAAATATGCAGACCTTGCGCTTCAGGAGTTCCACCGAATTCTCAAGCCGGGTGGCTTGATCGCGATTACAGAACCTTCTCCTAAGCAGATGTACTCTTCATGGTTACGTATGTTGTTTGAATTTGGTGTTGAAGGGGTCTATTTCAAATGGTTTGCCAACCGCGTTTATGAGCCTTTTGTTGATGCTTGGCATAAAAAAGAGATCCTGGAATGGTTCCGGGCTTTCGGTTTTGAGCTGCTGCAGGATTCCGATGCCATGCCCGTCCGGTATATTGTCGTTCGAAAGCTTTGATTGTCACGCAAAAAAATTTCGGTTCTGGTTCGAAAGCGATCCCTTGTTGAACACGCAGTAGAGAAAATTGTTTCAGGTTGTGTTTTACAGGAACCGCTTGTTACTGTTTTAGTCGATAATTTGCGTGACTTTGCCTTTTTCAAACTGGATAAGCAGGGTATCGAACCGGTTTTTCCAGTACTTCCACGTGTCGAGATCAGTTGAAGATGTCTGGTGCGGTGGTGGATAGCCCATTGCGTAAATAATGCCTTGCTTACTCATGCCGACATAGGGTTTGCCATCTTTAATTCCCTTTTTGTCAATTTTGCTTAGTTTTGCGACTTTTGCTTTATCGCATTGGTAGCCGAAGTATCGTTTCAGGTGCTGGTCGAAGGGCTCATTGGCTGCTTTGTGGTAGTAGTAAAGGTGCGTTATGCCTGTCTCTTTAACCCGTATCGTGGCAACTTTTTTAGTGACCTCTTGGATCTCAACCTCACTGCACATTGGAATGGTCATCGGCATTTGCCAGTTTACTGCGGAAAGTCGGAGCCCTCTACCTGTATCCGGATGAAGGTTGACCAGTGTGACAATGCCCTGAGCACCGACCATGTTTTGCCCAGTGCCATCCGTTAACGTTAAGGTCGATGAGCAGGCGGCTGTCCCTAGGGCGAGTGTCAGCACACCAAGTTTTGATTTGAGTTTATGCTTTAGCCATTGCATGTTCTTTCCTTTATATCCGTCTACAGAACTGATCACAACCTTAACACCAGTTTGGAGCCTCGCCAAGTCCAGGTCTCATTGGTCTGGAAAGGGGACATGTGTCTTAGCGTCTATACTTAATTCAATCCTGTGTCGAAAATCACCGTAAACTGTTGAAGAGGGTAGGCAATGAATTCAGAACCCATTTATCTGGTGAATGAGCTGACTTTCCCCAATGTCATACTGTTTGATTGGCATGGCACTTTGGTCGATACGCTGGATGCGATGTACCTGACCATGGAAGAAATGCTGCCACAGCTGGAGAGTCTCGATTTAGTTGGGCGCCTGATCGCCGAGGAGCAATGTCGAACTCAGGACGATGCGAAACTGGTACGCTATATTCGCATATTCAGGCGTTTACATCCGAAAATTCTGGCCGAACGACGGGTCTCACGTACTGAGATCTTTAATGCAATATTCGGCCAGGATATTGAAGCAAAACGCACCGCCCACCATGCCTACAACCGCTGTTATCGTTCGCACTATGGGGAGGTAAAGCCCTTCCAGGATGGGGTGTTTGAGTACTTAAGCTGCCTGAAAAAACTCGGTTTAAGAATCGGTGTGGCGACCAATCGTAGTCGGGAGTTTTTGGATCAGGAAATCCAACTGGTGGATGATGGACGATGGCAATCGCTATTTGACGTAACCGTCTGTGCGGATGATGTGAAGGAATACAAACCTGATCCTGACGTTATTCATCAGGCCGTTGCCCGATTAGGGGTGCCTTGTGATGAGCGAGTCTGGTATGTGGGCGACAGTCATACCGATATGGTCACAGCGTTTAATGCCGGGGTGACACGAATTTTTTACAACGGTGCCCATTGGGAAGAGCGCTGGATCGATCGGATTATTGCGGAAAAAGAAAAGAATCCTGAAGCACCCGCTGCCGTGGTCGACAGTTTCGAAGAGCTCATCGATGTGCTGATGGCGTTGGATCAACGTGAGCCGGGCCGATTTCAATGTGCCGTGGACGCCTGCAGACCCCGGGCTTTTCCCCGACGAGCGCCGCCCCCACCGCGGGTAGAGCCTGATTGGCATCCTGCTGTCGCGACACTTACTCCTCCCGAGCTGATTCTGTTTGACTGGCATGCGACATTGGTCGATACATTGGATGCGATGTATCACGCCGTTGATGATATGTTGCCGCAGCTCGAATCCTTGGGACTGATGAACCGCTTGATCAAACCCGAGCAAAGTAAATCACCTGAAGACGCGAAGCTGGTCGAACACGTTAAGAATTATCGGCAGCTACACCCCAAAATTAAAGCGGATCGAAAAATATCCCGCACTGATATTTTTGAAGTGTTATTCGGTGAGGATCAGGAAGCAAAGCAAATCGCCCATAAAGCGTTTAATCATCACTACCGTAATCATTTCGGTACGGTATTGCCATTCGAACCTCAGGTCCGGGCGATGCTTGAGGGGATTCGGCGCTTGGGATTGCATGTCGGGGTCATTACCAATCGTGACCGGGAGTTCTTTGAACATGAGCTCGCCGCTGTGGAGGATACCGGCTGGGCCCACCTGTTTGATACCGCCGTGTGTGGTGATGACACGCTGAAACGAAAACCCCATCCCGATCAATTGTTATTAGCAATAGAGCGTGTGGGCTATGCAGATACGCCCGCAGTCTGGTATGTCGGAGATAGCACAACGGATACCATCGCCTCGAAAGCGACAAATATTACCAGTGTTTTTTTCAATGGTGCACAATGGGATCTTCCCTGGTTGCAGAAAATATTTCCCGGAACATCTCGTTTCCCCCATAAACCGGACGTGGTTGTAAACGACTTTTCTGAATTTTGGGCTTTGGTTCTGGCCTGTGTTAATCGAACCCAGTAGAGCATGATCGTTGATGGGCAAGTTTCGGGTCGCCGTTGCTGCGATAATTGAATAGGCTGTCAGGGCGTATTCATGCTCCATCTTTTAATCTTGGTTGGATCTGAAACAGGTTCAAGCAAAGACTGCGGGGCGTGGTTTGTTCAATACAGGAACGAGGACCGAAGCCATGAAAGGTTTACCGCTCAACACGGTGCGTCTTAAAGCAATAGCGCTGGGAGAGCATGTTTATGTTATCTGAACCCGAATCCAGTACATCATCCCAGCAGTATCATCTGGTTGCTGTCGCGATTGAGTATTTTGTTCGGCACCAGCAGAGGCAGCCCAAATTATCCGATCTGGCCGCTTACATGGGGTACAGTGAATTCTATTTACAGCGTTTGTTCTCCGAGTGGGTGGGATTGTCGCCCAAACAGTATCTGAAGTTTTTAACGAAAGAGTATGCCAAGAAAAGATTGGCGTCTTTACCCGTTCTGGATTCTGCTCTTGCTTGTGGATTGAGCGGTACAGGTCGATTGCACGACCTTATGGTGACCTGTGAGGGGATGACGCCGGGCGAGTATAAACGTTTGGGGGACGGTTTGAAGATTACATTCGGATATTTCAGTTCTCCTTTTGGCGAGTGTCTGATTGCAACAACGGATCGAGGTGTCTGTAAACTCTCATTTTTGGACTCGCTTGAGCAACGAGAATTCCACGAGGCCGAATTAGTATCGGAGTGGCCGCGAGCTCGTTTCAGTCACGATGATTCTTATATTGCGTCATATGCCGATCTTATATTTCCCGCTCCAGGGTCGAAAATTTCCGAAGCCAAGGCAATGCCATCGCTGAAATTATTGCTTAAAGGTAGCCCGTTTCAGTTGAAGGTTTGGGAAGCTCTGCTCCGTATTCCGGAAGGTAATCTGTCCAGCTATCAGCAGGTTGCGGCTTCGCTGAACATGCCTTCGGCATCCCGCGCTGTAGCGGGGGCAATTGCCCGGAATCAAATTGGGTATCTGATTCCCTGCCACAGGGTGATTCGCAGCAACGGTGAATTTCATCAATACCGCTGGGGTGCGGAACGCAAACGTATCATGATAGGCTGGGAGGCACAGAATTTTACTTTCGAGTCTATTTAAATTTGAGCGTGTCCGGGGACGGCCTTTTGGTATGCTGCTGTTTATCGATTCAATCGGAGTGGGTTATGAAAAAGAGTGATGATGAGAATTTGCCGGATTGGGGAAGTGTGAATACGGCTCGCACGGTTAAAGCCGGTTGTGGCATACGCTATGATATGGAGCAACTGGGGGAGGAAACGGAATTCGACTTCAGTGCGGCGGCTCAGCTGAAAGCGAGCCTGCTTGATGAGACTTCGGATGCTGTCGATTGTGATCCATCAGCAGAGAAAAAATGCTAGCCTGCACCTTGGTGCACTGGAGCGCGCCATTGGTGCTTGTTTGGGTCGGATTGTATGGGGGAATTTGCGTCACAACCGTGCAACGACGGGAAGGTGTAAGCGGCCTCAAATCGATTGCCAGTCGCTTGCTTCTGCTGGAGTTGGTTTGCGTTATTCCTGCCGTAATCGTAATACCTTGGTCTGGCAACTGCCTGCTTGATTATTATCACATTCCCTGGACGAGTTTCTGGATTCAAACGAGCTTGATATTATTTTCCGTTTCGGGGGGGATTTGGCTGATACGCTTGCTAGTTACCTGGCAATGGTACAGGGCGCAATGGTTGAATGCTCAGTGGAGTCGTATCTGGTTTTATAGCGACTTTTTTCTATTGGGTAGTCTCGCTATCATTGCTGGCCTGATGTATGCCGGAAGTCGCGGATTGATGGGGTAGTTGAGGGCGGCTCCGAAAAATGAGGACAGTTGAAAAGTTGAGGTTTTGGTGAGCAAAAATACGGCACCTGAGGCTGCTGGTTATGGTGATGTGCGTTACACCTTGGCAGTTCATATTGGCAACCGAATCCCTGTGTCCGGATATGAGGTGCCGATTGGAATCAGACCATTTACTTCTGGCGAAATAGATACCATTGTTGCGCAAACGGGAAATCATTGGCGCAAAGTATTCAATGTCTACGCAAAGTTGATGTTTTCTTTGAATCCACTTGCTTATCGATGTTGGCAGGATTGGCGGGATCATCGGCTTTTGCAATCTGCATCCGGAACGGCACTGATGTTTTCAGCGCCGACGATCAAAACCTTTAATTGTGCTGAATCAAATCAGGCTGTGCGTCTTATTACCGGGCGAACATGGGCGGAATCTCTGGGGTTGGGTATTTCTTTCGAGCAGTTGACGCCGGAATTTTGGGTTAACGATGACCATCGGGTTATTGTGTGCCCTTATTTTGACTACCGACAACTTTCTGATATCAAAATTATGTACCTGGTAAAGCTGTTGAAGCGATTCAACCCTCTCTTGCAGTAAAGGCCCAAGCACACTATACCTTTATAATTACGTGCAGAGATACGGTATGCCCGTAAAATAGATGAGATGCGCCTGAAGCAGAGATAAATGGAATGGTGTTGATTCAGAAAATCAAAAGGTTAATTCTTAAAAATTTTATGGATTTGCGATGGTACGGTGTGGCGCTGTACCTGCTACTGTATGTTGGTTTCACCTACGCAGTACTCTGGGCAGCAGGCGAAGATGCTTTGTTGTCACTGGAACAATTCCCCTATTGGCTGGTCGTTACGGCATCTACTGTCGGGTATGGTGATTTATCGCCATCGACGCTTGTCGGTAAATGGTTTGTGTCCTTCTTTGTCATACCATTTGGTTTGGGGTTGTTTGCATTGTTGATCGGGCGCGTCGCTGCCTGGGCATCTACGCAGTGGAAAAAAGGGGTCAGAGGATTGAAAACACTGGATATCGCAGACCATATTCTGGTCATCGGCTGGTATGAGCAACGAACGCTGCAACTGATTCGTATGTTGTTGAGAGAGCAGCAGGGGGCAGGGGAAACCAAGCCAATTGTTTTATGCACAAAGTCTGACATCGAGAACCCGTTGCCAGAGCAAATTGGCTTTGTGAAGGTTGAAAGCTACAATTCCGAGCCGGATATGGCGCGCGCGGGTTTGGAGCGAGCCTCTGTTGTGATTATCGATACGCCTGCTGATGATGTGACCATGACGGCCGCACTGTATTGCAAGAGCCGGAATCCAGAGGCCCACATGATTGCGTACTTCAAGGATGAAAGTTTGAGTGACCTGCTTAAAATTCATTGCCCCAATATTGAATGTACGCCGTCTGTTGATTTGGAAATGCTGGTAAAAGCAGCGATGGATCCCGGATCGAGTTTATTGCATCATGAGTTGCTCAATGTCGAGCAGGGGATGACGCAATATTCGCTGCGTTATTGCGGCGAGAAAGATATTAGCGCACAAGCACTTTTTGTCTGGCTCAAAGAAACGTACGAAGCAACCCTCATTGCTATTTCTGCTGCCAAAGGTAAAATTCAGGTGAATCCGCCAAACGATACACGGATCACACCTGGCACGGTGCTCTATTATATCGCGGATGAACGAATTGACGGGATTAAATGGAGCTCATCACATGTTTAGTCGTTGGACAAAAAAAGAAACCAAGTCAGGTTCAACAGTACCGGAAATTATCGGCCTGCGCTTGAACGGTGTCGTAGAGCTTGATGATGTGATGCTCAAGCTGGTTGAGCCTTCAGTCGTATTTGAAGGGGCCGCACGTACCCAGATGATACAGGCTGTAGGTGAGGTTAAGCTGGATCAAAACAGTAAGCTTTTGCGTTTTTACACAGATGATGACGGTTTTATTCAGGTTTTGCTGAATGGTGGAACGACTGAAGCAAATATTGAAGATGTGAAGCTTTGGTATTTTTATGAAACCAGAACAGTAGGTTCCGATGCAGACTGGGACAATGTTTTAAAGCATGTCGTGAGCCAGGAAACCTGGGAACTGGAGGGGAATGTTTACCATCGAGTTTGGGGGGGCGCGGGAGCAGAGTCACCACCCGTTGCCATGACTGAAAGAACCTACACCTCTGAACAAAGTTCGGCTGAAACAGATCAATTTGTGATGCTTTATGAAAGGCAGGTTGATGAGTATTTGACCGAATTTGTACTGGTCAGTGCCGAGGAAAAAATTGTCGATTACCGGCCTGATCGTTTCCTCGTCATATCGACAGGTATAAATCTGAAATCGGCAGACCTGTCATTCGTTGCTTAGGGTCAACACACCCTGATCACTTGGCTGAATCTGAATCGTACTTTTTCGACTGACTGTTGTTGCGGGCTGTCTGAAGGTATCGTCGTTTACAGCTATTCAATATCATTGGTTTTAAACGTTAGATTTATAAAAACAGGAGTTATTCATGGATGCGGTAATGCACTCTTTATTGGGGTTGGGGAATTTTGCAATTTATTTCGTTTCCTCCCTGATACTCTTAATGTTGTTCAAGATTTTGTACACACTGGTTACGCCTCACGATGAGTGGAAGTTGGTTAAAGAGGAAAAAAATGAAGCGGCAGCACTGGGCATGGTGGGCGCTGTCCTCGGCTTTTCTGTCGCGCTGGGAAGTGCAGCCGCAAATTCAGCATCGCTGATTGATTTCTGGATTTGGGCAGCGGTAGCGTTAATTGCCCAGCTTCTCGCATTTGCCATTATCCGGTTTGTTTTTATGCCCAAGATTGTTCAGCGCATCACCGAGAACGAAAAGTCTGCGGGAATTGTTCTGGGCGGGTTTTCGATCGCTGTCGGTATTCTCAACGCGGCTTGTATGACCTATTAGAATCTTGACCTATTATCCGGTATGACCTACAAGGGAGGATCCCATGAAGCGTACACGATTCATAAATCTCGAACGAATGCGGAAAACGACGCCTGAGCGAAACGTATTCAGAGCCAAGCCTGGATTTCGGGCAAAACCGCTATGTCTGGCGTTGGCAGGCGTTACGTTGGCATCGTGTTCTGATACGGAAGAAGTCGTGGTCTATCGGAATCTGCATGACTGCAAGCTTCAGAACCCTTCGTTGCAGGAACAGTGTGAAACAGCTTATCAGGAGGCGCTTGCCAAAGCGGCGAGTGCTGCCCCTAAATATTTGTCTCGATCTGATTGTGAGGATGAATTTGGGGCAAACACCTGCATTTCCTACCGATCTGAATCGAATATAGACTGGTTTATGCCCGCAATGGCGGGCTTTTTGTTTGCCAAAGCGTTGGATCGCCCTAATTATTATCGTACTCAGCCAATGTTCACCTCTTACAGTTATCACTCGCCGATGCGTGGCCATTGGACTACATCGGATGGTTACCGATATGGCTCAGTCAAAGATCGTCGTGTCACGGTGGATCCCAAGGCCTTCAAACCAAAGCCGAAGGTGAGTAAAACAATTTCCCGTGGTGGATTTGGTTCTAAAGTCGCGGCTAAATCCTCCTGGGGAGGGTCAAGCTCCAAGTCGGGAGGCTGGGGCGGCTAGGTGTTACGCATTCCGATTCAAGAGCGGCCCGGCTGGCGTGAGCAGGCCAACGAGTTTGGTTTTAAATTTCATACCATGTATGGTCAGGCCTACTGGGATGAATCTGCCTATTATCAATTCTCTCTCTCTCAAATTGAAGATGGCATTGAGGATCCGACGGCGGAGCTGCACCAAATGTGTCTCCAGGTTGTCGACCGAGTTGTCAATGACGAAGAGTTGTTACATCGGTTTTGTATACCTGAGCTGTTCTGGGATGCAATCCGGGCTTCATGGCTAGAGGGTGAGCCCAGCTTGTACTCCAGGCTGGATTTTGCTTTCGACGGCATTCAGCCCGCCAAGTTGTATGAAAACAATGCTGATACGCCGACCAGTCTTTATGAATCCGGTTTCTGGCAATGGCTTTGGTTGGAGGACAATGTTAACCGTGGTCGGTTGCACAGGAATTGTGATCAATTCAATTCTTTGCAGGAAAAACTGGTTCGACGCTTCAGCGAGATATTCCAGTACTACTGTAGCGGACGGGAATACCCTCCCTACTTCTATTTCAGCTGCGTGAAAGATACCGATGAAGACCGTGGTACCGTTCAATATCTGGAGGATTGTGCCGTAGAGTCAGGAATACCGACTCAATTTATTCATATTGAGGACGTAGGTGTCGATGCAGGCGGTGCATTTACCGATCTGGATGATCAAGTCATTGAGTTGATGTTCAAGTTGTATCCCTGGGAGTTTATGCTCAGAGAAGAGTATGCACCTGCCATTACCCAGTCCGGTGCAAAATTTGTTGAACCACTCTGGAAATCAGTACTTTCAAATAAAGCATTGTTACCACAGCTGTGGAGTATGTTTCCGGGGCATCCAAATTTATTACCGTCGTATTTTGAGGATCAGCTGCATCGTGCAACAGAGTCAAAACTTGTGCGTAAACCCATATTTTCGAGAGAAGGCGCAAATGTGGCGATGTTGAGTGAAGGAAAGCTCGATCAGGGGACACCGGGTCCATACGGGGAAGAAGGATTCATCTATCAGGCTTACTATCCGTTGCCCCGCTTTGGACACAACTTCACACTGGTGGGCTCATGGTTGGTCGATGATGTCCCTGCAGGGATATCGGTTCGGGAGGATCAGCAATGGGTCACCCAGGACTTGTCGCGCTATTTACCACACGTTATTTTGGGGTAACTTTGCTGATAGCTCCCCTGGGTTGTGTTCTGAAACATACCCCGCGATTACAAACTATAATGAGGCATTCGCCAATGTACGTTTTCTCTGCAACCGGAGTTGCAAAAAAAGACATGGATGGAATTCAGATGGGACAAGAAGTTCCTTTTATTGTTTACATTAGCTTTAAAGACTTATTTGGAGCAGAAAAGCTGTGCCAGCTTTATTTGATTCGAGCTGGTTTTAAAGATATTAAAATCGAAAAACACAAACATGTTAGCCAAAAACTGTTGGACGACTCCCGTGTCGTGAATGCAGATAAGCCGCTCAAGGATGCATTGCAAAGTGGTTATCATATTCAAATGTTTGATGCTCATTAAGTCGGAAAATTCCAATCACTGGAGGTTGATAAAATGCTAACGGTATACGGACACCCCAATACTCGTTCAACCCGCATTACCTGGATGCTGGAGGAACTGGGGCAAGACTACGATTACAAGCTGGTGAACTTTGTAAAGGGGGGGTCCAAGTCAGCAGAATTTCTCGCGATTAATCCTGCCGGTAAAGTGCCTGTACTGGTGGATGGCGATTTGGTGCTGAGCGAATCTGGAGCCATAGTGACCTATCTGGGTGATAAATTCCCCGACCGGGGCCTCGTGCCGGAGGTAGGCAGTGCCGCACGTGCTCACTACCAGCAATGGGCCTTTTTTGCCCTTTGTGAATTGGAACAACCACTTTGGACCATGGCCAAGCACAAGTTTGCCCTGCCAGAAGCGCAAAGAGTACCAGCGGTTCGTGAAACAGCGGTATGGGAGTTTCAAAAAGCACTGGATTTGCTTGATGGACACCTCGCCGACCACACGTTCATCGTTGGTCAGGACTTCAGTGCGGCAGATATTCTGGTCGCGCATACGCTGGCCTGGGGCATGGCATTCAAACAACCGATCACTCAAAAAAATGTACAGCGCTATTTTGCAGCGATTGGTGTGCGTCCTGCGTTGCAAGCTGCAATGAATCGTGAGAAACAGGCATTGGCTGCAGATCAGGCTTGATCATCTATAAAAAGCGTTGACATGTCCGCAAGATCTGCTTTTTTTAATGTGGCGATGAAAAAAATTTCGATGGTCTACATGGGGTTTCGTAAGGTCAATTGGAAAGCATCGCAATTTCCTGAGAGCTAATTGAACTTTTAGGATAGTTGAAGGGTCTATGTTGCAACCGTGAATAAAAAGTCATGGTTTGGCAAGTTCCACTAATGAGTTAGGTATACGAAGAGGATGCATTAATGAGCGATCAAAACAAAACTAAGGCGAGTACTGCAATTGCGGGTGTTCTGGCATTGGGCATGATGGCCTCTGCAGGGAGTGCATTAGCAGCAAAGCCAGGCTTTGAAAAGTGTCAGGGCGTCGTAAAGGCAGGAATGAATGACTGTGGAACCAGCAGTCACAGTTGTGCTGGTCAGGCTTCAAAAGATGGTGATCCCGAAGAGTGGGTATACGTACCAACTGGAACTTGTGCCAAAATTGTGGGTGGTAAAGTCAAGGGCTGAAACCCCTGAGCATGTGTTATCAAGAGGGAGCACGTCATGGTTGATAGTTTTGCAACCAGTGGTGAACTGCGGGGTGTTGGGTTGGGTTTAAGAGCTCAACACTACCAGGACATTTTGCAAGGCGAGCCTGACGTTCCCTGGTTTGAGGCGCTAACCGATAATTATATGGAGCCAGGCGGTTTGCCGCTATTTCATCTACGGGAAGTCGCGAAGCGTTATCCGGTTACCTTTCATGGTGTCGGACTGTCTTTAGGGTCGGTAGATCCATTGGATGAAGCGTATTTGCAGCGGCTGAGGGCGTTAGTTAACGACTTTCAGCCGGTCAAAGTTTCGGATCATTTGTGCTGGTCTTCAGTTAATGGAATTCATGGCAATGACTTGTTTCCATTGCCATATAGCCCCCAGGCACTTGATCACATCGTATCCCGGATTGAACAAGTTCAGGATTTTCTCGGGCGGCAAATTCTTGTCGAGAATGTTTCAAGTTATCTCACTTATCAATCGGATTGCATGACTGAATGGGAGTTTGTGTCTGAAGTCGTGAATCGATCCGGATGTGGTCTTTTGTGTGACGTTAATAATATTTACGTGAGCGCGAAAAATCATCAATTTGATCCAATTATGTATTTGCAAAGCTTACCAAAAGATGCGATTCAGGAACTCCATCTCGCTGGTTTTGAAGATATGGGGACGCACCTGCTTGATACCCATGGTGCATCTATCCATGAGGGTGTCTGGTGCTTGTACCGACAGGCTATTGAATTGTATGGCCCGTTGCCAACACTGATTGAATGGGACACAAATATACCCTCGTTTGAAGTATTGCTTCATGAAGCGCAAAAAGCGGAGCGTATCCTGGTTAATGATTTACCGTCTCGGCAACGCAGCCCTTTGAGTGAATGCCGATGACGTCCGTTAATGAACTGGAAAAAATACAATCCTTGTTTATGCAGGCGGTGTCAGGGGAAGCCGTTGATGCGGGACAGTTTATCCAGTCGGGACGGAACCTGTCAGCTGCAGATTCACTCGCGGTATATCGAGGAAGTGTTCGAGGCACATTGATATCAACGCTTGAGCAGATTTTCCCTGTTATTCTCAAATTGGTGGGGAATGATTTTTTTGCCCAGATGGCGCGAGACTATGTTAGCCAAACACCGTCCCGCTCCGCCAATCTGAATGATTATGGCGCGGATTTTCCGCGTTATATATCCACGTGTTCTGCATTAATCGAGTATCCGTATCTACCCGACGTGGCACAACTGGAGTGGTTGTGGCACCGCGTTTATCACCGTGCGGAGACGGAAATCTTCGACATTTCTGTTTTGGCTGAGGTGCCTGCTGAGTGCCATGGGAGACTTATCTTTTATCCTCCTGAAGCATTTGCAATATTGGCGTCGAATTATCCGGTCGGAGAGATTTGGCGATTAAATCAGTCTGATACGTTTGATCAAGAATTTGAGCTGGATCAGGGATCTTATTGGTATTTAATTCACCGGGTTGAGCTGCAAATGCAGATTCTTCCGCTTTCTCGAGGTCAGTGGGAGTTTTGTTCCGGTTTGCAATCGAGGATGCCACTTGAAGATATCGGGCAAGCTCTTGAGCACGTGGCTCCAGATGAAAACCTGAGCGACTTGTTGGTCTCTGCAGTTACCCAATGCTGGATTGGTGGGGTGGACATTCCGGATCATGCAGTAGAATAGCCGGTGAATGCTCGAATTTACTGGATTAGCTTGTATAAACTGATGCCCAGTCTTTTAGCTCCTGGATCTATGCATTTTGACAGACACGATGGCGTTGCACTTCATTGCAATGTAACGAAAAGAGAGGACTCCGTTAACGATGAATATTTTGGTATCGCCTTATCTTGGTGGGATTTCCCTGGTCGATAAGCTTCAACCGGTCGTCAATCTGGTTTTTAGAGGTTGGGTGGCGTATGTCTTTTTTCTCTCTGGTCTGACAAAGATTAAAAGCTGGGATTCCACGTTGGCATTGTTTGAATACGAGTACGCTGTACCCCTGATCAATTTTAAACTGGCAGCTTATGCCGCGACCGCTGCTGAGCTGATATTCCCGGTGCTGTTGGTATTGGGGCTATTCGGGCGAATTTCGGCTTTAGCGCTTTTCGTGCTGAATTGGGTAGCGGCAATTTCCTATCCTGATATCAGTGCTGCTGGCATTAAGGATCACTACTTCTGGGGAACAATGTTGCTGGTTTTAATTGTCTATGGACCCGGGAGCTGGTCTCTTGACCACTTGATCAAGCGTCGTTTTGTTTAAAACTCTTTTTTATCATTCCTTTTCTTTTGCTGGCCGAACCCTTGTCATTGCTGCAGGGGTTTTTCATTTTTCGGTTACCTCTCATTAATTTTCCCTTTCGTTTATTTCCTGCTTGATTGATTCTCAATGCCAATTTAGCTCTGAAAAGCTATTTTTCTTGCTTCGTCTTCTTGGTTTTATGGTACGGCTGTAAATATCAGCTCCTTTAATTTATTTGCACTACATTGAAAAATAAGAATAAATGTAAAATTAAAAAATTTTGATTTGAAAATAATTTAAAAATAGCGTACAAATGTACGCTGAAATTTGGAGATTTTTTGCTGACAGCAACTTTGTCAGGAGGTTACTGCGTCGTGTCATTGAGTTTACGGAAAACTACGGAATGGATGTCCTTTGCTTTGTGTAACCACAAGCAAGTGGGCGCTTTTTTTGAGCCGCTTATTCAGAGTTATTTACCAGGGTGGACAGTAAATGGCTTCAGAGCACAGATTAAGGATATTGGTCGGGAATCGGGTAGCGTTGTTTCGTTGACTTTGCGTCCGGATCAATCATGGCAGGGCTTTCAGGCTGGCCAGTACATCAATCTGACGGTTGAAATAAACGGAGCAAAACTGACGCGTTGTTTCAGCATCAGCAGTTCTCCCGAGACCTATCGGATGACCGGAACAGTTCGGCTCACTATTCGCGAGCAGGATCAGGGGGTGGTTACTCCGTGGTTAGCGACCGGATTAAAAAAAGGCGGTTATGTTTCTTTGTCAGCGGCTTGTGGTGAATTTGTTGTCCAGCGCAACGGCGTACCCAAGGTTTTCATCGCAGCGGGGGTCGGAATCACGCCCATTTTGAGCATGCTTTCCGATCTTGTTGATCAAGGCGAATCCAAACCGGTCAAGTTGCTTTATTACGGCTCGGATCACCTGTTCCGCAGCGAATTGTCTGCGCTGGAGTCGGCCAAGTCGAATTTTAGTTTCGATTTTTTGAACACGCGGGAATCGGGTTATTTTGATCGGGAAACCGTTCAACGCTTGCTTGAACAATATGCGCCTGAACAATTTGAAAAACCCGATTATTACATCTGTGGGCCCGGCGAGATGATTACAAGTGTTGAGCAGATACTAAAGGACTCAGGGGTAAGCCCGGAGCGAATTCATTTTGAGTTCTTCGGTGTTCCTCGCGCGCTTGATGTGCAAGTGTCTGAGTCCGGGCAGGCATCAAGGGCTGTTGCATTTAGCCAAACTCAGGCAGAGGTGTCTGTGGAACCTGGTGATCGTCGGACGTTGTTAGAGATTGCTGAAGGTGCAGGATTAAACCCTGTGCATGGTTGTCGGGCTGGCGTGTGTCATCAGTGTAGCTGTCGCAAGCTGGGTGGCCGAGTGCAGAATATTCTAACCGGACAGGTTTCGGATGGCGGAGCTGAACTGGTGCAATTGTGTATCAGTCAGCCTGTTGATGATGTTGAATTGGCTTTGTAAATAGGTTTTTCATTTTTCTGGAGGAGAACAACGATGCACACGCTGTCAAATGAGCAATTTGATCAGCTCGCTCAGGAGTTAGATGAAGTCAAGGGGCGGGTTCTGCAGCGGGTTGGACAGCAGGATGCTGATTACATCCGGCGGATGATCCGTATACAGCGATTCAGTGAAATATTTGGTCGAATTTCGCTGGTATTGGGTTTCTTGCATTGGTCATTTTGGATTGTTGGTGTTGGTTTGCTCGCGCTGGCAAAAATTCTCGACAACATGGAAATCGGTCATAACGTTTTACACGGGCAATATGACTGGATGAATGACCCTTATATCAACTCAAATACTTTTGAGTGGGATAATGTCTGTGACTCGCAGTCCTGGAAGCGTACCCATAATTTTGAGCATCACACTTATACCAATATTCTCGGTAAGGATCGGGACTTTGGTTATGGTATCTTCCGTTTGACGAATGAATATCGATGGAAGCCTAAAAATATTTGGCAATTTTTCAGCTACATGACATTAAGTATTCTCTTTGAGTGGGGTGTTGCCTTTCATGAATTGGCTGGACGCCGAGTCTTTTTCGGCAAGAAAAAGGAAGGTGAAAAGCACTTTGTCAGTGACCAGGAACTTAAATCTGCCTTCTATCGCAAGAGCTCACGCCAGGTATTCAAAGACTACATATTTTTCCCGCTCATTTCCGGGCCGATGTTCATACCGGTTTTACTGGGTAACCTGACAGCGAATCTCATCAGAAATCTTTGGACTTCCACAATTATTTTTTGTGGCCATTTCACGGAAGGCGTACATGTTTTCAAGGAAGAGGATTGTGCCAACGAGTCCAGAGGGCAGTGGTATTATCGTCAGATGTTGGGGTCGTCCAATTTGCAGGGGCCCAAGTGGTTTCACATTCTGACCGGGCACCTGAGTTGTCAGATAGAACATCATTTGTTCCCGGATATTCCTGCCCCCCGTTATATTGAAGTGGCTCCGGATGTGCAACGTATTGCGGCTAAGTATGGTATCGAGTACAACACGGGGAGCTTCTGGAAACAATACGGAACCGTACTGAAACGAATCATTCGCCATTCGTTCCCGGATCGTGGTCAGCCAGCGATGGCGAGTTAGAAAGAAAGGTCAGTCAGGATCTTGCCAGCGGGGCGATTCTGGCGTGATCCTGAACGCAGGAAACCCGGTAGATATTACCGGGTTTTCAGCAATGCGCGAACTGAGTCAGAGTTTGCGTTGCCAGTTCAGAGGCTCTGTTCTGGCTGCCAGTTAAAAGGGACGGTGAACGTGTCTCCTTGCAATGCCAATATCGTTTTGTCCGTATTAGCTTCTACAATCGATAGTTCAGACTGTGCATAAAGACGATTCAGCGAGTCGGTCAGTTGCGTTTTGTATGCTTCAATGCCAGGCGCGACGTATACGCTTAGTATATCCTTGCTCAGTGTGAACTTTTGTTGGTAAATGTTCTTTTGCACGGACAGGTCTTTGGCGACCATCTTGTAGTATTCTTCGTTTTCTTCCTGAATGGTTGCGTATCCAAAAACGCCCATGATGACGCCCGCCGCAAAAAGTAGCGGCATCATTACACCGTATACTTTTGCTTTTTTATCTGCTTCTGCCTGTGTCTTACTTAACTGCAATGGTGAACGTGAAGTTAAAGTACCCATGATCATATCAGCCCCGTTTTGGTGTATTCCGTTTCCAATTATTGAAATGATAAACCCATTGGACGACATATAAAGCTTTGAATTGTGAAAGATTGTCAGAGCTTTTTTGCGCGATGTATCAGGGTGGTTTTATGCAATACAACCAAGCCAGAATGCAATTGAAGCCGTCTCTTGTTTATCCTGTGATTGATATGCGCTACCGAAACCGGGTTCCCCTCATCTAATTTGAAATTCGGAATCTTTTTGTGAAGTCGTATACATTCTGGTGAGGATGACCCGTGGCGGAGTTACGGGGCATTGAGCTGATTGAGGGTTTTTTCCAAAATATTACAGTATTGGCTTATTTGGTTTTCATCGGTGTTGATCAGTTGTAGTTTTTGTTGCCGAGAGAGCTGCTTAATTTGGTATTCACGCTGGCTGGCTGTTGCACGAATCAAGTTGTTTTCCATGTATATGACCTGAGCCGGCTTGGTTTTACGAAAATATTTAGCACCTTGCCCCCGGTAGTGCTGGGTGACCCGTCTCGGCATATCCGTTGTGATGCCTGTGTACAGACTCCCGTCGGTGCAGCGAATGATGTACACGCACCAAGTGCTTGCTGTTTGATTATTGACTTTTGTATTTGTTTGCACTGTTCAATAGTGGAGGATCGTCTGATTGTAAAAAAGTGAATTATTTTGTGCCGTTGTAACTGCAAAATTGGCCGTGAATCTCCGTATAGTAGTCTTTGTGTGCGACCTTTTTCAATTTTAAATCAGGTTACTAGGGCACTGTTTTTACCTCGTTTTGTAGAAAGTTGCAGTATTTTTAATACATAAATCTGTCAAGTAAATAGTCTGTTGGGCTTGAGAAGGTCGTGCTAGAATACGCGCCCTCAAATCTCCACCTCAGCGTTCGAAGGTTTTTTGTATCTATGTCATTTAGTATTGGTCAACGATGGGTCAGTCTTACCGAATCCCACTTGGGTCTGGGTATGATCGCAGAATTCACTGGAAGACAGGTCACCGTCAGTTTTCCCGCAGCAGGCGAAATGCGGGTGTATGCAAGTAACAATGCTCCTTTGAGCCGGGTTTTATATGGCGAGGGCGACACGATTCGTACCGCCGACAACAGACAGTTACTGGTGACTGCTGTTGAAGAGTTTCAGGGTATTTTGAAATACACCGGTACGGATGAATACGGTAAATCCCATACCATTCGCGAAGTGCAACTGGATTGCTTCACTCAGCTGATTGCACCCCAGCAACGTTTATTCAGTGGGCACTACAACAAGAAAGCACCTTTTCAACTCCGCGTTGAAACACTCAATTTGCTAAATGATTTACAACAATCCAATGCGAAAGGCTTGATTGGTTCCCGTACTAGTCACTTACCCCATCAGATTTACATCGCCAGTGAAGTGGCTCGTCGACACGCTCCTCGTGTTTTACTCGCCGATGAAGTCGGGCTCGGTAAAACAATTGAAGCGGGAATGATATTGCATTATCAACTGCACACGGGGCGAGCGTCCAGAGTGTTGATTGTCGTACCGGACAGTCTTGTGCATCAATGGCTCGTTGAAATGTTGCGTCGATTCAATCTTAAATTCTCGATCTTCGACAAGGCCCGTTTTGATGCAATCAAAGCAGAGGGACAGGAGAACCCGTTCGAAGCAGAACAACTCGTATTAACCAGTCTTTCATTCCTGGCTGGAAATGATCAGGTATCTGCCCTGGCAAACGCTGCGGGTTGGGATATGTTAATCGTCGATGAAGCGCATCATTTGCACTGGGATGAAACGCAATCCAGTCGTGAATATCAATGTGTGGAAGCACTTTCTGCGGTCAGTGAGGGCTTGTTGTTGTTAACTGCAACGCCTGAGCAGATCGGTCTGGAGAGTCACTTTGCGCGGTTACGGCTGCTGGATCCGTCCCGGTTTTATGATCTGGAAGTGTTCAAGGCGGAAGAGGCGGGGTACCAAAAGCTGAATGAAGTCGTCCAACGTCTGCAAGAGCGGGATAGTTTGGCAGGTAAAGAGCCCCTGGAGGATGATTTGGTTCATGTGCTCAGGGATTACCTGGGTGATGAAGCGGAACAGCTGATTTCGGGCGAGGCGGCGAATCTGGAGCTGATTATCGAGAAGCTGCTTGATCGTCACGGCACTGGGCGGGTTTTGTTCCGTAATACCCGTTCAGCCGTTAAAGGCTTCCCTGAACGTGTATTACACACGCACGCACTGAAGTGTCCGGCTTTATACGAGGCGGATATGAAACGCTTCAGTATCAGTGGCCTGACCCCTGAACGTAATATTGAAGATTTGTTCTGGCTCAAGATCGATCCTCGAGTGACCTGGCTAACTGAGTTTCTCAAAGAAAACCGCCAGGAGAAAGTGCTGGTAATTTGTGCGAAAGAATCAACCGCATCAGAATTGGAACAGCACCTCCGGCTGTATGAAGGTGTTCGCAGTGCTGCGTTCACTGAATCCATGTCGATTATTGAGCGCGACAGAGCTGGTGCGTATTTTGCAGAAACTGAAAATGGTGCACAGGTATTAATTTGTTCGGAGATTGGCAGTGAAGGCCGTAATTTCCAGTTTTCCCGTCATTTGATCTTGTTTGATCTACCGCTTAATCCTGACTTGTTGGAACAACGCATCGGTCGTCTGGATCGAATCGGTCAGGTGCATGATATCAACATTCACGTCCCCTTCATCGAGAACACCTCCCAACAGTATCTCTATCGCTGGTATAAAGAGGGGATGAACCTGTTCGCCCGCCCCATTGGTGTGGCATACAGTATCTACGAGCAATTTGCAGAACGCCTTGAAGCGGAGCTGTGTCATCCTTCTGAGCGATTTGAAGCGCTGTTGCAAGAAGCTGCAGCGAAAACGGAAAGCACCTTGGCCGCTCAGGAAGAAGGTCGTGACAAGCTTCTGGAGCTGCATTCCTGCAATGAAGAGAAGGCTGCTGAAGTAATTGCCTTGATTGAAGATGCAGAAGAGGGTAGTCAGCTTCAGGAGTATATGGAAAATGTCTTTAACTTGTTTGGTGTTGATTGTGAGTATCATTCAGAAAATGCCCGCATATTAAGGCCGACAGAGCATATGCACAGTGGCTATTTCCCTGGCGTAAGCGACGAGGATGGCACCACGATTACCTACTCCAGAAAACAGGCGCTGAGTCGTGATGACATGCAATTTGTGAGTTGGGAACACCCCATGGTGGTTGAATCCATGGAGATGATTCTGAATTCAGAATTCGGTAACGCCTCATTGGCGACCATGGCAGTTAAAGCGCTCAAGCCCGGGACACTCTTGCTCGAAGCGGTTTTCACAATCAACTGTGTCGCACCGAAACGCTTCCAGATTGAGCAGTTTTTGCCGATTTCGCCAATCCGTGTGCTGGTGGATATTAACGGCCAGGATCTCAGCCAGGTCGTACCTCATGACAAGCTGAATACCCTGTGTGACAATGTTAAAAAGCCCACCGGCCAAGCGCTCCTGAAGCAAGTGAAGAGTGAAATCGAGACCATGCTTGAGCATGCAACCGGATTCGCAGAAAAACAGCTACCGGATATTCGTGAGCAAGCGCAGAATACGTTGCAGTTGAAAATGATGCCAGAACTGGAAAGAATTCTGGCATTGAAGAAGATCAACCCTTCCATCCGAGATGAGGAAGTGGAGTATTTTCGTAGTTGCATCGAGCAGGGCGCGCGAGCCATTGGTCGTTCTGCCGTTCAACTGCAGGCGCTTCGTCTAATCGTCAATACTTGATATTCGGGCCTGGTAGTTGGCTGTTGGCTAACAGTTCAGCTTCCAGGCTTTTCGCTGAGAGGGGCTGGTTGTGAATAATTTCTATTCTCGAATCATTGCCCTGATCACTCGACATGACCGATACCGTACCATCACTGCACTGAAAAACCTTAAAACCTTCTTCTGTGT
Organism: Oleiphilus messinensis; assembly: GCF_002162375.1. Lineage (GTDB taxonomy): Bacteria > Pseudomonadota > Gammaproteobacteria > Pseudomonadales > Oleiphilaceae > Oleiphilus > Oleiphilus messinensis. Next base: position 4,796,406 of record NZ_CP021425.1, on the reverse strand, counting down.
TCAAGAGTCCTTTAGCCCTGAGCGGCTGTACACGGTAAAGTAAATCCATGATTGAGCGGGTTGCCAATACCGTGGATTCAGGAAATACCCAGCCATAACTGAAAAATGTACCGTCAGAATTCTCGCTTCGCTGGATTTCGGTGGTGTGTGATTCGGGTAATTGGGCCACTGGCATCGCGTGTGGTTCGTTTTTTAGCAGTGGGCTATTCAAAAGTCGGGGGTGGTGGCCCGCTCCTGGTGGCTTTTCATCCTTCATCTTTTCTGTGTGTCGTCTAAGTTCGGCTAGGCGATTCGGGTAACTCAGATACTCAGGATTAATCTGTCCTCCGGTTACCCAGTCTGTGGCGAGATAGTCTTGTGTATTTGCCTGCTTCTGAAATACTGCTTTGTCCTCCGGTGAACAGAGGTCTGTTTTGTTTGCGATCAAAACATCCGCGATTGTTAGCTGATCCCTGAATATATCATGCTCAAGATAGCGCTTGTCGCTCAGTTTTGCTGGGTTTACCAGGGTAATGGTTGCTTCAAGCTTGACTGTTTTTTCGTAGAACTCTGAGCTCAAAATATTCAGTACCTCACGAGCGTGGCCCAGCCCTGAAGGCTCGATAATAAGCCGGTCAGGTTTGCGTGCCAGCAGAAAATTCAAGCCGATCTGCATCGGCAGACCATTGGTGCAACACATACAGCCGCCGGGTATTTCTCTTACATTGACACCAGTGCGTTCGAGCAAAGCGCCATCAATTCCGGTTTCCCCGAATTCGTTAACTAACACTGCCCATTCTTCGTGGGCCGGTTTATTGGCAAGCAGATGGAGTATTGTTGTGGTTTTTCCCGCTCCCAGAAAGCCGGTGATGATGTTGGTTGGAATTTGAGTGGCGAGGATGGTGTCAGGGGTAAATAACTTCATTGAAAGTGGTTCTCGGTGGGTAAGGCGGGTTCTGAACTCGCAAACTGAAGTGAATAGGCGACATATGTTGACGCTTTGAGGTTTATAGTAAACAACATCTCAAGCGTTCTGGTCAACAGATCCTAATTTGTCATTACAAACAAGTGAGGCGTTATTATGCCCCAATTACCCAGTGGTATGCATGTATCTGTAACTATCGATCCAGTGCTGAACGCGGCTGGAAAAGGTGACTTTATGACCCACGCAGTCATTCTGGCTGATGTCAAAACGTTGCAGGATTTTCTGCAATTGGTCGCGGTTGTTTACTACCCTTGTGAAGATAGCAGTAACCCCGGCGCTGGCTGCGTCAAAACCGAGCCCGTTTTGTCCGGTTTAACCGCAGCAGATGTCCTCACCGAAAAATGTCGCTGGTCAGAAAAGGATAAAATCTGGTTTGTGCAGTGGCTGGATTCAGAAAGTATTCAACATTGGCTAGCGGAATCCTACCGGGAAGTATGCACCGTTGTACAGCGGGTTATCGCTGAACTGCCTTGATGAGGGCAGAGGATAGTCGGACAGACTCTGCTAAAGTTTTTTCGGTCAGTTCTGCATGTCTGGATGCATAGGCTCTATCGTTGGTATTTCTTAAGTCGGAAGGGAAAGCTCTGCCTGTCCTTGCATAATGAGGACATGCCTTTGTTCCAAAATTTTTTAGTCTTTTACTTCCACAAACAGCGATGGGGCACCCTGCTTAAATTTTTTCATCCCCTCTTCTCGGGCTTTGGCAAAAGAGCGCTCAAGCTCCTTCAAATTGTCCTCTGTCGGGATAAGTTTTTCTTGGTACCGATCCTTCGGCTTTTGGTCTTGCTTGTTGAGCATACGCATTCCTTTTGTTAGTAAGTAGCCAATTTCTATACGGCAGCGTATCATACACATCACATTCCAGTAAGCCCTTAGCGGATTGAAAGACTATTGAGGAAATTGTCAATTCTGATTTGATTGAACTGTGATGGGGGGTCTGGCTTTGATCAAAGGTTGCATTAGCTGGTCGTAGGTAATCATGGGAATATCAGGCATTTACTTTTCTCACATAACAAGGGTCTTAAGGCTTTCAAAATCCTTAACCACATCATATTTAACTGGTTTGCCGCCAAGCTCTGTATTTAACTTCTCAAAGAAACGTTTAGCGCAGTCTATCTTGGCATTTTCAACGCCTTTCAGGTCTAAGGAGGACATTGAGCCTTTGGTTTCTGCTACGAAGAAAACGTGTTTGACCATGTCTTCTTCAAATGCGATTGCCCAGTCGGGGTTGTAGTCTCCAACAGGCGTTGGAATGAAGAAACCACGAGGAAGCTTGGCATAGACGACAACGTCCTTATTAACCTCTAATTCATCAACGAATTTATCTTCGATGCCTGAGTCCGTGATAACGTAATTATACACATGTCTGTTAGGTGAAGGTCTTGCGCGACTGAAGTCTGTGATAGCCTGGTTCTCAGTGAAAATCTCCGCATCGTCAAATTTGTCGGCAACGGTATCGTAAGCCAAGTGTTCGATGATGACGGTCGCCTTTTGTTCATTGATAAGTTTAATGGCCAGGCTAATGAAGTCTTCCGGGTTGTACTGAAATTGAGCGAATACCGCATTGTTAAGTTGTTTGAGAATCGACGCGACTGTAGAGCGCTTGAGCTTGGTTCCTTCGGCAATCTTGCCTAGCAAATCGTACTTAACAGCCGAGTGAATTGATTGCTTGTAATCTGCTGTTTCTTTCTCACTGACTTTGAAACTGTTACCACTGGCGACTTGCTTCATTGAAGCATTATCAATTTGTTCGCCTCGCTCGACAGTGAATTCAAGCTTTCTAACTCTCAACTTTTCATCAAGATATTTGGTGGATTTCTCAACGAGTTCGTCGCTATTGAATTGAACGGTATACACCGCTTTTCGGTTGATATGGTTCCAAAGCTCTTGAAACTCCTTCTTGTGAAAATTGTTGTTTCGGTGATTTGTCTTCGTTTTACGCTCGTCTTCCATAGACGGCAGTGCTGCGTCGCTGTATACGCTATCGATAAGCTGAAAGACTTGTTCCGCGTAGTTTGAAAGCGGTTCTGGTAATGTGGCCAAAGACCCTTCTCGTTTCGCCTGGTGATACTCTTCAGAAATGTGGTCATCAAGATCCGTATACTCATGTTTAGCAAGATAACGATATATGAGTTTTGCCATCTGTGGCGTCACTTCTACATTACCGTCATTTGTAACGAGTAACTTACCTGTAAAGTAGCTTTCATCCGCAACTCTAGGCCGAGCAGATAGGGTTGAGGCAATATCTTTCTGAAGCGCGGATACAAAATCTTTGTAGCCTTCGCTTGCGACGACGGTCAATCTATTTACATCGTGAACCACAGAAGGGTGGTCAATTCGCTCTCCATATTGATTCACCGCTAAACGTAAGCCTCGTCCAACTTCTTGTCTTCGTGAAACAGTGTTATCGCTGTGTTTTAGCGCACAAATCACAAAGACATTAGGGTTATCCCAACCTTCACGAAGGGCTGAGTGAGAGAATATAAAGCGGGTGGGCTCACTGAAGCTAAGTAATCTTTCTTTGTCTTTCAGGATAAGGTCGTAAGCATCGACATCATCTGCTTCGGTCGTTTTTTTGCCAAGTTTGGGATCAACCAGCTGCTTAGTCTTCTTATCAATTGAGAAGTAGCCGTTATGGGTTTTATCAAAATGGATCGACTTTAAGTATCGTTGATAAGGCGTATCTTCCAATGATGAAACTTCATTAAGTATGTGCTTGTATTCTTCCTCGAATATATGAGCGTATTCACCCTTCTCATCTTCAACGGAATAGTCTCGATACTTCGCAACTGCATCAATAAAGAACAGTGTGAGAACTTTGATCCCCTGGTCGAATAGCTTTTGCTCTTTTTCGAAATGAGCCTTAATTGCTTCACGGATTTGGATGCGACGAATGATCGACTCGTTAATGTCACCGCTCGCTTCGCCTACTGACAGCTCGACGCCGTTAGTGAAAGTAATTACATCAGTATTTGCATTGATGTCGGATACCACAAATCCTTGGTATTGGTTTAAACCTTCCGACAAGTCAAAAAGGTTAGTGCCTTTGGTTACCTTTCTTAAGTCCTGGACAATATCCCCATTTTTGCGTTGAACTTCGAGTTCAAGTCTTGCTACGGGTGGTTTGTTGGTTGAGATATCAATACCTTCCAAGAACAAATAGGCATTGGTACCTGCCAAGCCTTTTGCTGTGATACCACGAACACCGATCTTCTTAACCAGCTTTTGGTTGTAGGCATCCAGCGCATCGAGTCGGTAAATTTTGTTGTGTTCAGTTGCATGTGTTGCTGAGTAACGGAGCATGAATAATGGATTGAATTCTGTGAAAGACTCTAAGGTCTTCTTGCCTTCCATTTTTTGAGGTTCATCCAGAATCATAATCGGACGATTCGCTTTGATCACATCAATCGGGCGGCGTGATTGGAAGTCATCTAACTCTTCATAGATTCTCCGTGCGTCTTTGCCTCGCGCATTAAACGCTTGCACATTAATGACCATGATGTTGATGCCCGCGTCCGATGAGAAGCCTTCGAGCTCATGCAAGCTTTTTGAGTTGTATATAAAGAACCTGGCCTGCTTGTGGTACTCCTCTAGAAAATGCTCACGCGTTATTTCGAGTGACTTGTATACGCCTTCTCGTATCGCAATACTAGGGACCACAATTATGAATTTGTTCCAACCATATTGCCGGTTCAGCTCAAATATACTCTTGATGTAACAGTAGGTTTTACCCGTACCAGTTTCCATCTCAATATCCAGGTTTAGCTTGCAAACTTTATTGCTCGCCAAGCTGGAAGATTGCGGTAAATTTTGTTTTCGCTGGATTTGCTGGATGTTTTCAAGCAATTGAAGATCACTCACCTGAATATCGGCATTCTTAAAACCCTCATCTAAAAGGGCTTGTGTATCCTTGACGTTTCCAGGATCGATGCGATATCGCGTAGCAGCATCATTGGGTAGCTGGCCTTTAAAGCAGTCTACAACTGCTTGAACCGATGCAGCCTGGTAAGCTTGATGTTTAAACTTTAATCTCATGCAGGAACCCCTACCAAGGCTTCGAACTGCTCTAGCCAAGTGTTAAATAGAGGGCACTTTTCTCTCATCTTTGGGATACCAATTTGTTGGGCAATGGCGATACCAGTGGTGGTTTTGGCGAACTTTTCGTGTGGAGACCATTTATTGAGTCTTTTTGAGGGAGCGGTTTCTGGGCTGTTGTTGATCGCTTCGGGTTCTCCGCATTCTTCCAAAACCGCGGTTACCTCCCTTTCCGCTATATTCAGCTCGGAAGAAAGTATTTCTGCATCACTAAAAAGTAGTGCTTCGAACTCATGTAAAGCCATGAAAGGAATAAAACGATCTGCAGGTCGTTGCTCAGGAAAGAGGTCGTTCACCTCTTGTTGCACTGCATCGTTGAGATGTTGCGCGATTTGAGAGGGTAGGAGATTTAAAGCCAGTGTTTCGAGCCCCGGCCATTCTTTGGTTCCATAGTAATCTATCAGCGTAGTGACATAGGTGTCTGCGCGTTGCTTAAGGTGTAGACCAAGATCTCGTTTGACTCTCACGAAGCGCACGTCACCGCCTTTTTCTCCCGGCTTTGAAACTTGGGTCGCATTCATATAGATCTTCTTTTCTGCGAGGTAAGGGGCGAGCAATTGTTCTACGAAGACTTGTTCTGTTTTTCCTTCAACAATCGCGATTACTTCAATGTAATCACTCATAGCGTGGGCCTCCAGCGATAACATTCTTCGTCCATAACTCGCCGACAGAGTAGCTTTCTAACCACTCTGAAAAGTCTTTCTCGTTTAAACGTTCAAAAGTAGAGGCTCCGTCCTTTCGATTAACGACAACGATATCTTCAATCGCAAACTGATCGATCAAAGCGGGTGACTGCGTTGCTACGATGACTTGTGTGCGCTGCGCAGCTTGCTGTATTAATTCACCTAGAATAACGATGGCTGCAGGGTGCAACCCTAGTTCTGGTTCATCAATAATGATTGTTGAAGGCGGATTCGGCTGCAATAATGCCGTAGCTAAGCATATAAAACGAATTGACCCGTCAGATAGATGATAGGGTTGCATCGGGTAATCGGAACCTTTCTGGTACCAACTGATATTAACTTGTTCTTTATCCCCACTTTTTTGAGGCTCTAATATGAAATCATCGAAGAAAGGTGTTACCAAACGAATTGCATTCAGAATGGCTTTGTAATCCGCAGGATATTCGTCCTTAAGCTTCAATAGGAATGGACCAATATTTGACGCGTCTTCGCGTAAAACTTTGTTGTCTTGGATAATTTCATAATGGCGCATGCTAGCCGTGCTGCTAGTGTCGTGAAAGTGATAGATTTGCCAGGATGAGATAGCGTCGTAGACCGGTTTGGAGTATTGAGCATCACTCTTGTCTTCCAATACCTCTTTTACGAGTTTAGATTTACCTTCTTCACTATCGCCAAGTTCCCACCAACGATTGTTGTAAGCGTAGTAGCGGGCTTCATCTTCGATAGCGCACTTGTCCGAAGGTGTTGGAACCAGGTTGAATCTGAACCCTCTATTATCGAAGTGCGTGGTGAAGTGCATCTTCTTTGTGGTTTTTCGGCCATTAAATAGCAAGTCGCCAGCGCCTCCACTATCTCTAACATAGCGATTCAGATTTCCGTCAATTAACGCTTGAAGTAATCTGAAGAATGAAATCAAATTACTTTTACCAGCACCGTTTGCGCCAACGATGACGTTCAAGTTTTTGAGCTCAAATTTGTTTAAGTCTTTAATTGACTTAAACCCCTTAATAGTAAGTTTATCTAACGACGTGCTCATGGATATCTCCTTAGATAGACTTCACTTCAGTGTGTGGTGAAAGTTGTTTAAAGATTTGCTCAACATTGATTTTTACATCGTCGTTGGCAAACCCTGCGTCCCGGAATACGACTCTTAACGGCTCTTTTTCGCAAAGATTCTTGACGAAGTCTTCGTCTATGCCTTCGTCCTTGTCGAAGCATGCGACCAAGGCATTTGTATCGACATAGAAAACCGTTTTACCTTGAATAGTTTCTCTTTGAATAGGTAAGGTAAGGTCAACCCCCCAGTCGAGCATCACCTGGAAAAGGAGGTCTTCTTCGGTACGGTCTTCCTTTACATTGTCGACTTGGCTGAATAGGTCTTCTTGGGAAATGGTATCTGGATAGTAGTAGACCTCTGCCATATTTGAGCTATCAACCTTTAGAGCGCGGTAGCCGATATCTAACTCTTTAATGTATTTGGAATCCTTATTTTTCTCTACGATCTTCTGACCAGCTTTAAAAATTCTTTTTTTACTGACTTCCGAAATATTTTTATATCCAGCTTTGAATGCTTCGGATTTTTCCGAACAAGGCTCCGGAATTTGAACCATTATAAATCTTCTATTTCCAGTATCTTCTAGGTTCACTTGCATTGTTGCGTCAGCTGTAGTTGCTGAGCCACAAAAGAAATCCATGATAATGTCTTCGTTACTAGGGCTAGTAGTAACTTTAATTATCCTCTTCAATAGTTTTGTTGGTTTCGGTGTATCAAAGATTTTGGGAGACTCTAGTAGATCAAGAACCTCCTTGGTTGCTTCATCATTACTACCAGTCTCATCTGAGTCCCAGATACTAGGGATCACTTGCCCATCGGATTCTGACAGAAACTTTTTAATTCGGGGAACGTTATCACCTGAAGAGCCGAACCATATACGATTATCATTCCTTAACTTTTCAAATGTAGCGGGTGCTATTCCCCATGATCTTCCTTCTGGCGGGCCAATCACTCTTCCGCTTGGTAAGTTAACATCGAAATACTGGTCTTTTGTAGCTCTGCCAGTCATGCCCGTCATATCGACAGAAGCCCATGGTCCTCTAGGATCGTTATCTGGATTAGTAAACGCTTTTTTTCTACTAGAACTTAGAGGCATTTTGGATATAGCTGATTTAGGCTGAAGATTATTTTTTACGTAACAAAGCAATGTGTCATGAACGCTTCCTATTGTTGCGCGAGCATCAGGTGACGACCTCTTTTTCCAAGATATGGATGACACGAAACAATCGTCGCCAAATATTTCGTCAGCTATTTTTCTGAGGTTTGATGCTTCACCGTCATCGATACTAATAAAAATTGCACCATCATCCTTGAGCATATTTCTGCATAGCTTCAACCGAGAATACATCATCGAAAGCCAATCCGAATGAAATCGACCGTTGGCGTCGGTATTTGCCACTAACTTCAAACCTTCTTCGTCTTTTTCGTTTGATCTGATTTTGTAATCCTCGGCATTTTCTGCAAAGTCATCTTCGTATATGAAGTCACTTCCAGTGTTATATGGGGGATCTATGAATATGAGTTTGATCTTTCCTAGATAGGTTTCTTGCATAAGCTTTAAGGCATCTAGGTTATCCCCTTCAATAAACAAATTTTTAGTAGAGTCGAAGTCAATGCTCTCATCTCGCTGAGGGAGTAGTGTTTTTGAAATTGGAGCATTGGCCGACAAAAGTGCTTCGCGCTTCCCCGGCCAATTTAGTTGATAGCGTTCTTGTGGGCCTTCTACGAGATGGCTAGATAGCTCTTGCTTTAGCAAATCAAAATCAATGGACTTGGTGAGTTCACCCTGCGCATTCTTGGCTTCCGTGACGCAATTAGGGAATAGCGTGGCCAGCTTTTCGATATTTTGCTCGACAAAGTTGGGGCTATGCATTTTCGGTTTATCCATTGTTTGATGTTCTCTTGTTTAATTCTTTCTATCTAAGTGCTTGTGTTGCTGTTAGCTTTTTGTTGAGAGCGCTGCAAGTTCTTCTTTCGCGTGATTTACGAGCTGATTAATTTCAACTTTGCGATTGAACTGTTTTTCTTTATGCAGCTTATTTTCTAGTTTCTGAAGTTCTTTCTGTTTGGTTCTTATTGCAGTTATCCGGTGAATCTGGTCTTTGAGTGATTCCCCTGATTTAGCGGGTTCACTTATAAGCCGTCTCAGCAAATGTTCGTAAAGACCATTCAGGTTTGTTTTCGCTGGTAATTTCTCAGCGCTTTCCTCTTCTCGTACTGGGCAATAGAAATAGTCTTCAACCACCCACTGAGATGAATCTGCTTCGTGCGGGCGTTTGTAAGCCATTGCATATTGTTGCTTGCCCTCATCATCCTGGATGCAATAAAAAATAGGGAAGGGGATAGCTTTGTCTATCGTTCTCAATATTGCTTCATCTACCATCAGGTCATCAGAGTTCGATTGGTATGCACCTGACTTTAGGGGTCTATTTGGTTTTAGATAAAGGTCAAATATCTGAATCTCAGGTACGCTTTTAGTTGCAGGTATGTTGATCGTCTCAGGAGAAAGCTTAAATTGCCAAACGATACGATCTACCAATCTCACAAACTTTTGTTTAATGGCATGGCTAGGCGAGGCATATTGATAAATTTTCTCTTTTGGGAGCTTCTTTCCAAATTGAGCTGACTCAGGAAGCAAAAGCTTCGCGCATTCTGCCTTATTGCAAGGCATTGAACTAGGCATTCTGCCAGCCTTGTGCATCTTCACCCTGAATGACGATAAAGTTTATCAGCTCAAAGTCTTCAAGCCCCGCGATGGTATGGGTGAGGGCTGTTGTTTTGTTTCCTGTGAATAGACTGTCTAAATCCTTTTCTTCTTTTAGCTCGACCATCGTTGCGATTGCTTGATCCAGGAGTTCTGAATAGCGCTCCATGTCCTTGCCATCATTAGTTGCTCGGTTAAAAACCTCACATGAAGAGTCAATTGGATGGTTCTTCCCTTTGCACGCAGACCTTACACGATCAAGAAGTGGCTTAACCTGTGTATGGTTGATCACCACTTCGCCATCGTTATTCAAATAGATTAAGTAATAAGGGTGTAAGCGGTTTTGTTGGTTGATATTGACGCTGTGATTCCGGTTTCTTAATACAAAGATAACGCCTGGTATCAAGCCGCGTGTCTGATCTTCGGGCACAACCGCATGAAGACCGTTAGGTAGATTAGTGAGTTCTCCATTTGATTTGATGTAGTTCAGCAAATCCATGCGGAAATCATTCAAGCCAAGGTCTGTAATGGCTACGCCTGTTTTCACATCTTCCAGGTCGATGACTTCATCTTGCAGTCGTCTGAGCTGCTCTTTTCTGTAAGCGACGTCATTGGATTCAACATTCAAAACATTGTCGTCACCTGTGGCGGTAATGTCTGAAATGACCATTCGGTTTTCAACGCGTTCTTTCAGGTTGATGTACTCATCAAGGGATATATCTGGCCAGTAGTTCACGAGCTGAATACTCTGGTTCTGAGAACCAATACGGTCTACACGTCCAAAACGCTGAATAATGCGAACCGGGTTCCAGTGAATGTCGTAGTTAATCAGGTAGTCGCAATCCTGAAGGTTTTGGCCTTCAGAGATGCAGTCTGTGCCGATAAGGATATCCAGCTCGCCTGGCTCATTGGGCAATACCGCTGCTTTCTCTTTTGAGCGAGGTGAGAATAAGGTTAACAAGCTTTGGAAGTCATATCCTTGACCTAGCGTTGATTTAGGTGTGCTACTTCCCGTGACCTTTCCTGTATGGATATCTTGAGCTTTGTTAAAGTACCCAGCAAGTTGGTCATACAGATAGTCCGCTGTATCTGCAAAGGCAGTGAAAATGATGACTTTCTTATTGCCGGGATTGATTGGATGATTAACTTTTTCATCAACATGGGCTTTCAAGTGTTGGAGCTTTGCATCCTCTTGAGGCGTTACCTTTTCCATTTCTTTGAGTAACTCTTCTATTACCTGAAGATCGTTTTCGAGGTCATGCTGCCAAGACGGTAGGTCCATGTCGGCTAGATTGATCTTGATTTTGCCTCCGGTAGAGAACGCATCGTCCATATCAGCCATGTCGTCATCAAAATCAAATTCTTCATATGCAGATGCAACATCATGAAGATTGATATCTTCTCCATTGCTTAGATAGGCATCTATGTCGGCTAAAGTGTTTCTATGGTTATCGCGAAGGTTTTTTAGCGTCAGCCGGAATGAATGTACAGAGCTTTCTAAACGCTTCAATAAGTTAGTCACCATAAGGCGTTGCAGGCTTTTCTCTCTGTCCGCCTGGCGTAATTTGCCTTTGGTGCCAACATCGGTATCGTACAAGTCTTCATACTTAGCGATTCGGCTTGGCAATATGTAACTCACCGGTGCATATACCGCGAGTTTTAGAATTGAAAGCTGTGAGAATATCTGATTGAAACCAATGACATCTCCTCTCAATGTCAATGGAGGGTGATATGAGAGCGGTGGGCGTCTGTCTGGGAAACGACCGATATCTGAAGTATCGTAAAAGGTTTCAATGTGTTTTCTTGAACGAGCGATGGTGACGCTGTCTAATAACTGGAAGAAATCAAAGTCCAGGGTATCCAGGATTGCGCTTGCGGTTCTTTCTTCTGGCGAAAGTTCGGACCATTCGTTAAAGACTTTCTGTGCTCGCTTAAAAATTTCTTCAATTGTACTTTGCGTACCAACTTGCTCTCGGAAGCTCTCTGATTCCCCTTCATATGCAAGCGCGAGTTGATTCTTAAGGTCGCTAAATCGATTGTTCACCGGTGTAGCCGAAAGCATCAGGACTTTTGTTTTTACTCCTGCTTTGATAACAGAATTCATTAGCTTCTGATATCGGGTTTCTTTGTCCTTATAAACATCGTTGTTTCGGAAGTTATGAGATTCATCGATAACAACGAGGTCGTAATTACCCCAGTTGATACGATTTAAGGGGATACCAAATGACTCTCCAGAGGTGCGTTGTAAGTCTGTATGGCAAAGCACATCGTAATTGAACCGGTCTTTAACGAAAGGGTTAGTTGTCAGGTTACGATTATAGTTGAGCCAGTTATCTGCCAACTTCTTTGGGCAGAGAACGAGGACTGATTTATTTCGCAGCTCGTAATACTTCACCACCGCTAGCGCAGTAAATGTTTTACCTAATCCAACGCTATCCGCCAGGATACAACCATTGAAGGTCTCTAATTTATTGATCAACCCTGTTGCGGCATCTCTTTGGTAGTTGAAGAGTTTCTGCCAGATAAGACTGTCTTGATAGCCTGTTAAGTCATTAGGGAGAACGTCTTCAGAGATGTCTTCCAGGAACTCATTGAAAATGTTGTAGAGCATCAAGAAGTAGATGCGTTCAGGTGAGTTTTCCTGATAGATTCCTGAAACGTGTTTTGTCAGGCGCTCGGTTACATCTTCGAGCTTATCCTGGTCCGCCCAGATCTGTTCAAATAGATTAAGGTAGCTGGTTGTCATCGGTTGTTCTTCAAACCGATTAACGAAGTTACTGACCGCATCGCCTTGTTGGTATCCAAGATCGACGGCGGTAAAACCATGCAAGGGGTTGTAGATGCGTTCTTCTCCGCCTTGTTTTATCGCGGCGAACTGCTGCATGGGTGCTTTAGTCGTATTGGAACGGAACGTCGCTTTTCTACGAATCCAATCGGCACACTCTTTGGCGATTGCTTTTTGAGTGAGCTTATTCTTGAGCTGTATCTCGAAATCCGTCCCATAGAATGCTCGTTCACGCTCACTCTTGGGAATATGGAATTCACGCTTTTCTTTCTTGATGCGGTCACTGACTTGCTCTTCAACGAAAGTAGGTGCCGTGAAGATAAACTCGAAGGAATCAACCTTTTCAAGTTGTTCTTTAAGAGCTTCGTAGGCGTAGATTGAAAAGCAGGACGCTGCGATTTTCAGCTTGGAGTTAGGTTTGATTGATTGCTTTAAGTCATCACCCAGAAGGTCGTTGATGTTATCGATGATCTGCATCACTAGCACCTCCTTCCGCTGAAGCACTGTTTTGCTGATTATTTATCCACTCTTCAAGGTCTTTCCTTTTGAAACGCCATGCATTGCCTACTTTAAAGGCCGGTATTTTTTGACTGGATGCCAGGCGGTAGACGGTCCGGTCGTTAACCTTTAGGTAGCTCGCGACTTCTTTAATGGTGAGAATTTCATCGGTCATAGTATGTTCTTATAATGATGAAAGTGGGGATAAATATTCACAGGCGTCAAAATAGTACAAATGAGTACATAGGGCAATGCTTGATACTATGTGAATTGTGGTTGTATCGCATATTTTATGAGAGTGGTAGACTTTATTGATTTGCTTGGTTCTTAGCTGGTATGAGTGTATCAGCTTTTAGCTCAAGGAAAAGGAAGCATGCCAACAGACATGGACAGAAGATTTACAAAGTCACCATTGGAGTCATAAAATCTCAATTCCCTAACTCCGAAATTGATAGTCGAGCGGGTGTTTACAGTAGCTGGATTCTGAGGGTATTCAGCGTTGGTTGGCTGAGTCCCGCCGGGAAGTGTTTGCGGTTGCAGTGGGTTATTGTTGAGCTGCGTTGATGATTGAGATGCAATTTCGGCGCTGTTTGCTAACGTGACAAACATACGCCGAAAACGCTGCGTTCGTGTTACCCGGTGCGCCGTTATTGAACGCGAAGTAATATTTCAGTCCGTCGGTTTTTGGCTCGTCCTTCGTCGGAGTCATTCTCTGCGACCGGGTAATATTCCCCTCGGGAAACGGCTTCAACCTTTTCCGGCTCCACACCTTCGGACTGCAACAGACGAACAACGCCTACAGCGCGTGCCGCGGCAAGATCCCAATTGGATGGGTAGCGGTTGGCCAGGCGCCCTGTGATTGGAATGTTATCAGTATTGCCAATCACCCGGATAATATAAGGCGAGTTGGCCAGTTGGGCGGCGACTTTCTTGATCACTTCTTTCCCTTTTTCGGTCAGTTCTGCCTGTCCGGATGCGTAAAGGATGTCATCTGAAAGGTCCACTTTTATATCATTTCTCAGCATTTCGATTTTGATCGAGTTCTCTTCAAGCTCCTGGGAGAATGTAGAGCGCAGCTCGGCCAGCTTGTTCGACATGCTGTCTTCCTTGGCGGTTAGTTTTGCCTCCAAGGCTGCCTTTTCCGAAACCGCCAATGCGTTGTTCGCTTGTAAAATTTCCTGTTTTTCCCGTAGCGCCGCAATTTCTTCCGTCAGCTCTTTCTGGGTGTTACGTAAACTTGAGTTGTTTTCAGTTTGCGCCTGTAACTGCGCTTCAAGGGATTGATTTTGACTCAATGCGTCATCGTATGTGGATTGACTGACGCACCCTGTTAACTGGAATAATGCGCCTGCCGTGACAACTGCGAATACTTTTTTCATGTCGAATCCTTTACCATGATTAGATTAGGTGATTTCAAGCAATGCAAAAGGATTAGTGTTTTCGAAGCGATTGTCAACTATATGGGCAATTGTTGAATTTAGACGTCATTGTCCGCTACTTTGGCGATTGATAATTACCCGGACGAATATTCACCTGTTCAACTCAGACAAAGGATTCTATCAGAGTGCTCGAATTGATTACGCTTGGAACCTCTTCCGGTGTGCCCACCCGTTATCGCAATGTTTCGGCGACTGCGATTAAACTTACCCAGTCGAAAAAATGGCTCTTACAGGACTGTGGCGAAGGCACCCAGCATCAGTTATTGCGTACACCCCTGTCGTTGCAGCAGCTGGATGCGATTTTGATTACCCATGTTCATGGTGATCATTGTTACGGACTGCCAGGTCTTCTGGCTTCTGCCTCGTTGCAGGGACGTAAGCGAAAGTTAATGTTAATCGGGCCTCGTGATATCAAGCTTTTTATCGATGCCGTTATGCAGTTCACGGGGCTTTATCTGACCTTTGAGCTTGAATTTATCGATGTCGAATCCGTTTCAGTGTTGGATCTGTCCTGGGTCAGGGTTGATAGGGCAATGTTGTCTCACCGTGTTGCCTCCTATGCATATGGTTATGAAACGGTTCCAACTCGGCCTGGGTTGGATGTTGTCAAGCTCCGTAATCAGGGGATACCCGAGGGGGCTGTTTGGGGGCAGTTGAGTCGGGGAGAATCAGTCAATATTCCAGATCGACCTGATCTGGGTACGATACAGGGTTCTGATTATCTGTTGCCACCTCCAGCCGCGCTTCGAGCGGTCGTGGCGGGAGATAATGATACACCGGAGTGTCTCCGGGATTTTTTACGAAACGCATCGCTATTGATTCATGAATCGACTTACACCCAAGCCATTGCTGAAAAAGTGGGGCCCGGCCCACAACATTCCAGCGCCCGTTTGATTGCCAGGTTTGCGGAAAAAATGAAGTTACCCCACTTGGTTCTCACCCATTTCAGTTCCCGGTATCTGAATAATCCCAATGCAGAGCAATCAATCCGGCATATTCAAGAAGAAGCAACGTCCAGCTATTCCGGGTGGCTATCACTGGCTGAAGATTTTGATTGTTATCGTATAGATGAGGCCGGTAAAGTGCTTAAACGCTCAAGTTCCGAATGGTTATCCGTGAAGTGATATCCTGCAGTGATGGTTCTGTCAGGTGCGGAATTTTGCTCGATACTGTGTGGGGGAGAGTCCGGCATAACGCTTGAATAGCATTCGGAAATGCGTTGCGTCGGTATACCCTACCGCCAGACTGACCTCTTCAATATTCTTGCGGGTGTCGCTGATGAGGTTTTTGGCCGCTTCAATACGGACTTTCTGTAAATAGTTCAGGGGTTGCTCGCCAGTTGCATTTTTGAAGCGTCGCTTGAAATTCCGCGGGCTCATGCAGATTTTTGCAGCCAGAGTATCCAGATTCAAGATGCTCGCATAATCGCTTTCCATGATTTCCTGAGTTTCCGCAATTACAGGGTCGTTATGGGCGCGTTGATGTAATAACGCAGAGAATTGTGTTTGCGATTGTCGACCCGTATCCAGAAGAAATGCATTGGCGCAATCTATAGCTGTTTTCTTGTCGTAGTATTTTTCAATCAGGTACAGCGACAAATCATTACAGGCACTGGCACCGCCGCTGGTGATCAGGCGGTCTTCTTCGACGATCAGGTGTTCCGGGGTTAATCGCACATCAGGAAAGTGTAGCCGGAAAGTTTGTACCAAGCCCCAATGTGTTGTGGCTTGTTTGCCACACAGTAAGCCCGTGGCGGCCAGCAATGCGCTGCCTGAACAGATTGAGGCCAGTGTTGCACCTTGTTCGTATTGTTTTCGTAGCCAGGGTATTGCCTGCTTATGTTCTTTCAGCAAAGTAGGTATGTTATCGCCCCCTGAAGTGATCAGAATCAGGTCGAATTCATGGGTGTTATTGATTGCATCCTGAACGTTGAATTCGAAGCCGCTCAGCCCTCGAACGCTTTTGCCATCAATACTGACCAGCTTAACTTTGAAAATTGGTTTCACAGGCTTGCCGGTTAATTGGTTATAGGCCGTACCGGCTCCCATGAGAATTTCGAGGGGCCCTGTTACGGTGGAAACCAGACCATTGTTGAGTACAAGTAATGCAACTCGAATCATGAAAAGCCTCAACCTGAATGCGTGTTCGGAACGGGGAGACGCTTAATTATGTCTCATATGGCTAGTTAATATGTCATATATGACAGGCGAGCGGCAACTCTTAAATGCGTATCATAATGCCTGAGAGAGGACTTGGATTATCGATAGGAGCAGAGATCATGGCGATAGAATCACCCTCGATGGGCTCGTTGGCTTGGGGCAAACAGACTGGTGGGCGAATTAATTTCAGGGAGCAGTGGCAGTATGCGAGAGGTGCGGTGGTTGAACAGACTGCAAGCTTGGTCAATCATCTGCCTTTTCTAAAGCAGTTAACGGGTAAAGGGGATGGGAAATCGAGTCTGAGACTTTCAATCGAGCAGCTTGAGCGGATTACCTTTCCCGACACACTAATTGTAAAAGAGGCTCAAGCGTATGTGTCCGCGACTGCGACGCCTGCGCTTTTTAATCATAGTGTTAGGGCATTTTTCTGGGCCACGTTGATGCGCTTGCAGGCGCAGCATGAACTGGATGAAGAAGCGTTTTATCTCAGTTGTCTGTGGCACGATATGGGGATTACCGATCAATACCACGGCCAGTGCGGTGCTACCGGATGCTTTACCTTGGATAGTGTTGCCGCATCCGAGCGCTTTTTCGCACAGAAGGTTTATGATCCCGCAAAGGTTGAAATCATCAATAATGCGATTACGTTGCATATCAATCCTGAAGTTAGTGGTACCGAGCAAGGTTGGGAAGCGCACTATCTAAATGCGGGTACAGCATGTGATGTACTCGGAGCCAGATTGAACGAAATCGATAAGCGCTGCCGGGACCATGTTCTGCAGGCCTGGCCCCGTCTGGCGTTTAAAGCGGAGTTGATCGACGCCTTTCAGCGGGAAATTTTGCTGCATCCCGACTCTCGAATGGCATTGATGAAAAAATTGGGCTTTTTCACGATGGTGCGCCGGGCACCGTATGTCAGTTGATCGATCTATCGTATTAACAGGAGTTTACAGTTCAATCATAACGTCTCTTTCTATCTTGAACTATAATCTGTCCAGGAGTCAGTTTTTTCTGGTCAACATTCATGTGGAATGGTCCCATGATGATACAGATAACGGAATAGTCAGAGATATAAAGCAATGAATCGTCCAATACTATGCGCCGCTATTCTGGCGCTCACGCTTTCCCCTTTGAGCCATGGCGGAAAGCTTTATAAAATTGTTGATAAAGATGGCAACGTTACCTTCAGTCAGTTCCCTCCCTCACCACAGGAAACCACTGAAGGTACTCAGGTTGAAGAGAAAAAAACCAGAGGTCAGGGTGAAACCGCGATCTCTGTCAAAGGGCTGGTAAAATATTGTGGGGATATCGCGCTGCCCTCTGAAGAGAAGCGTGGCGATTATTTTTATGCAGACGTATCCAATCGCCTGGAGAGTTGGGAGCGGCAGCTTGAGTATAAAGAGCAGCGTCTTCAGAATAAGCAGGCGAGCTATACCCAGTCTGCCAAGTATTCAGGGTATTATGGCAGCAGCAGTAGCCGGTCGCAGTCTATGGTTGAGGGTAGCCAGGAGATCGGTCAGGAATTACGAGATTTGCGTTGTGCCATAAGCTGGGCAAAATCCCAGCACCGGGCTTCAGTGGATTCCCGAATTGATGCCCAAAACGAAATGGGACGATTGCAGCAGAACCTCCGGGATATTGAGCTGAAACGCGCTCACCATTGTGGTCAAGAGCCCGAATATAATCCGTCAGATTCCCAAAATGCATACTTGCGTTCCCGGTGGCAAGAGTGCAGCAGAGAATACCGTGCGGATATTCGCAGATTAGAGCGCATGATTCGACAAGAATCCAGAAAGCTTGAGCGATACTAAGCGCGATGCGCGAGCCGCAATTTGCGATGCTCGCGCTGCTGGAAAATCAAACCTGATCGTTAATTTTCGGATTGTTGAATAAGTTCGAACAGTTCACGTAACTGTGAATTGACCGCCTCTCCATCCATTACGAGTTGCACGAGCGCTTTGATGTGTGTATCGAGCATACTCAAGATATAATCTTCTTGTTCTTCTGATAACGCGGTCACAATCATGGTTTCCCGCATATCGTTAAAAAGATCATTCATCAGTTGATGGGCTTTTTGGCTTTGCTGACTGACATTGTCCTTGATTTCACCCATTAACGCTTCAATTTTATCGCTACTACGCCGGATGATGCTTTCGTTCATCAACGATTTGAGGCGTGTGTCTGCACCCACCACCAGTGATGCAAGTGTGTCCTTCAGCCGACCGTATTCATCCGGATTGTCGAGCGGCATATTCTTTACCAGGATCGAGATATGCGGTGCGTTGTACAGCGTTCGCTGGTGAAAATCTATAATCCGTCCGTGCTGCCAGGCTTGATCGATCAATTTGGCAACCAGCGGTGAAGAAATATCATAGGGGGTACAAGTGAATGTTTCGGCAGGCATGCGAACCTGAATTTCGCAGTTTAGGCCCAAAGAATCCAGTGTTCTGAATAAACTGTGCATTAATGCATCGGTGCTTTCCGCTACGGAAACTTCGGTCAAAAATTCAATAACACGACCCAGCTGGCTGGAATCAGACATCGCATTAAAGGCTACTTTTTGCGCCATTTGTGCATCGTCTTGTGCCCTGCGAGTGCGTTCTTTAAGTGTGCAGATGGATTGGAGTTTGGCGATCAGTTCCCGACTCCGTACAGGTTTGACTATATAATCATCACCGCCGACTTCGAAACCTTCGACGATATCATCATCCCCCCCCATTCCGGAAAGAAAAATAAAGGCGCTGTACTCAAATGCCGGTTTCTCTTTCAGCATCCGGCATAATTCATACCCGGAGATGCCTGGCAAATTGACATCCAGAAGAAAAATATCAATGCCTTGGTTTGTGTTTGCCTCACTGAGGGCTTCGTCGCCTGAAGCTTTGCCGATAACCCGATATTCATCATTAAGTAGTTCTGCAATGGTTTCTCTGATTTCCGGATCATCATCCACAAGCAGGATCGTTTTCATGTGCTCTATCCCTGTTATTTTATTGTTGCCTTAAGAGTATAGACTGAATTTTTGAGTGTGTGATTTTTGTTCAGTTAGGCGTCCGGGCGCACGCTACCTGCATCTTGAATTCGGAGCGATTAGTATTGTCGTTAAATGACAAATGCGTCACAAAGGTTCAATTGGTGAATGAAACTGTCTTTTTCTGTCCTCACTCAGGCTCCTCTGTGAAGACTATCATGCGCGTTTTAAATCAATTTAAAACAATAACGACTTAAAAAATGAGGCCTGAACATGAGACTTAATCAATCGTTATTGCTGTTGCTGTCATTCTGGACGTGCTTTGCTTACGCTGAGTCGTACGTTTATGTCACCAACAGCACGATGGAAACGCTGACATTAGACACCCGGCAAACCGGGCATGATAATATTGTCCAAGGCGATCAGTGGGATCAATTGGCGTCGACTGTACCGCCATTGGCGACGGTAAAATTTTTACGGTTTAACCGGGATGAAGGAATTAAATGGGGCAGGGAGTATTTTTTTACGACGACTGCAACAGGTGCGTTTAGTGAGTTTGTGATGCGCCAAAAACTCGTGGGTACGATGACTTTCAGCAAGATGTGGTTGTCCGCGGAAAATGATCCCTGGCATTATGATCGGGATATTCACCGAATAGCCCAGGATTTCGATGGAAAACCTTCGGAGCTGGCATTCCGATCCCAGTATGCTCGGGTGTCCGGTGATGATATTCATTATGTGATTGGTAATAACTGGCAACCTGTTGAGTCTGCAGCGCAAGCGAATCACTTCAAGATATTAAGCTACAATACCTGGGCGTTGTTGCCTGGAATTGAGGCTAAAAATACCGCCAATAGACTGGATACCATTGCAGAATATGTTACCGGGTATGATGCTGTTGTATTCCAGGAAGTTTTTGATCCGATTCTGGCCGCTATTTTTCGCGCCAAGATTCAAAAGGAATACCCCTACATCACCTCTGTCCCATTTAAATTCGGTAAAATTCTGACGGGCGGTTCTTTTATTGCCAGCAAGTGGCCCATTGTGGAAGAGGACACAGAGGTGTATGAAGCCTGCAGAGCAGACGGGTGTCTTGCCTCCAAGGGCATAAACTATGCAAAGATCAATAAACAGGGCCAAATGCTGAATCTGTTCGGAACGCATACCCATGCCTATACAAGCCAGGAAGATATTACTATTCGCTTTACTCAATTGGCACAACTGCAAACCTTGATTGAAAGCAAGAATATACCCGAGTCTGAACCGGTCATTTTAGCGGGTGACTTCAATGTTGATAAGATCCACTTTCCAGAAGAGCATTTTTTCTTCCTGGAGTTGTTGAACGCTGAAGAACCGACAGCCGTTGGTGAGTATGCACACTCTTACGCGGGACCGGTAAATGTGTTTGCGGATGATCAGTATACAGAATACCTGGACTACGTCTTGTATTCCAAGGATCATCTGCAGCCCTTGTTCGCGACCAATGGGTTGTTGGTGCCCCGTAGTCAAACCAGCCAACACTGGGGAACCTGGGATTTATCTGATCACTATCCCGTTGCAGGTGAGTTTGTCTTTCCGGTACAGTAGCGGGATTGTGGCTAAATCGCCATTCCATTATCGGAAAGACATCAGGTATTCACCATGGTTACACTGCTCCTGAATCTAAAGCTCAAATACAAGTTCTGGCTGGTTAACGCAGTCGCTTTTCTGGTGACGTTGAGCATCGTCATCTTTGCGTTGATTTTCGAGACTCAGGGCCAAAGCGAACGAATTGCTGAATTACAGACAACCCAGTTAGAAGGGGTCAAACGGTGGTCTGGATCTGTAGATAAAGCGGTATTCGGTGCATTCGTCACTGAGGTGCAGAATTTACTGTGGTTACAAAACGGCGTGTCAGTGACCGCAGATCCTGATGCGCTACCTGCGTCAGTACTCGCTGAAATACGGAGACAGCTGGTGCCCAATGGCCGCTTTAAAACAAAGGTTCTGGTGATTCAACCTGAGGCGTTTCTTGCACCCGATAACATCGTCGTGTCGGCAATGAAACTGGAGGCCCATTCCGGAATATTGCTGGCTTATTCGACTTCGCCAACCCTGTTTGGCTTGTTTCTACAGCGCGCGAGCAATTATGCTCCGGTTGTCGCGGTGCTGATGATCGTGTTATTAGTCGCCTCGCAATTGTTGATATCGTTCATTGAACGACATGTGAACAAGCTCAAACAGGTCATGGTTTATGTGCAGCAAAACAAAGATCTGACAGCACGAGTTCCCATAGACAGTTCTGATGAAGTAGGGGATATGGCTGATGCCTTCAATAAAATGCAAATTGGGCGTCAGGAAACGATGACCGCGATACGGGAAGCGGCGCAAACGTTGCAACAAACTTCACTCTCATTAGCGGGTTGCAGTGACCAGTCTGCAAGGTCCATCGCCGCACAGCAAATACAGACAGATATGCTGGCCTCGGCAATGACTCAGATGGTCTCGGCAGCAAATGAAATTGCAGATCGGGCGCTTGAAACCCAGCAAATATCTTCAATTGCGGCGGACAAAACTCATCAGGGAGCGCAATTGGTCAGCGAATCCAAAGGTGCCATTGATCAACTTTCCGGGCAGGTTAATCAAGCTTCGGAACGCGTTCAAATGCTCAATCGTGACAGTCACGAAATTGAAGATGCCACCAGTACCATTCGCACGATAGCAGATCAGACGAATTTGCTGGCGCTGAATGCTGCAATCGAGGCTGCTCGTGCCGGGGAGTCCGGACGTGGATTTGCGGTCGTGGCGGATGAAGTCAGAAAACTGGCGATTCATTCCCAGGAGTCGACGGATAAGATTCATGAGGTTGTGCAGCGAATTCGTTCTGCAGCACATGATGTTCGGGTTTTGATGCAGCAGAGTCACGAGCAAACCAATGTCTGTGTCACAGCTGCAGAGCAGGCTGCTCGGGCGATGGATGATGTCAGTGGTGTCGTTGCTCAGGTAAATGATAAAAGCATGCTGGTCGCGTCTGCCGCAGAAGAGCAGAGCCAGACGAGTCGGGAAATAAACGAAAATATTGCACAAATTCGGGAGGGAACCCGTACTGCAGATTTGAATACATCCGAAGTGATTCAGAATACACGGGATATTACGACCCAGGTCGAGAAATTATTCAACCGTGTCCAGCAAATGAAGGTTGAATAATTTCATGTGAATCGTGCCCATTGGACTTGGGCTCGCTGAAGCTGAAAATCGTCCAGTCAATGTTGGTCTGGACTATGCTATCACTATAGAAATCGGGGTATCGTCGAATTACTGCTGAAGATGTTGCCAAATTTGACCCAGTGCATCAGCGGCAGGCATTTCCAGACGGTATTGCACGATTTCCGAAACCGGGGTTTCACCCGGGTTAATTTCAACAGTCGGAATGCCTTGTTGGGCTGCACGGATTACAGGCTCGACAATGTAAGGGAATGCACCGGATGTTCCTATGGAAAAAACCAGTTCAAAGCCTTTCATATATTCGCGCATCAATATCTGTAGTTTCTGTTCCGGCAACATCTCGCCAAACAGCACCACATCCGGTCGGATTACACCCCCGCACTGATCACAATGCGGGGGAAAATCAACACTGTCCGCTGTGTCATCAAAAAGGGCTTCATGGGTGTACTCTGCCGCGCACGTCGGGCAATGTAAATCAAAAGCATGACCATGAATCTCGATCAGGTTTTCACTGCCTGCAGTTCGGTGATAGCCATCGACATTTTGAGTGAGTACCCAGCTTTCCGGCTTCCGTTTTTCCAGTGCTGCAATCACTTCATGGGCACGGTTGGGTTTGGCTTGTCGGCAGGCTGAGCCAATTTGCCACAGGTATTTCCAGGTAATATCCGGGCGGGACGCCATCATTTGAGCACTGAGGGCTTCCTCGATGGTGTAACCATCATCGGTAAGATTGCGGTCATACAGCCCACCGACACCGCGGTAAGTTGGCAGTCCCGATTCAGCTGAGATTCCGGCTCCAGTGATAAACAGTATGCGCTGGGATTGTGCAATCAGCTCGCTTACTTTGTTGATTAATTCTTTATCTGTGGCATCTTGGATCATGGGCCTGCCTCTCTGAGCTGGTTAATTAGGGGGCCAAGCGGTTTATTTGCCAGTTATTTTTTTCGTTTTCATCATGGCGGTAGACAAAGCGGTCATGCAAGCGGTTTTCCCGCCCCTGCCAGAACTCAATTTTTTCCGGAATGACACGATACCCACCCCAGAAATCAGGTAAGGGTACTTCGCCGTCTTTGAATTTTTCCGTCATTTTCGCCAGACTCATTTCCAGAAACTGCCGCGAGCTGATTACCTCGCTTTGCTGGCTGCACCAAGCCCCAAGTTGGCTTCCGCGCGGGCGGGTCGAGAAATATTTGAACGATTCCGCGGAGCTGATTTTTCTGGCACAACCTTCAATGCGGATTTGCCGGTTCAGTTGCAGCCAGGGAAAAAGCAGGGCAACTTTATCGTTATCTTTAAGATCTTTGGCTTTGCGGCTCCCGTAGTTGGTAAAAAATACAAAGCCTTCGTAATCGAACAACTTTAACAACACGGTCCGCGCGGAGGGTTGCCCTTCAGCATTTACGGTGGCCAGGGTCATTGCGTTCGGGTCGATAATATCGGCCTCACTGGCCTGGGTGAACCAGCGCTCAAACTGATCCACCGGATTGGCCGCCAAATCTTCCCGATTGAGCCCCTGACTCATGTACTCTCGTCGTAGTGATCCTATATCCATACTAATTTACTCGCTTGATTTTTCTGTTTTAAGCGTTGCGCCGGAATACTGTGTATCTTTACGGTTTAACTTCGGTTTTGGATCTGTGGTTCGAACTTGCGTTATACTACCGCGTTATAGGTGAACTACAAATACCCGATTTGTCGCATAAGCGGGTATCCGCGTTTCAAGGAATCTCAACATGACCAGCCAAGCTTTGCCTTCTTACCAGGCTATTTTAGAACCATTGACCATCATTGACTCGTTTTTGTCGAGTGAACAGCGCGATGAGGGTTGTTACAGTCTTGATAAGACGCTGGGCGCAATGGTCGCGCATATCTCCAGTCCCGGGGGATGCTCCGACCTCGACCTGGTCGAGCTCGTATTCAATGGGGAAGATGCAGCCACGGCACTATGGGTGACTGATGAAGCGTTGAATGTGGCCTGGAGTCAAGTCCTGACGGGCCTGCGCACGCTGATGGAAGATGAGGCGCTTGCCTTTGCCAATGATTATCCGATTCCTGCCGAGGCCACTGAACCACCCGAGCGTATGCAGCAGTGGTGTGAAGGGTATTTACATCGATTTCAACTGTCGGAACCCGACTGGCGTTCTGTGGTTGAGGAGTTGGGGGAGGCAAAAATTGCAGAGGAAGTGCAATCCGCGCTTTCCGTGATTGCCACCTATGCGGATTGGCAACTGGCGCTTGAAAGCGCTGAAGAGCCGGAAGTATTGCAAAGCAACTTGCACGATGTGCAAAAGGCGGTGGAGCATGCTGTCCATATGCTGTTTACATTAGGCTCGACCGTCCAGCGATTTGAAAATTACGAACCCCATGAACCCTTTATTCGTGAGACGGAAAAGGTCGGGCGGAATGACCCGTGTGTGTGCGGGAGCGGTAAAAAATACAAGAAATGTTGCGGTCGATAACTGCTGTTATCGACCGTATGAGCGCGGGTAAACTGACGTCACCGCCCGGTTTTTAGCTGTTCCCAGTACTGGTTGTAAATCTCGATTGCTTTACCCACATCCTTTTGGAACTCACCTTTGGCGATAATTTCTTCAGGCGGGAAGATGGTTTTGTTGTTTCTGGTTTTTTCGTCCAACATGGCAATCCCAGGGGTATTGGGTAGCGCATAACCCGTATATTCTATGCAACGTTTTGCGATTTCGGGTCGCAACATAAAGTCGATAAACTTGTGGGCGTTTTCCTTGTTCTCTGCATTGGCGGGGATGGCGAAACTATCTACCCAGAACGCAGCGCCTTCTTTGGGATAAATATACTGGATATCGTCATCTTCTTCCTGGGCCATAATCACTTCGCCATTCCAGATCATACCCAGGCTGACGTCTCCCGCCATAAACGGTTCTCGCGGGGCGTCGGAATTGAATACAAGCACGTTTGGCATCAACTTTTGCAAGCTTTCGAACGCCTGCTTGAGCTCGCCAGGGTCTGTGGAATTGGCGGAATGGCCGTTTACTGCCAGTGCGATATGAAACACTTCTCGCACATCATCTGTGAGCAACAGGCTGTTTTTCCATTTCGTGTCCCAAAGGTCCTGCCAACCGGTAATTGATGCCGGGTCAATATCGCTGACATTAATCCCGATACCCGTACTGCCCCAAGTGTACGGAATACTGTGCTTGTTTTCCGGGTCATAAGGTTTATCCAGCAGTGCGGGATCGAGGTTTTTGAGGTTGTTTAATTGTGTTTTATCGATCGGTGCTAATAATCCTTCCTGCGCCATTTTGGAAATGTAGTAGGTGGAGGGCACAATGACATCGTACCCGGACGCTTTTTGCAGCTTGATCTTGGAATACATCACCTCATTGCTTTCGTAGGTGTTGTAGTCAACTTCTATTCCCGTTTCTTTGGTGAATTCATCTGTGATGCCTTCGGGAATATATTCGGTCCAGTTGTAAACAACAACTTTACCCTCCGCCAGAGCACCTGTGCAAAACGCGGCGAGCCCAGAGGCTAGCACAATCGATGTTACCGACTTGTATAAAGTGGATGATAATTTCATTTATTGAGGCTCCTTAATTCAAGCGAGGCGTTTGCGTTTCAGTATGAGCGTTATGAGCGCGACCAGGATTAGCGATATTGCCAGTAAGATTGTGGCCAGGGCATTCACCTCTGGCGACACGCCGACTTTTACCATTGAAAAAACACGAACCGGTAGAATTTCAAAACCAGGACCGGTCACGAACGAGCTGATAATCACGTCATCAAGGGATAATGTGAAGCTTAATAGCCAGCCGGACAATATTGCAGGGAACAGTGTGGGTAACATGATTTTGTAAAATGTCTGCCATTCCGTTGCTCCCAGATCCTGTGCCGCTTCGAGTATGTTTCGGTCGAAATCTTTGAGCTGGGCATACACGGTAATCACGACAAAGGGCAAACAAAAAGTGATATGGGAAATCAATAAAGACCAGAAACCCAGCTGGATGCCGATGGCGATAAAAATAACCAGGAATGTAATTGCCAGTACAATGTCCGGTGACAGCATGAGCACAAATAACATGCCACTGGAGAGTTTTTTCAGTGGGAATCGGTACCGGTAAAGACCCTGCGCAATCAGTGTTCCAAGCACGGTTGCCAACGTTGCTGCCAGAACCGCAATGGTCAGGGAGTTGCTGAATGCTTGCATTAATGCATCGTTGTCCCACAATTTTTCATACCACTTGGTCGAGAAGCCTTTCCATTCATGCCCATATTTGGATTTATTGAATGAATTGGTAACCAACACCGCCATGGGTAAATACAGGTAAACAAATATAAGTACGACCAGGGAAATTTTAAAGATTTTCATCGTCCAACCCCCCCTGTCGCTGCACATATCGATTGCTCAGGAAATAGATCCAGAGCATCAATGCCATCAGCACAATCAATATCACACTGAAAGCGGAGCCAAAAGGCCAGTCTCTCACCACCAGGAACTGGTTTTTGATTACATTACCGAGCAGCAAGCTCTTCGCGCCACCCAGTAAATCCGCAACATAGAACATCCCCATTGCCGGCAAAAAGACAATCAGGCATCCGGCGACAACCCCAGGCATGGTGAGCGGAAGTACGATATGCCAGAATCGCATGAATGCATTGGCACCCAGATCATGCCCGGCTTCCAAGAGACTGTTGTCCAGTTTGTCAAAACTGGATATCAGCGGTAACACCATGAATGGAAATAGAATATAAACCAGACCAAAGATTACGGCAAAGTCACTATAGAGCAGCTGTAAGGGGGCATCACTCAAGCCGAGTCCCATGATAATTTCGTTGAACAGGCCTTTCTTTCCCAGCAAGGCTTTGATGGCATAAGTGCGAATCAGGCTGTTAGTCCAGAAGGGGATAATCATCAGGAACAGCAATAATGCCCGCCAGACGGGTTTCAGACGAGCGACATAATACGCGAAGGGATAACCAATCAGCAGGCAAATGATCGTAGTTGTCAGGGACAACGTAATACTGTGCCAGAACACCTCGGCATAGATCGGTTCAAACACCCGTTTATAAGCATCCAGTGTCAATGGCCAGACGGCTAAGTGATCTGCGTCAGGCGTGAGGATACTGGTCAAAACGACGAGTAAATGGGGGAGCAATACAAAAATACCCAGCCACCCCAGAGTGAGTAGTATGACAACTCGCCTGAAATTTACTGTTCTGAGTCCTGGCATTGCGACTTCAGACCTCCGCTTTGATAACGTGTTCCCAACCGTGGACCCAATCTACCCAGACTTTCTGGCGGATGCTGTAGTCAAAATCCGGATCGTCTTCATCGAAGAATTCGCTGGCTTTCACTTCTTGACCATCTGCCAGGCGAATCACGGAATCGAGGGTTTTTCCGGTGTAGTTGCGTTCTACGATTTCGCCGTGAAAGCCAGGTTTGTCGGGTGCATCTTCCAGGTACTCGATGCGCAAATCTTCAGGCCTGAGCAGAACCAGTACGTCGTCTCCGGCTTCGAACCGTCGATCCGCGACAATCTCCCGGGATTGATTTTGTACGTTCGCCCGGTAACGATATTCGCCCAGAGAGGCCTCGATTTGTGCCGGGAACACGTTGATTTCACCAATAAAGCGCGCTACAAACAGGTTGTTCGGGCTTTCGTATATTTCTCTGGGGGTGCCAACCTGTTGGGGTTGGCCATTGTGCATGACCAGCACACGATCCGACATGGAGAGCGCTTCTTCCTGATCATGGGTCACATAAATAAATGTAATCCCCAATTGCCGTTGAAGCTGTTTCAGCTCAATTTGCATTTGTTGCCGCAGTTTATAATCCAGGGCGCTGAGTGATTCATCCAAAAGCAGCACTTGTGGACGATTGACCACCGCGCGTGCGATGGCAACCCGTTGTTTCTGACCGCCTGAAAGCTGGTGTGGTTTGCGTTGTGCGAATTCACTCAACCGAACCATTGCGAGTGCCTCGGTGACTCGCTTGTCGATTTCAGTTTTGCTGACTTTTGCCATTTTCAAACCGAACGCAACGTTGTCAAATACAGACATATGGGGAAACAGGGCATAGCTCTGAAACACGGTATTTACGGGTCTCTTTTCCGCAGGAATAGCGGTTACATCTGATCCCCGTAACAATATCTCGCCTTCATCGGGGGATTCAAAGCCGGCAATAAGGCGCAGAATAGTTGTTTTACCGCAACCGGATGGGCCCAGTATGGTGAAAAATTCACCCTCCCGGATGGTTAAATCGAAACCGGAGAGCACATCCTGGGTCTGAAACGTTTTACTGATTCCATTAAGCGTGAGCACATTTGTTTGCTGCTGTCCACTCGCCAATTCATTACCTCCTAAACAATTCGGTCTTTAGGGTCAACAGACCCTAATATTTATACAGCTTCTATCCTCAATAAGTCCCTTTCCTGTAACCCGTAATTTGATAAAAAGTTCCATTGATTTTAACTATGGCTGATATTTGGGCAAACGATTTTTAACCAGATTAGCAGATCCTGATAATGAGCCCATCCAAAACAACTGCTATCAATGAATGGGAGAGTTAAATATGACACCATATACTATCTTCGGACGCGCAGGTTGTGGTTATTGTGTACGCGCAAAATTACGACTGGAACAGGAGCAGATCCCCTTCCGCTATGTGGACATCCATGAGGCCGGTATCAGTAAGGCGGATTTAGCGAAAACCATCGGTAAAACTGTGGAAACAGTGCCTCAAATTTTTCACGGGCGCGAGTATATCGGTGGTTATACTGATTTGGAAGCGTACCTTGATCGAATTTTGGCTGCGTGAACTTGATTCAGTTCTAACGCTCAGCGCCTGCCGCATTTGGCTGGCGCTGAGCGTTAGAACAGAAGAAAACTCTACATATTCTTGATCTAACCCCGTTTTTTCTCCCGGTTCAATCTGCTAGCCTTTTCTCCCGGAACTCGTTGCATTATCCCTCATTATATATCCCCGAATCATCGAGAAGTATTTATGACCCAAGCACATGCCTGGTATGAGCCTTTTGATAACAGTCTGAAAGCGATCAAAATCATGATTCGTGGGCAGCTCTGGGCGCAGATTATTGTCGCCCTGATTGCCGGTGTTGGATTGGGTTCCATGCTTTCACCACAAGGGGGAGGCTGGTTAGCTGCGGATACCGCGGTTACGGTGGCAGAATGGGTTAAATTGCCGGGCAGTATATTTCTGGCCTTGATTCAAATGGTGGTCATACCCTTGGTGATGAGTTCGATCATGCTGGGGGTCGCAACCGCGGGTGATCCGGCCTATCTTAAGCGCATCGGCTTGAGAATTTTCCCTTATTTTGTCTTGACGACTTGTCTGGCCGTGACCATCGGAGCCGCGCTGGCAGTCTGGATCAATCCCGGACAGTTTATTGACGGGGCGTTACTGGCGGTTGTAGACCCAGGTGTGCAAACGATCCAGCCGGACTCAGGGTTATCTGTACCTGAGCGTCTTGTATCTTTGTTCCCGAAGAGTATGGCGCAGGCGTCAATTGATCAAAGTATGCTGCAGTTGGTTGTCTACTCAATCATTATGGGGGTGGCATTAATCGCTTTGCCGGAACGCAAGGCAAAATTATTATTGCAGGTCCTGGACAGCGTGCAATCTATTGCAATGAAAGTCGTCAGTTGGGCCATGATGTTGGCACCATATGCAGTATTTGGACTGTTGTGTGAAATTACCATCAAGATCGGCTGGGATGCGCTCTTGGGGATGTCGGTCTATGTGTTTACCGTAATCTCAGGTTTGCTTATATTGCTTTTTTGCTACCTTGTGATCGTGAAGGTCTTTGCGCGCCGCTCGCCACTGGCGTTTCTGAAGTCTATCCGCTCGGTTCAATTGCTGGCATTTTCGACATCAAGTTCTGCGGCGGTGATGCCCTTGTCCTTGAGGACGTCTGAGCAGGAGTTGAAGGTAAAACCGGCGATAGGGCAGTTCGTTGTGCCGCTAGGGGCAACCATAAACATGGATGGTACGGCGTTGTATCAGACTGTAGCGGCATTATTTCTGGTACAGGTGTTTGGCATTGATTTGAGCTTTGGAGAGATGATTTTGTTGATGCTTACGACGGTCGGGGCATCTATTGGCGCACCGAGTACACCTGGGGTAGGGATTGTTATTTTGGCGACATTATTGGCGAGTGTGGGTGTTCCGGGCTCTGGAATTGCACTAATTCTGGGTGTCGACCGAATTCTGGATATGAGTCGAACAGCAATCAATGTGTCTGGAGATATGACGGCGTGCTGTGTGATGGACCGGTGGTTGCCGGTGGTTGATGACCAACAACCTCTGGATTACTGGAAAAGTTAGCTTCGGATTCAGTTTACATTCAGCTACAGCGCGTTAATATTCCGGTATTGCCAGCACATTAGAGGTTAACTGCATGGAACATTATGAGGCGCTGCTAGCGACCTTGTCTCTTACAATGGGGGCGGCTTGGGCGAGCGGTATCAATCTTTACGCTGCACTATTGGTCCTGGGATTGGGCGGTGCAACCGGGAATATTGATTTACCACCGGATCTACAAGTGTTACAAAATCCATTGGTAATCGGTGCTGCTAGCCTGATGTATATGGTTGAATTTGTGGCCGATAAAACGCCGGGCGTTGATTCCGGCTGGGATACACTCCACACCTTTGTGCGCATTCCTGCCGGTGCAATGCTGGCAGCCGGTGCAGTCGGGGATGTTACCCCTGCGCTCGAGATTGCGGCAGGTATCCTCGGTGGCTCTCTGGCTGCAACATCTCATGCAACCAAGGCCGGAACGCGGATGGCGATTAATACATCCCCGGAGCCCGTAACGAACTGGACCGCGTCAATTTTAGAAGACGTGATGGTCGTCGCTGGACTATGGACGGCGTTAAATCACCCGGTTTGGTTCCTTGCCGCGTTGTTACTGTTTATCATTCTGGCTATTTGGTTATTGCCCAAACTCTGGCGTTTCATTCGGGCTGTTTTTCGCAAAATTGCGCGCTTTTTAGGGATCAGACCACAGGCGGAGCCGAGCTCGAGTGCTTCTGTTGGAGGAGCACATTCAGCCGTGGGAGAAGCACCGGACCGAATATCACAACTTGAACGGTTGCAAAGTTTATTGCGTGACGGTGTGCTGACCCAAGCCGAGTTTGAACTTGAAAAACAGCGCATACTTCAGGTTGAAGTATCAAGTGACCCCGCACCACGCCAGGGTCACGATTGAGATTGAGTCTTTACAGAGAGCGCATGTGGAATACATGCTCGGTATGCGCAATGGCATCCAGCAAAACAGGGGATGGCGCGCTTTCTACGTCCAATATATTGTAGGCGATGTCATCTTTGCTTTTGTTTAACATTTCAACGACGTTGATGTTTTGATCGGCTAACAGATTCAATACATGGCTGAGTACCTTGGGCACATTCTGATTGGCAAAGCAGATTCTGTAACCGGTTGTACGTTCCAGTTCACAGGCGGGAAAATTTACTGAGTTTCGAATGTTGCCGTGTTCAATAAAATCAACAAGCTGTTGAGCGGCCATAATCGCACAGTTCGATTCGGCTTCCCGGGTACTGGCACCCAGGTGTGGCATGGCAATCACATCCTGACGCCCCATGAGTGAAGGGGCGGGAAAGTCCGTAACGTAGCTGGTCAGTTTGCCCTGATCGAGAGCGGTTAAAACATCATCTGTGTTAACAATGGCTTCTCGAGAAAAGTTGAGCAATCGGGCACCGGTTTTGAACGAGGCCAATGTATCCTGATTGACCAGATTTTTCGTTGCGGGTATTGCCGGTACGTGAAGCGTAATATAGTCGCTACGGCCAAGAAGCTGCTGCAGATTTTCCGCTTTCTGTACCTGAGAAGGCAAGCGCCAGGCCGCCTCGACAGAGAGGGCGGGATCAAATCCAATTACTTTCATGCCCATATTCAAAGCCATATTGGCCACATTTGAGCCAATTGCGCCCAACCCGACGACACCCAGGGTTTTGCCCATTAACTCCTGTCCCTTGAAGTTCTTTTTTTCCCGCTCCAGAACGGTGGACAGCGATTTTGGATCTATTTCCGTTAATCCTGCGGTGAATTGCAGGCCGGTGTAGATGCCGCGGGACGCGAGCAGTAAGCCCGCCATAACCAGTTCTTTCACTGCATTGGCATTGGCTCCCGGAGTATTGAATACCACAATTCCTTGTTGGGTGCAGCGTTCTACCGGGACGTTATTTACACCTGCGCCTGCACGGGCTACTGCGGTGAGTTGTTGTGGAAATACGAGATCCAGCAGATTGGCACTGCGAACCAGAATACCGTCGGGTTGGGGTAATTCACTGGCAACTTCATACTTATCCCGTGAAAATTGCTCTAGCCCTTCTATGGCAATGCTATTGTAAGTTCTTATTTGATACATGAGTCGTCCTTCCTGTCGTGGGGGACAGCAGACTCTGTACTTCAGATAATGCGTCAGTCGGTACTTTCTTCTGAAAATGAAGTCGAATGAGTGCTGTTCCTTCAGCTTAATTCGATTATCGTGGTTTGCAACTCAGGGATGTTTTTAAAAAAGTCCTATTTATTGATCAGAATCACTTTGGTCGTGTAGCATCCGGTGTGCGGTCACGGTACCATCAAAGCTCGTCGCTCTCATGAGTCCATTCAAGGCTATACTGAATGAACAGGCACCAGAAGGTGGTGATCACAAGAGGTATGTATATGTTTAGTAGTCACATCACATATCGATTTGAGGGCAAGGCTGGATGATAGCAGTGTATTGTCAGATATTGTTGGTCATTTTTATTTTTCTTAGTCCGCTCTGTCAGGCTGAATCGGGCAATCCAGATAGCACAGAAACAATCAAAATCGGTGCTATTTTTGCCAAAACCGGAGCTGCAGCTTCGGCAAATCTCCACCATTTTCAAGCGGCCCGTTTCGCTGTGGATGAAATCAATGCCCGGGGGGGGCTATTAGGGCGAACTGTCGAATTATTGGAATTTGATAACGCCAGCACGCCAATTCAATCCAAACTGGCGGCCAAGAAAGCGGTCGATTCGGGCGTTATTGCCGTAATTGGCGCTTCCTGGAGCTCGCATTCACTTGCCATAGCGCCGGTATTGCAAACGGCGGGCATCCCGATGATCAGTCCGGATTCAACCAATCCGGAAGTGACGCGCAAGGGGGATTATATCTTTCGTGCATGCTTCATCGATTCGTTTCAAGGCAAAGCATTGGCGAAATTTGTTCGCGACTCTTTTCAGGCCCGGACAGCGGTCATCATCACTAAAATTACCAGTGCCTACAGTCTGGGATTGGCGGAAGCATTTCGAGACGCCTACAACGGGCTTGGAGGCAAGGTTCTCAGGGAGTTCGAATACAAACAGGATGATACTGATTTCAGAGATATGCTGAAAAAAACGGCTCAACTTAAACCTGATGTGCTTTTTGTGCCGGGACATGATGAGAGCGGATTGATTGTGAAGCAGGCTCAGGAAATGGGCATTCACGCTATTTTTCTGGGCGGGGATGGCTGGGCATATCAACGTTTCTTTTCAAATGGCGGGCGGGATTTAAAATCGGGTTACTTCACCAGCCACTGGACAAAAGATCTGGATACGCCGAAAAGTCGTGACTTTGTTCATCGTTACCGGCAGCGATATGATTTAAACGAGTTCGCCGCTGTGGTTTATGATGCCGCGATGATTCTGGCAGAGGCCATTTCCCGGGCGGGCACCCTTGATCGGCCCAAGATTCGTGATGAACTGGCAAAAACCAAGTCATTCGAAGGCGTTACCGGTGCCATATCATTTAACCGGTTTGGAGATTCAATAAAGCAGGCTGCTGTCATGAAGATTGTCGATGGTACGGTTCAGTTTCATGACATGGTTCAACCCTGAGGTGGCGATTTAACTGTGCCTATTCGATCTAATCTTCGCCTCAAAATAAATACCGCAATCATCGCAACACTGCTCATTGTGACACTTATATTCAGTGTTTTATTGGCCGTTTATGAGGGGCAACGTCGCGCCGACGCAATTCAACAAGTGGAAGCCTCTCTGGAGGATTTGCTGCACCAGCAGTCTGAAAAGCTGGCGAATGAAATCTTTGCGCTCCAGAAAAAAGCACTCAAAGTAACCTTCGACCAGTATTTGAAGCGTGAGAATTTCGTGTCGATGAGTGTTTTTGACGAGGTGGGTCGATTAATTCTTACATCGGATCCCGCATCGGCTTCGGATTTAAATTCTGCAGAGCTTCATGATTTGGCGCAAACAGCGCAGCACTACCGAACGGACTCCTGGCAGGGGCACAGAGTTCTCACATTTACCCGGTTAATTAGTGCCTATGGCGAAAATATTGGTTACTGTCGAATTCGCTACTCACTGATGAGTCTTGAACAGCAAACCCGGCAGATACTTTTCATTTTTGCCAGTTTGATACTGACCCTGTTCGTGCTGGTGCTGTTTCTCATGAACACCTTGCTAACCCGTCTGGTATTAAAACCGGCTTATCGCTTGACGCATATCGTCCGGCAGTCCCGGGAAACTGAGCAAACACTCCCCAATCTCACAGAACAGATAGAATTTGTGAAACTGGCGAACGTATTGCGAAAAATCAGGCAGGATTTGAATGAACTTGATACCCAACCCGATGAGCTGGGTACACTGGCGCAATCATTTTCGCAAATGGTTGATTCGTTGGATTTTGCATACCAGAACCTGCATCAGGCTGAAGAAAAATACCGAAGCATCTTTGAAAACTGTGTTGAAGGTATTTTTCAGATTGATACAAAGGGGCGCGTGCTCAGTGCAAATTCAGCGATGGCAGGTATGTTTGGCTTTTCCAGTGCTTATGCGTTGATGAGCGAACCCAGACCCTTTTTCGAATACGGACTGGTGCAGGCAGTGGATTGGGCAAATCTCATTGATCTATTGCAAAAGCGCCGATTGATGAAAGATCAGGAGCTTCATTTTAGAACCAAAAATGGTAAGCAGTTCTGGGCTTCCGTAAATATCAGGCTGGTTCACTGTGAAGAGAGTGATGCCGCCTATTTTGAAGGCACGATTTTTGACATCACTGAGCGGTTGGAGAAAGAACGGGCAGAGCAGGAGAAAGTCACTGCAGAGATGGCAACCCAAGCGAAAAGTGAATTCCTGGCCAGTATGAGCCATGAAATTCGTACGCCGATGAATGCCATCATTGGTTTGACTGAGCTTACATTCAATACCACGCTCACACCCAGACAAAAAGATTACCTCAAAAAGGTGCTCGCTTCAGCCAAGTGGTTGTTAAACATTATTAATGACATCATGGACTTTTCCAAGATTGAGGCCGGTAAACTGGATCTGGAAAATACCGAGTTCTTTCTGCCAGAGGTATTAGAAAATCTTTCTGGCACGTTTTATATGGAAACCGCTGATAAAGGCGTGGAAATTGTGTTCTCCTTTTCACCTCAGATTCCCTGGAATCTAGTCGGGGACCCTGTCCGATTAGGTCAGATACTGACAAATTTAACCAGTAATGCGATCAAGTTTACAGATCAGGGGCAGATTGTCATTTCCATTTCGGTGCTGGATCGTTGTGAGCGTACGGTATCATTGGAGTTTGCCGTTACAGACACCGGCATAGGAATTCCGAAAGAGAAACAGGCGCAGCTGTTTGAATCCTTCAGCCAGGTGGACTCTTCGACCACGCGAGAATACGGTGGAACCGGGTTGGGATTGGCGATTTGTAAGCAGTTAGTTGAGCTCATGGGGGGCGAAATCAAAGTTGAGAGTGAAGCTGGAAAAGGCAGCACATTCAGCTTTGCTGTTGCGTTTCACCTCGGCAGCCAGTCAAATGCACCGGCCCAAATTCCCATGGAGCTTGCGGGGCTGTCTATTTTGTTGGTGGATGATGTACCGGTAACGCGAATGGTATTGGATAAGATGCTCCGCTCATTCGGATTTAAGGTAACGACCCTTGATAATCCCACTGAAGCCTGGGGATTATTGCAATCAGAGAGTGAAATGGCATTCGACTTGCTTGTAACAGACTGGAGTATGCCAGGCATGAGTGGCTTGGAGTTAATCGATCTCGTTAAGCGCAACCCCAAATTTAAGCATTTACCCATTGTTTTGATTTCGGCATTTGATAAAGACGGTCGATTAGTGGAGGAGGTTAGTCCTGAACGAGTGAGTGCTTTTCTAACCAAGCCGGTGAGCCAGTCAGCATTGTTCGATACCTTGATGGATATTTTTGGCAGCCGCCTGCTCCGTTCTCAGCAAACCCGTTTGCAAAGATACGGTATTCCCCCGGAAGTCAGTCGGTTACAAGGCGCCCGTATTCTGGTGGTTGAAGACAGTGATATCAACCAGCAAGTGGCAAAAGAGTTATTGGAGAGCGCAAAAATACACGTTGTTGTATCTGATAATGGTCAGGAGGCCGTGCGAGCTGTTCAGGAATTCCAGTTTGATGCCGTGCTTATGGATATTCAAATGCCGGTCATGGATGGTTTGCAGGCAACCAGACTCATTCGGAGATGGGAAGCCGGTCGTCAGGATGGCAGGGCACCGCTTCCTATTCTGGCCATGACGGCCCATGCGTTACCTCAGGAGCGAGAGAAG
Organism: Oleiphilus messinensis; assembly: GCF_002162375.1. Classification (GTDB taxonomy): domain Bacteria; phylum Pseudomonadota; class Gammaproteobacteria; order Pseudomonadales; family Oleiphilaceae; genus Oleiphilus; species Oleiphilus messinensis. Next base: position 4,759,287 of record NZ_CP021425.1, on the reverse strand, counting down.
TGTATGGCGGCGGGGATGGATGACTTCCTCACCAAACCAATTAACAGTCAGCAATTATTTGTTGCTTTGCTTAGATGGATATCGGCGCAAGGGGATGGTCTGTCCATAATGGATGATGGGCAACACATTGACCCTGTTTTGCTGGAGTTTCCCGAATACCTGGAGTGCATTGATACTGACGCCGGGTTGCAGCGTGTTGCCCATAACCGAGGCCTCTATCGGGAGCTGTTGTTGAAGTTCTATCATCGCTATGCAGGAATTGATCAGGCAATTCAGTCGCAGTTGGCGGTAAAGCAGCTGATATCGGTGATTCATATTGTGCATACATTGAAAGGGCTGGCGGGAAATCTTGGGGCCACAGCTCTGGCTGGATTTGCGGGGGAGCTTGAGAATCGGTTAAATAAGAGTGTCGATAATGCAAATGTGTCTGTGGAATCGTCTTCAGAGTGGCAAAATTTTGTACAGGCCTTGAACACCTTGTTGCATGCTTTGGAGCGATTTGAGCAGGAGCCGGTATCAAAAAATGGTGCCAAACTGCCCGTTTCTGCAAATTCCCGAACACTGGTTGAGGGCTTGGGTCAGTTGAGGTCGCTATTACAACATGATTATGGGGAAGCACTGGTATTGATTGCTACGTTGCGTGAGCAGCATTCGGATGCTGCCACTGCTGCGTATCTGGATCAGTTGGAGCAAAGCGTCAGTCAGTTTGATGAGCGTGAAACACAGCGTTTGCTAGCGGAAATGGGGGCTAAACTTGGAGGGAGAATTGCTAAATCACAAGGATATTCAGATGGTATCAAGTAAAAAGCAGAGAGTTCTGATTGTTGACGACATCGCTGAAAATATCCGGATGTTAATCGAAACGTTGAAAAGCGAATATGCGACGATACCCGCAACCTCAGGCGAGATCGCGATTGAGAAGGCCAATACTGACCCATTACCCGATCTAATCTTGTTGGATATTCTCATGCCAGGGATGGATGGCTATGCGGTCTGTGCAGCGCTGAAGGCAAATCCCCGGACACAGGATATTCCTGTGATTTTCATAACGGCAGTCTCAGAAGCCATGGACGAAGAACGGGCGTTCAAGGCCGGAGCTGTCGATTATATCACCAAACCATTCGTGCCTGCCGTGGTGAAGGCGCGGGTGCAAGTGCATCTTGAATTGAAGTTGAAAAACGACTTGTTGCAGCGGCTGGCTCATATCGATGGCCTGACTAATATCTACAATCGTCGAAAGTTCAATGAATTGCTGGATGAAGAGTGGAAGCGCACGCAACGAAGCCGAAGCCCGCTGGCTTTGATGATGATCGATGTGGATTATTTCAAAAACTACAATGACTTTTATGGCCATACCGCCGGGGATGATTGCTTGCGCAGAGTTGCGCGCTGTCTCGATCAGACTTTGCAGCGTCCGCCGGACACGGTGGCACGATATGGCGGGGAGGAGTTCGTGGTCATCATGCCGGAAACCAATGGCCAAGGTGCACAGTATGTTGCAGAGATGTTGCGCAAAAGTATCGAAGAGTTACAAATTCCCCATGAAGCATCTTGTTGCTGCGGACATGTCACGATCAGTATCGGTCTTGCCGTTGCGATTCCTGAAGTACAAATCGGAACGCCGCGTGAGTTGGTCGATGTGGCGGACCGTTTACTCTATGAAGCCAAGGCTCAGGGTCGTAATCAACTGCACTTTACGGATCTGAGCAAAAATTAGGGCCTGTTGACGTCCAAAGGTTCAGTTGAAGAAAATCGGAAAGTCGCCGAGTTTTTTATCCCCGTATTTTTCCAGTACCCCCTCGATTAATGCATCCAGTAGATGCAAAATTACCGCCTCAATATCCAGTTCTGCGGTGTTGTTCAAATTCAGACGCACCGCGATTCGTTGGTGTTGAAGGTGATCCCAGACGAATTCCAGAATATTTTCAATGGTGTCCGGTGTGGTCGCCTTTCGGGCATAGTTGACGGTGAAGTTTGTTACGGTTCCAATATTTTGTTCAATAAAGCTTTTAATCCGCAGCTCAATATTGCTCGATAACCCCGAGAAGCGTTCGCCTGCCTTCTTGCCAATAGTCTGGCCTGCTTTCAATACCCGACCAGCGATGGGCACTTGTTTTAAAAAGTTCTTATCCAGCAGAAAGCCCTTGATGTTGTTATACAGCAACTCGGACATGAATTTTCGGAACAGAGGGTTGTGGGTGAAAGCTTCAATGGCGTCTTCCTGATTACCCTGATCATTCATGAGTGGCAGGAAAATGTTATAGAACGCCTCTTCAGTCAATACTTCGTTGATATCGATCCGGACCTGCAGGCCATCCAAAAACAACTTTGGCGGAAGAGCGATTCGTTGCAGGTAACCGGACTTCATCAAGACTGCCGCAGTATCCAGAATGAAGGATTTATCCACCAATGTACGAATAGACTTCTTCTTGTTTCGCTCAAACCATGATTTATTGTTTGTCATGCCGACACCGATACGATTGTCACCAAAATGGTACATAAAGACTAAAAAGGATTGCGCATTGTACACTTGTTTTATGCAGATTGGATGTGAATCAGTAACTTATTATGAAACCTGAATCAGCAAAACATACAAATGTGTTTTCAGTTTATGTGTTTAAATTAAGTGGTTGGGTTGTGCTGATGTGCAGTAAACGCTGATGGTTAAACGGTTTTCTGCTAACTTTAGTACAACCAGTTCAGAATAGGTGAGAATGTAAATTGAATGTGCTAGTTGTGGATGATCAAAAGTCAATGCGCAGTGTCACTTCAACAGTTATACGTGAGATGGGGCATGATGTTACTGAAGCGGAAAGTGGTCAGGTTGCTCTGGATATTTATCGAAGCCAAAAAGTTGATTTAATGCTGCTGGATGTCGAAATGCCGGGTATGGATGGTTTCGAGACGGCTCGAGCGATTCGCGAACATAAGTCCGTGTGGTTTCCCATAATCTTTTTGAGCGCAAAAACAGAACCAAAGTTTTTCGTTGAGGGTATTCGGTCTGGCGGGGATATCTACCTCTACAAGCCGATTGTGCCGGAAGTGTTGGAGGCAATGGTTCATGCCATGGAGCGTCTTGCATTGATTCAGGAGGAGCTCCACCAATCCAAGATCAATATGGAAAAAATCGCCAATCGGGATCAATTAACAGGCCTCATCAATCGCCGTGGATTCGATAACGCGGTAAACCTTGAAATCACAAAGTCTAATGCTGACCGGTCACCTCTTGCGCTTATTCTTCTGGATATTGATCAGTTCAAACAGTTTAACGACACTGCAGGTCACCAGGCCGGTGACGAGTGCCTGAAGGTCGTCGCCACAATTTTGCTCAAAGCAATGTGTCGCCCCGCTGATCTCGTCGCCCGTTATGGCGGAGAAGAGTTCGCTGTTTTATTGCACAATACCGACCTCGCAGGAGCACAGGTGGTTGCAGATCGTATTGTGAAAACCTTTGAGGATTTTGCGTACCCGCACCCGAATTCATCGGTTTCCAAGTTTGTTACAGCGAGTGGAGGCGGTGTGCAGTTTGAACAGGGAATGACATCGTCGGCGCTGCTTGAAGCTGCGGATCGATTATTGTATGTCGCCAAAAGAGAAGGGCGAAATCGCATTATTTTCGAAGCGACTGATTCGTAGTGGATTTATCCAAGGTCGCTGTTGCTGACAATATCACCCAGGCGTATTGCGTTATATCCTCACCAAATTGAACCGCGCATTCACTGAGCCCGGTATATTCGGGGTAGCGGGTAATGTTGACGAGTGCACCCACATACATCCGGTATGATTGTTCAGTGATCTGAATCATGGAGGGATCATTAATACTGTAGACATCATGACCCGCAGCGACAAAATCTTCGACTGTCAGTAGAGGTTGATTTTCATCACCATCTTTCGGCGGGAGTGGTGCGACCGATTCTGGGTCTGTATCACGAATTTCCCAGCCATAAATCTCGCCTGTTACAACGTTTTGAGGGCTGATGGGACCATTGTGTTGTTTCATGGTTAGAATAATAAAATGCCCGTCACCATACTGAAATGCCATAGGATCATTTTGCCGATCTTTCGCTTCAATTGTGGGGCCGTTATTGAGAGGGTCGTCGGACATGAGCTCCATCGTATTACCTGTGCCGTCTGTCGATTGATAGTGCCACACCCGGTGACGATACTCGTTTTCGGTATTGGGTGATTTACCGTCCATGGTAAACACATGAATAAGGTTATTCATTGTGATCGCTGTCGAGACTCCCATGTTGCCGCCATCTTCAGAGGTGGCCAGAGTATTGCCCTCCGCTAAAAACCAGCGGCCTTCCTCCGAGCAGCTTGAGGTTAGCGTGGAGCCAAACCCTTGGCCGAGATTACCGCTCGCAGAAAAAATCCGGTAATTAATCGCTCCACAGGTCTCGCTTTCTGTCGGAGTGGGGAGCCGGACGATTTGCGGAAAGGCGGTTTTGTCTCCCCAAAGCGGAGGCATATTTGCTGTGGTGTCTTTGATTAATGTGCCGGCACTCTGCGGTGCACTGAAATCAAAGCCATTTGCGGAACTGGAGAAAATAGTAGAGCCTCCGCTCGTCAGCTCACTGCTGTGGTATAAATAGTAAGTTTCAGAATCAGTGTCGTAACCAATTCTGGGAACCGCAGCACAGGTCTGTCTGATGCCCTCGTCGGGAAGAAAGTTGAAGGCCGGGGAAGTGTCTGCTGCGTTATCATCTTGATTCAGCACAACATCTAATACACTGGGTGTGCCGGGAATGGATACACCACCAAGGGTCGCATCATCCAGTGCATTAAGCGAGAGCCGGGTATTCCCATCGGAGAAAACCAGGGTAGGGGACTGGTTCAAGCCCAAAAAGGTAACAATGGATTTGTTCCCCTCGGAAATCTCGATCACCGTGCCTGAAATTGAAAAGCGGTAATTGGAAAGCTCCTCCGGTAACTCTACACGTTCAATATTCCCGTCCAGCACCACTTCTGGAGACAGCTTGACGATCACCGTCTCCGATCCGGATGCACCCAACACTACGGCATTGGCTTGCAAGGTAACGGTTTCACCCGGCTCCAGAAAGCGGTACGGAGCCTCAAGCGCTGAAGCGTAACCATTATAGCTACACACCAGTGTGCACATTGCTAGTTTCACGTACCTGTTCATCACCTGAATACCGTCATGGACTTTAATCAAACTGTATCAGTTTAAAATATAGTCGATTTTATCCGGGTTGCAGAGCGATACGGATATCGAGAGGGTCACTAAGGCGTTGTCGATGGATTGAAAAGAAATGCTATGCAGGAAAAAATGTGGTAGAAACGAAAAAGCCCCGCACATTGTGCGAGGCTCTTGAATAAGTGGTGCCCAGAGGCGGAATCGAACCACCGACACGGGGATTTTCAATCCCCTGCTCTACCGACTGAGCTATCTGGGCTAATCGCTGTGTGAACGTTTTGTTGCTGCCGTTCGTTGCGACGGGGCGTATTAAAAGGTTTTTGGGATTAATAGTCAAGCATTAATGTAAAAAAAATTTTAAATCTTTGTTTTTGACTATTGATTGATCTTTTTTACAGGTGGTTGATTAAAAAGTCGTCAAATTTAAGGGGTTTCTGATGGCGGAACATAGCCCTCTGCCTGATCCATGTCGTCTGCGTTACAAAAAAACTTTTCCATTTGTTCGTTCAAGTACTCGCGGGTTCTGGGGTCCATCAGGCTCAGGCGTTTTTCATTGATCAGCATGGTTTGGTGTTGTAGCCACTCTCCCCAGGCCTGTTTGGAGATCGTTTCGAACAATTCCTGGCCTTTCGGGCCCGGGATGGGGGGGAAATCCAGGCCTTCCAGTTCTTTTTGGTACTTTTTGCACATTACTTGCCGAGTCATTTCTTTACCTCTTCTATCAGTCTGAACAAAGTGTAACCGATGCTCATAAAATTATGCTAATGAAAAGAACCAATTATAAAGTTGAGACTCGAAGTATCCAGCCATATTGGCTACACTAACTGAATGAAAAATATTTTAATATCGATAATAAAACAGTCTGCTTGTGCTCAGGGAAATTTTGGGGATTGAATGAAGGTTCTGCTCGTTGATGACTCTTTGGTTGATCGTATGATCCTGGAGAGTTTTTTACAGGATTTGGGGCATGAGTTGGTCATCGGTGAGAATGGTGCGCAGGCTGTGGAGTTGTACAAGGAGCACAGCCCAGATTTGGTGATTATGGATGAGGTCATGCCGGTTATGAAGGGACAGGATGCGGCCCGAAAAATCAGGGAAATTGAAGATAACTGGACTCCGATCATCTTTCTAAGTGCCTGCTTTTCTGCTGAGGATATCGCTGCGGGTATCGAGGCTGGAGCGGATGATTATCTTGCCAAGCCCATTGACCACAAAACACTGTCCGCAAAAATGATGGCGATGCAACGTATTGCCACTATGCGTTCCAAGTTGATACAGATTACCCGCGATTACGAGGAGGCCAATGAACACCTCAAGAAGCTGGTTGATATTGATGGCTTGACCGGGATTGCAAACCGACGCTATCTGGATCGCTATCTGGCTCATGAAGTAGCCCGTTGCCAGCGTAGCGCTCAATCGTTAACGGTTATCATGTGTGATGTTGATCATTTCAAAGCTTATAATGATTTCTACGGCCATTTGCAGGGCGATGACTGTCTGAAAAGTGTTGCCAATGCCTTGGGTACAGTGAGTCGTCGAACCACTGACCTCGTCGCACGTTATGGTGGTGAGGAATTTGCAGTCATGATGGTGGGGGTGGAGCAGGAGGATGTCCGTGCCATAGCAGAATCAATCCGGTCAGTCGTTATGGATCTGGCGATCCCCCACGCTAAATCCTCGATTGCCGATGTTGTGACTTTGAGTGTCGGGGTTTTTGTTGATGTGCCGAAAATCGGGACCACACCGTCAGACTTTTTAAAGCGTGCAGATGCAGCCCTCTATCAAGCCAAGCAGTCAGGCCGAAACAGAGTGCACTTCAGCGAAGATTTTTTGCCGGAGGGATAACGCGTCAGTCACGCGCTTCCTGGCAATGATTAATCAGCTATCCTCTGTTATCCCGAGTTCAATTTGCTCTTTGATCGGCAGGCTGCCTGAACCAAGAAGTTTTTTAATGGGGGCTGGCAATCCAATCTCTCGCCATTGTGCTCTGCTATAGAACTGGCTGTCGGTGAAGCCCTCTTGAATTTTGTGGGCCTCTTGAATTTTGTAGCTCCCTTGCACCTCGTGACTCACTATTCCTTCCAGGCTATATTCTCCGACTGCTTCTGATACCGGGTTTTCGCACTCGAACAGAATGGGGTGGAGCACCAGCTTGAAATGACTGAACTGATGTTCGAAAGGGGTCGCCTCCGCCTTGTACTGACCCTGTAGCCCTAGCTGTGAGGCGATGTAATCCGGGAGTTGTGCGATGTTTAGATCGCGCTCAACCTGCGGCAAAGACCAAAGCCCGCCCCAAATGCCTGTTGGTGGCCTTTTTTGAAACAGAAGACGTCCATGAGCGTCGCGGATTGCTAAAATCCAGGCTTCTTTTACCGGATTTTTAGATTTCGGCTTTGGCGTCGGTAATTCGTTTTGTCGTCCTTGTGCAAACGCTTTACAAGCGCTTTGCATTGGACACTGGCCACAATCCGGGTTACGGCGACTGCACAGGCTTGCACCGAGATCCATAATGGCCTGTGTATACTCATCTACTCGCTGATGGGGTGTGAGTTCATCGGCTAATTTCCAGAGTTGATTACTGACAGATTTTTCTCCAGTCCAACCTTCTATTGCCGCAAAGCGAGCCAGAACACGTTTTACGTTGCCATCAAGAATCGGAGCGCGTTGTTTCAGTGCGATCGATGCGATGGCACCCGCTGTGGATTGACCAATTCCAGGTAGTGACTGGATATCTTCCAGTTTGTCGGGAAATTCACCTGCGAAGTTCTCCATGACCGTGACTGCCGCTTTGTGCAAGTTGCGGCCCCGAGCATAGTAGCCGAGACCTGCCCAGTAGCTGAGCACTTCATCCACACTGGCTTGGGCCAGGCTTTCGATATCGGGAAACCGTTGCATGAACCGTTCGTAGTAGGGGATAACCGTCGTCACTTGAGTCTGTTGCAACATGATTTCGGAAATCCAGACCCGGTAAGCTGTTTTGTTGTGCTGCCAGGGCAAGTTCTTGCGACCAAATTGGTCAAACCAGTGGAGTAATTTTTCGCTGAATGAAAATGAAGGATTGTCGGATGGCATCATTTCGAATAGTGAAATCTGTCTTGTCATTGCGGGTCAAATTTATCTAGCGGGTCAAATTGTACATTTATGATTAACATATCTTGCCCAAAGAGTGCTTGGGCTCCATTCTAGAGGAAATTTACAGGTATCCCTAATCAAAAATCGGAAGCGATCTGTGCGATAGATGAGGAAACAGGTATAATCGCGGGTTCAGTATGATTTATCTGCGTAGACTGAAGGTAATAAACAGCCTGAGTGTTACGCGAGACAGATGTGGAGATCCAAATGGCAGAGCGCAAAGCCCGAGTCGAACGTAATACGCTTGAGACTCAAATCACGGTCGCAGTTAATCTGGACGGTACCGGTGACATTAAACAAAATACCGGGCTACCGTTTTTAGAGCACATGTTGGATCAAATTGCCCGACATGGTTTGATTGATATGGATATTGTGGCAAATGGCGATTTACACATTGATGCGCATCATACCGTCGAAGATTTGGGGATTACCCTCGGGCAAGCGGTTAACAAGGCATTGGGGGATCGAAAAGGTATCCGTCGCTATGGCCATGCCTATGTGCCGCTGGACGAAGCATTATCCCGCGTTGTAATCGACTTTTCTGGACGACCCGGCCTGGAAATGCATGTCCCGTTCACGCGGGCCTCCGTAGGCGGGTTCGACGTGGACTTGTTCTATGAATTTTTCCAGGGGTTTGTCAATCACGCCCTGGTCACACTGCATATTGATAACCTCCGAGGTTTGAATACCCACCATCAAATTGAAACGGTGTTCAAAGCCTTTGGTCGTGCATTGCGTATGGCATTGGAGCCTGATCCACGCATGGCGGGTATTATGCCTTCCACAAAAGGTTGCTTGTAGAGTGAGTACTGTCAGTATGAATACTATTGCCGTAATTGACTATGGGATGGGCAATTTGCACTCGGTATCCAAGGCATTAGAGCATGTGGCGCCTGATGCTCGGGTTTTGGTGACCGCTGATCCAAAAACAGTGCTGGATGCAGATCGTGTATTATTACCGGGTGTTGGTGCGATCCGTGATTGTATGGCCGAAATTCGAAGGCTCGGATTTGATGATCTGGTTCGTACCGCAGCAAAGGATCGACCTTTTCTCGGAATCTGTGTCGGGATGCAGGCGCTGATGTCCCATAGTGAGGAAAACAATGGCGTTGACTGTCTTGGCTTGTTCCCGGAAAAAGTACGCTATTTTGGTGAGCCATTAATCGGTAATCCTGAGTTGGGTGAAGCTCCTGTGAAACTGAAAGTGCCACATATGGGGTGGAATCAGGTGAGCCAGGATCAGGATCATCCTTTGTGGCATGGGATACCGGATCAGAGCCGCTTTTATTTTGTGCACAGTTATTATGCAGAGCCCGCTGCTGATGGTTCGGTTTATGGTTCCGCAAATTATGGTAAGAAGCTTGCCGCTGCGGTCGGTCGGGACAATGTCTTTGCCGTCCAGTTCCACCCGGAAAAGAGTCATGAGGCCGGGTTACAGCTGCTGAAAAACTTTGCTCACTGGAGCGGTAACCTCTGAGCACTTACGCATTATTCGATATGCATAGTACAAACATCTGCGGTGGTATTCTGGTACTGCCGCCAATGAGAAAAAGGTAAACACATGGGTTTGGCAAAACGGATAATCCCCTGTCTGGATGTGGACAAAGGGCGCGTGGTCAAAGGTGTCCAGTTTGTTGATATTCGCGACGCAGGCGATCCTGTGGAGGTCGCGAAGCGTTACAATGAGCAGGGCGCGGATGAAATCACGTTTCTGGATATTACCGCCAGCCATGAAGATCGGGAGACGATGGTGCACACCGTGGAGAAAATGGCCAGCGAGGTGTTCATTCCATTAACAGTGGGCGGTGGTATTCGTACCGTTGAAGACATCCGGCGCATGTTAAATGCCGGTGCAGATAAAGTCAGTATTAATACCGCTGCGGTGTTCAACCCGGAGTTCGTTCGCGAGGCAGCAGAGCGATTTGGCAGTCAATGCATTGTGGTTGCTATTGATGCGAAAAAAGTCAGTGCCGAAGGTGAGACTGACCGCTGGGAAATCTTCACCCATGGCGGACGCAAGCCAACCGGACTTGATGCGGTTGAATGGGCTCGAAAAATGGCCGAAATGGGCGCGGGTGAAATTCTGCTGACCAGCATGGATCGTGACGGCATGAAGAATGGTTTTGATCTGGGTGTAACACGAGCGATCAGCGAGGCCGTTTCTATTCCAATTATAGCCTCTGGTGGTGTTGGTAATCTTCAGCATCTGGTGGATGGCGTTAAAGAAGGTGGTGCTGATGCGGTGTTGGCTGCCAGTATCTTCCATTTTGGCGAATATTCGATACCGGAAGCCAAGCAGTTTATGGCAGACCAAGGTGTGGAAGTCCGTTAATGCTTTTCTAAGCGGCCTTTAAGTGTTCTGCTTAGGGTAACTAGTCTGTTTAAGCAAGGTTGTATGCATCTCTCGAGATCCCGTTTCCTCGAGAGATGCAAACACCGGTCAGGCTTTTAGAGGCTGGCAGTTGATCAGTATAATCGGCGGCCCGTCGCCATTTCGCAAATATCCCTCGATCAAAAACTCGTCTGATTTTCGCTTCATGATGCCTTCTGTCGATTCATCGTCAGAAAAATCATTCAAGCCGTAAGTTTGGATGTCTTGAATATTATCCAGTCTCAAGGCGCTTATTTTGTTTTTGCCCTGCTCGACAAAGACGATAATAGGCCTTACTGTGGCCGTAACCCGTTCCCGCGCGTTTTCGAACAGATTGCGAAGCGCGCCAAAAGTGGTTGTGCGCTCCCGTTTGAGTTTCGCAAGTGCCTCATCCTGATTGATTTCGGACAGTGGCAGTAACTCTGCGGCCATTTCGTGGAGTCGACGGTGAGGTTGATCGAATTTCTCCATGACTTCTTCGAGGTCTTTATCGTTCGTTTTAAACTTGTTGTACCAAATACCAAACGCGCATTTATTGGGGTCTGTTGTTTTCGTAAAGGGCGTTTTGGTTTTTATCGCTTTCTCAAGCTCTGCTACCCATTCGATATGGTCTTGCTCCCGGGCATTCAAGGTATCCAGTAAATCTTCGGCTTGAGCTGTGGCAGATTTGCTCCCCGTTAAATTGCAAAAGTCATACAAGGGGACGGCTCGGTTCTGAAAGGTAATGACTTCGTGATTGAACTGAGTCTGTTGATCTACTTTTATGTTGCGCTCGACATCTTTCTCGATATAGCGAACTTGCTCCAAGGGGATCGCGAAGGTGGCATCCCGGGTGGAAAAAGTTATAACTGATAGGCGTCCTTCGGTGAATAGGGATTCGACATTCTTGCCCGACATGAGTTATCTTCCAATTCTAGCTCTGCATGAGTAAAAAACTGTCGTTATTAGCAATCGCAGCAGTGGCGAGTTTTCGACAAATGTGGATATGTTATTTTTGCAGTATAGAACTGGATTGGCCTGCTCACCAGCTCAGACTGAATTCGCATGACTTTATTTTGGGGGCGTTTTGAGAAAAGCGATCATTGCCGCGATGGCAGAAAATCGAACCATTGGAATTAATAATAATTTGCCTTGGTACTTACCGGAAGATTTGAAGTATTTCAAACGGGTTACACTCGGGAAACCGATCATCATGGGGCGCAAGACTTTCGAATCCATTGGTAAGCCGTTACCGGGTCGAAAGAATATTGTGGTTACACGAAACCCGGAATGGCAATCCCCGGGTGTAGACGCGGTTCAGGATCTGGAATCTGCTGTTTCAAGGGCAGAGTCTGCTGCGATGATTGAAGGCACAGAGGAGGTGATGATCATCGGTGGTGATCAAATCTATCACCTCGCACTGCCGAAAGTAGACCGTCTTTACCTTACTCTGGTGCATGCTGAAGTACAAGGGGACGCCTGGTTTCCGGAACTGGATTGGGGGGAATGGCAGGAAGTTTCCCGAGAATCGTTTTCGGCTGAGGGGGCAAATATTTACGACTATAGTTTTGTCGTGTTCGATAGGCGCCAGGTTAAGGCTTGAAAGTCAGACAATTACCAATGAGGTACAGTGGGCACCTCATTGGTTTTAGTGGATATGCGTGACTTAGTCGAGCATATCCAGGTTTCTTACACCGCCCTTGTCGGCGCTTGTTGCAAGCATGGCATAGGCTTTTAATGCTGCGGAGACTTTACGTTTCCGTGGTTGCGCCGGTTTCCAGGCTGCGCTGCCTTTGGCATCCATGGCTGCACGACGTGCCTGAAGTTGCTCATCGGTCAAGTCAACGTTAATGCTGCGTTCCACGATGTCGATTTTAATCGTGTCGCCTTCTTCAACCAGACCAATTGCACCACCCGCGCCTGCTTCGGGTGATACGTGACCGATTGATAATCCTGAGGTTCCACCACTGAATCGGCCATCGGTCAGCAGGGCGCAAGATTTGCCCAGGCCTTTTGATTTCAGGTAGCTGGTGGGGTAGAGCATTTCCTGCATGCCGGGACCGCCTTTGGGGCCTTCATATCGAATAATCACAACATCACCGGCGACGACTTCATCGCCGAGTATGGCGGCAACCGCGCTGTCCTGGCTTTCAAAGATTCGTGCACGACCCGTAAATTGAAGATTGTCTTCATCTACACCGGCAGTTTTGACCACACAGCCGTCTTCTGCGATATTGCCGTACAGTACAGCAAGGCCACCTTCTTTCGAGAATGCATGCTCAAGAGAGCGGATACAACCTTGTGCCCGGTCACCGTCCAGTGTTGGCCAGCGGGTTGACTGGCTGAAGGCTTGTTGCGTGGGGATGCCCGCAGGGCCTGCGCGGAAAAACTCTTTCACCTCATTCGTTGGTGAATTCATGATATCCCATTTGTTCAAGGCATCTTTCATCGTGGGTGAATGCACGGTCGGCAAGTCGCTGTGCAATAATCCGGCGCGATCCAGTTCGCCGAGAATCCCCATAATACCGCCCGCCCGGTGCACGTCTTCAATGTGGTATTTTGGCGTGTTGGGTGCGACTTTGCACAATTGCGGAACACGGTGGGATAATTCGTTGATATCCTTCATGGTGAAGTCAACTTCTGCTTCCTGGGCTGCAGCCAGTAAATGCAGTATTGTATTGGTTGAACCACCCATGGCGATATCAAGCGTCATGGCATTCTCGAAGGCTTTACGTGAGGCAATGCTTCGCGGTAATACACTGCTGTCATCTTGTTCGTAGTAGCGCCGGGTGATATCTACAATATTGCGGGCGGCTTCCAGGAATAATCGCTCCCGGTCTGAGTGGGTTGCCAACGTTGTGCCGTTTCCAGGGAGTGACAGGCCTATTGCCTCAGTCAGACAGTTCATGGAGTTCGCTGTGAACATACCGGAGCAGGATCCACAAGTCGGACAGGCGCTGCGCTCATACTCTTCGACCAGTTCGTCCGATGCCGTTGGGTCGGCAGCGATAACCATTGCGTCCACCAGATCGAGATTGTGTTCTGCCAATTTGGTTTTACCCGCTTCCATCGGGCCCCCGGATACGAAAATCGCTGGGATATTCAGGCGCAATGCTGCCATCAGCATTCCCGGCGTGATCTTGTCGCAGTTGGAGATACAAACCAGAGCATCTGCACAATGGGCGTTAGCCATGTACTCCACGGAATCAGCGATGATTTCACGGGAAGGCAAACTATAAAGCATGCCGTCATGGCCCATTGCGATACCGTCGTCCACGGCGATGGTATTAAATTCTTTGGCAACACCGCCGGCCGCTTCAATTTCACGTGCAACCAACTGACCCAAATCCTTCAAGTGTACATGCCCGGGGACGAATTGAGTGAACGAATTGACCACCGCTATGATGGGTTTGTTGAAATCTTCGGTTTTCATTCCAGTGGCTCGCCACAATGCACGAGCACCGGCCATATTGCGACCATGAGTCGACGTTTTGGAACGATAAGTGGGCATGTTCGATTCTCTTAATTTAGGGTTGTTGGTAGTTCAGGGAATTTTCTGAATTCAAGAGGGTGAGAATACCAAAGATGAGCCTGACAACCAAACTTCTATTGATAGCGTACTCTGAAATTGGCTGTGATTTATTGGATTGTATGAGTGTTGAATGAAGCTGAATTTGGAGCGTATCGAGATTTAAGTGGTGTGCTCTGGTGTTTTATCGGGACTGAGGCCCTTGAAGTAAGAGGGCCTGCGAATCAAGAGATGCGAATTTGGAGGGCTTAAAGACTGAATTTAATGACGTAATCCACGTTGTTCTCAAGGGGCTCACCCAGGCTGATGGCACCCGCACCCCAAAGGGGTAATTCTTCCCGTTTCAGGAAAATATCCTGATTGTCGCCGGTGCGAACCCAAGTGCCGTTGGTACTGTGATCCACAAGCACAAATTTGCCGCGACGGTATTCAACCCAAGCGTGTTTTCGGGATGCAAAAGGAGAGGGCACGACCAGGTCACATTGTGCCTCCCGGCCGATGGTGTAATCGGTCTGGTCTGCTGTAACAGCGTGTTTTTGATCTTCGAATTGCAATACCAGAAAGCCCCTTTTTGATTCCGCCGTTGCTGGCCGACTCACGGGCATCAGTGTTGTCACATTCCCCATGGTGGCTTCCCATTCAATAAGGTAAAGGGGAACGCTTTCTTTAAATGCTTTGATTTTGGCGAAGTCAAATCGATGGGCTAGTGCACAGAGGTCTTGCGCAAGAGCATGAACGGTCGGTTCAGACAGGACGATTTGTCGGGCATTGGCGGCAGATACCATTCGTGCTGCCGTATTGACGGCATCGCCGAAGATGTCGTTGTTCTCCAGAATCGCAGGGCCATAGTGAACACCTATTCGCATGGCCATTTTTGCGCCATCAAAACTGAAGTTCTGGTCTACTTGCATTTGGAGGTTTCGAGCAGCCTCGATGGCGTCGTTCGGATCGTCAAAACGGGCCATGATTTCATCGCCGATGGTTTTGACTACGATTCCGCGGTGGGCACAAATTATATTTTCAGCCAGAGCTAAACAGCTAAAAATCGCTTTCTTGGCAGGTTCGTCGCCTATTTGCTTGTAAAGGCTTGAGCTGCCCGCAATGTCTGCAAACATTACTGCATAGTTTGAGGCTGACATCAACAAGTACCCTCTATCAAATGACGTGTTTCCAAAACAACCGTGATCCTCTCCCGTTTCTGGTGGCTGATTATTGCCAGATTGGTCAACGATAAGCCAAGTTACGACGTTAGTCTATACCTGTAAGGTTAGTTCAGATTTTATGGCATTCTAGTTTTTTCCAAATAATATCCGTATGTCGCTGCAATTTGATTGCAGAGCGGCTACTATAATTCTCATAGGGTCGCGAAGCCTCGTTTACTTGAAGTATCGTCTGCTGTAGGTGGCGAAGCTCTCTCGCATATCGTTAAAATATTCTCATGAGTGGCGGAATGGCTACTCCCATTGACTTTTTTGTAAGGTGTTGCAATGCAAACGAGTCGTAATAGCCCGTATTTATACTAAAGCCTGCCTGCTTGAATGATATTGGTTAGGATACGTTTGGACTACGATGAAGACACTAACACCACTAGACACCGAAAACCTGAGGGCGTTCACCCCTTTTGCCCGATTATCGGAAGAGCAGTTAATTCTGCTTTCTTCGCGACTTCAGCGTAAAAATTTTAAAAAGAAAGCGCTGGTACTTGAGCGTGGCAATAATGATCAAAATGATTATTTTCTTGTTTCAGGTGTACTCGTGCTTGAGGCAAGCGACGGCCGGGTTTCGCAGATCGCATCCGGAACCGAGAGTGCGGCTTCGGCTGTCGCCCATTTACGGCCGCGCCAATTTAACGTTTATGCGGGGACAGACGTAGAGCTCATAGTTGTGGCAGAAGATGTCTTGAATCAGATGCTGCGTGATGCACCCTTGCAACAATTCGAACAGGCGGCATTACGGCAGGAAGATGGGGATGTTGGATACCAGCTGTTAATGGCGTTCGAGGCTGACTTGAAAGCTAATCAATATCGGTTGCCCAGCCTTCCGGATATCGCGTTCCGAATTCGGGAATTGATCGAAAGTGAGCGATCCACGGCAGACGATGTTGCTAAAGTTGTGAGTGCCGATCCCGCTATTGTTGTTAAATTGATTAAAGCCTGTAATAGCCCATTGTACCGGGGCTTTACCGAGGTCGAGAGTGCACGTGCGGCGGTTGTGCGACTGGGGATGACGACTACCCGTCAACTGGTGACGATATTTTCCATGCGGGAGCTATTCAAAACCAAGCGCAAGGAGCTTCAGGAAGCGATGGATCAGCTTTGGCAGCATTCCCGTCAAGTGGCTGCGATCGCTTATGTGTTGGCAGAATTGACGCCCGGGTTGAATCGCGATCAGGCGCTGCTTGCGGGATTGATCCACGATATTGGTAAGGTTCCGGTAGTTACCTATGCCGAAGGGTTTGTCGATTTATGGGCCGACCAGAAAAACCTGTTCGATGCCATGGATGATCTGCGTGCAGAGATTGGTGTTACATTGCTGAAACACTGGGGGTTCTCTGAAGAGTTACAGGATGTGGTTCAGAATGCGGAAAATTGGACTTATGAGTCCGGCAATGATAAGGCGAATTACACCGATTTGGTGATTGTGTCTCAGGTGCATACGCTGATTGGTCAGCCCGGGCAGAAGAGTTTGCCACCGTTCAATAAAATTCCTGCATTCAGCAAGCTGGAAGGCGGCGGATTAACGCCGCAAAAGAGTCTCAAAATTCTGGTTGAGGCACGTCATAAAATTGATGAAATTCTGGATCTGCTCGGGGCTAATTTCAACGTTTCAATTTGAACGTCATCAAAACCTGGTTTTATCCCTTAACGCTTTTCCTTTTTTTCCGAGTTAGGCGAACCGGATACGGTTCGCATTTCCTCAATTTTTTCTTCCAGATGCTCCAGTTTGTTCTCCAGTCGATCCAGTTTGGCGAGAATTTTATTTTCTCTGCGAATCATTTCAGCTTCATCCCGGGAAACAAAGAAAGCCGAGAAGTTCGCTGTCAGAAGTGAAAACAAGCCAATTCCCATTAAAATCAAAAACGCGCCAAAAAGCCGGCCAGCAGTGCTAACGGGAACAAAATCACCATAACCCACTGTGGTAACGGTTACCCAGGCCCACCAGATCCCCTCCCAGGGGCTGGAAAAAGCCGGGTCGAGTCCCGCAATCAGGAAGCCAGACATCACCATAACCACAAAGCCAACGATCAGTGTGGTGCCCAGATGATTGCGGGAAAGGATTCGGCGAGCAGTGGTCGAGATCTGGACGAGGAAGCCGAACATCACAATCAGCCGCAGGACTCGCAGCATTGTCGCCGAAGGAAATTCCACCCAAATCACCGGAAAGCCCAAGAAGATAATGAGCAGATTAACCCAGTTACTTACCAGATAGTTTTTTTTATCATTTACAAGAATGGTTAAGGCGGTTGTCTCGAAGATGAAAAAGGTCCAGATAATCCAGTCTGTTACGTGAACAACAGCGGTGGATAAATGGCCGCTGGCTTCCAGGTACCACTCGATAATAATCCACACTGCCATGATCACCATCGGGCCATCCAGCATGCGAGCGACTTTGATTGCCCCAGCCGATTCCGTTGGTGAAACCCCTGCGAGGCCGATCAATGCCGGAAAGTGTCTTTGTAGTTGTTTTGGCGTGGCTGGCATATTCAGTCAATGTACCTGGAGAATAAATGCAGTATGGTGATTATTCGTGGTATTGCCTTGTGTTTACGGATATTATGCATTAGCGGCTTTTTAATTAATGAACATAGGTAACAATATTGTAGACTATGGAAGTACCTCTTTTTCCTTTGAATGCGTTGATTTGTCCTGGAGGTCGTTTGCCTCTGCAGATTTTTGAGCCTCGTTACACCAAAATGGTCGCAGACAGTCTCAAGCATGGAACACCGTTCGTCATCGTTATGCTTCAGCAAGGTAAGGATACGGCCCATGAATGTGAATTTTTTGAAATTGGAACATCGGCCCATATTGTTGATTTTGATCAGCAACCTAATGGTTTGCTTGGCATCACGGTAGAAGGCGTGGAAAAGGTGAGGATCGCGGACACGTTTCGTGATGATACCGGGTTAAACTGGGGGCATATTACTGCCATTGAAGCGGAACCCAAACATCCGGTGCCGGAAAAGTATCAGGATCTGGCTGGTTTGCTTAAGCGTTTGGTCGATTATCCTGCTGTATCCAGTTTAAATATGGATATTAACTACCGTGACAGTTCCGAGCTGGGGGGTCGCTTGACGGAGCTTCTGCCTATTGACCGTCAACAGAAACAATTTCTATTGGAATTGCAGGATCCACTCTATCGTCTTGAGCAAGTCCAGTATTTTCTTTCGCTTCTCGAGGGCTAATAGCCCTCACAGCGGTGCATATCGCTGCATCGCATCATTCCAGGCCAGTTGTAGATAGATTCCCGTAGCGAGCAGCCCTACAAATAATGCACACCAGGTGAAAACGTCCGCACTGAGCGGTGTATGGTCGTAGCGATTATAGCTCAAGCGGGTTACGGCTACGATTCCCAGGCCAAGGAGTATGCCGCCGAGAATATCTGTGAACCAGTGTACGCCAAGATAAAGACGACTCAGCGCGATTAACAGTACCGGGATAGCCGCACAAAGGTAAAACATACGACGTTTACCGGGCTCGAATTCATTGCCAATAAAAGCGGCCAGTAAGCCAATGTAGACCGTGGCACCGCTGCTATGGCCACTGGGAAAGGCAAATGTGGCAGGTGGATTCAGCACCAATTCGGGTCTTGGTATGGCAAAATACGCTTTCAAACCGTAGGAGAGCGCTACTGTAAGCAATCCAGCGAGGGCAACGTGTAGGGCGGCAGCATAGTAGCCCCGGAAAACCAGCAATGCCACACCGAGCGAGAAGGTGATGTAAAGTAAGGTTGGATCTCCCAGTAATGTGATACCAACCATCAACGGGTCAAGAATAGGGTGGCGCAGAGTTTGAAAGAAAGACTGGAAAAACTGGTTTGCGTCAGAGAAAAAGTTCGTGTGGCTTACCAGCAAGGCGATGATCACAAATAGGCTGCAGGACGCTGCAAGCATTGCCAATGAGTTTAGGGGAAACGTCAATGGCTGTCCCGGTCGTTGCCCAAGCATCGATTGCCAGAACTTGTGGCTTTGGCGATATTGGGCCAGTTGAGTCTTGAACCATAAATAGCTCCGGCTATCGTATTGCAGCCGACTGTGAGTATGAATCATCAGCCAGTAGAGCCCGGCCAGGATTAACATTGCACTGAAAAGTACCGGGATAAAATGGTCCGGAAGTACAATGTCTGCTTTTAGTGATGCGCCGATCAGGTAGCCCGGTAAAATGTACATGGGTGCCCATCCTGCTGCGGAAAGGACATTAAATGTCAGGAAACGAGTGGGGGACATTCGCAGAACCCCGGCGACGAGAGGAATTACGGGGCGGACCGGGCCAATAAAGCGGCCAATGACAATACTTTTACCACCGTGAACCTGAAAAAAGTTTTCACCGTGTTGAACGAGTCCGGGGTAACGTGTGAGTGGCCACAGGGCATAGACTTTCCGTTGAAAATGAGTGCCCAGCCAAAAACTCAAGCCATCCCCCGCGATAGCGCCCAGAAATGCCCAGCCCAGGGCATGTGACAGTGGCAAAGCGCCATTTCCTGCCAATCCAGCCATGGCAAATAGCATGGCAACACCGGGAACCAGGATGCCGGCAATGGCCAGGGATTCCAGAAATGCGGTCGCGAAAATGCCAAAGGCAAGCCAGTGAGGGTTTAGTTCAAGCCAATGGCTGAAGGTGGTTATGAGGTCATTCACGAAAATGGGTTCGAAGCAGCTCTTTAAGGGTCACGGGTAAGTGGCCTGCCAATATGACAGGCTCAACATTGTGGCGCAGGGTTTAACTTTTGGCGCTCAGACTGACTCTATTATGCCCTTTTCTTTGCGCTTCCTGAAGTGCTTCATTCGCATGGCGGATCATGAGTTGTGCGGTTTCGTGGTCGGTTTTGAGTGTTGTGCAACCAAGACTGACGGTTAGAGAATCAACCACTGGCCAGGTTTGTTCTTCAATGCTGCGACGTACCCGTTCTGCGATGACCACCAGACCTTCAGTGGGCGTGAATGGAAGTAGAAAATAAAAACGTTCATTGCCATCATAATAAAGGCTATCACCGGCTCTAATCATACCGTTGAGTGATCTGGATATGGCTTTGATCACCTCGTTGGCTTGGGCTTGGCCGTGAACCTCCTTGATTTGGGGGAAGTAATCAATTTCCAGTGAGATCAGGGATAAAGGATAACGAGTGGTTTCAGAGCGGCATACTTCTGTTGTCAGTGTTTCTTCGAAGTGTTTAATGTTGTAAGCCCCTGTCATCGGATCCGTTATCGACAGTTCGACCAGGGAGCGGGTTTTGTGGTGGTGCAGATAGGCAAACATTCCGGATAAACCCGCCAACAGGATATAACTGGTAAAGAACAGCGTGCCCTGAAAGATGTCTTCGACAATGATTACCAGCAGTGAAATGAATACCAGCGTGATGCCATTGAAGAGGAATGCTGATTTCAAAGACAGCACCAGGAAACTGAGCAGACTCAGAGGGTACAGCCAGTGCTGGACTTCCGGTTGACCCTGGCTGAGTCGAACGGCAATCATTAATACTGCAATTGTCAGAATAATTTCGTGTCCAGTTTCCTCAAGTTGTTTTTTAAATTGCACGATTGAAAAAACAGCGCCGAACACAAAGAGTGGCATAAATAACGCACTGGTGTAGAACAGGTTAAACAAACCATACCGGTAGTTCAAAAAAGCAAGTATAGCCATGAGTGCGGCGGCGGCACCGTAAAGTCCCGTGCGCGTTTGTGCTCTTAGTTGTGCCTCTGTCATGTTCGTGGTTCTCCTTGATCATTACTGCCATATGAGTCAAGGCTCAGTGGATCCGTACTCAGGGTCAGGGCATCATCGTCACTAAACTGATCATCATCAATATAGGTGCTGGTCCGATTGGCACCGCCTCGTTGTGCTTTCCTGAGCGCCAGTAAGGCCCTCCGGATCATCGTATCGGCGTCATCCCCAACATTCAGGCCGGTTACGCCTACACTCACCGTAACGCCGGGTTGTTCGTTGTGTTTTGTACTGATTTTGTTGGCTAACTTGGTTTTGCAGGTAAGCCTTAATCTGTCGGCTTTTTTGATCGCATCTTGCGTGGATGTGTGTGGCAATGTAATCAGGAATTGCTGATCCTCATAACGATAATAACTGTCAAATAAGCGTAACTCTTCATGTAGTGTGCGACCTAGCTGCTGGAGCAGGGATTCATGGGAGTCCGCACCGGAGTTGGGCGCCACGGGTTGCGATTCGGTATCGACTGTCAAGGCAAGAAGACTCAGGGCGGAACCCTCGCGTTCACTGCGTTGAATTTCTTTGCTCAGGTCGTTAGCCAGATGTTCCCGGGTGGAGGCCAAGGTAAGGTTGTCTGTTCTTCTGAGTGGTTTGAGTTGCCGTTCTCTAACCTCGCGCAAATAGACGAATGCGATCGTAAGCATGAGGCAGAACAGGTAGTTAATTAATAATTGAATTTTGACTGGACCATAAAAATTGTGACCAATTTGAAGGGCGAAGAGCAGGCTGTATATCGCGACCACAACGCCGGCTGGTTTTACCGGGTAAATGAAAAAAACAATAACCGGGAACAGATAAGCCCATTGTTCGGCAAGACCATGCTGAAAGAATGCGCTTGATAACGTGACGAGTGCCAGAAATATGATAATGATGTGTGCAAGAATCTGCTGTTGCAGTAATTTTTCCGGGCGCATTAAAAATCGGGTATTCAGCGCCAGCAAGACAGAAAAAATCAATGCAATCAAGCCTGTTTCAATGCGGCCTGACAAGAGTCCTGCACAGGCCAGAAATGCAGCGGATAGTGCTGCACCAAAATAGATTTTTGCGCGCAAATGGTGATTTATTTCAGTTTGCGACATAGTCGTTCCGTTTCCCTGGGATTTGAATCGTTTTGATTTCCCGAGGCACATAACCGCAGGAAAGTGAATGCATTTTTGAATAGGTTGCTCTTATTTTTCTTCGAATGTGCATTAACTTTAGATGAAAGTCACTGGTATTGGCCAGATTAATTGGAAAATTCAACCTGTTAACGTGTTCCAGGTTTGTCGCGGGAGGTGGTTCGGTAGAGGATTTAGCGTTTCCAATGGACTGTTTGAAACGTTATAATGGCTGCGCACGTTGTCACCAATACGGGTGGCAACCAGATATACCCAGCGCACTTGAAACGAGAGATCGAATGGACGTTATAGCATACATGTCTGAAGTCGGGCAAAAAGCTCGCGAGGCTGCGACGCAGATTGTCAAAGCCAGTACTCATGACAAAAATCAGGCGTTGTTGGCTACTGCAGAGTTCATTGACCAAAGCCGTCAATTACTCGTTGAAGCCAATCAGCAGGATCTTGAAAACGGGCGGGCAAATGGCCTTGATGCCGCACTGCTTGATCGTCTGGAACTGACTCAAAGCCGAATCGATACGATGATTGAAGGCTTGAATCAGGTTGCTGCCTTGCCTGACCCGGTTGGCGTCATCACTGACATGGCTTATCGTCCTTCGGGCATTCAAGTGGGCAAAATGCGTGTTCCCCTCGGTGTAATCGGCATTATCTATGAATCCCGTCCAAATGTAACAGTCGAAGCGGCGAGCTTGTGCCTCAAATCCGGCAATGCGACAGTGTTGCGTGGTGGCTCCGAAGCACTGCATTCAAATCAGGCAATTGCCCGTTGCATTGCCCTTGGACTTGAAAAAGCAGGTTTACCCGCGGATGCGGTTCAGGTCATTAATACGACTGATCGTGCTGCTGTCGGCCAGCTGATCACCATGCCGGAATATGTGGATGTGATTGTGCCACGAGGTGGCAAAGGCTTGATTGAACGGATCAGTCGGGAAGCCAAAGTACCCGTGATTAAACATCTTGATGGTATCTGTCATGTTTATGTTGATCAGCATGCGGATCTGGATAAGGCGCTCAATGTTGCCGACAATGCCAAAACACACCGCTATGGAACTTGCAACACCATGGAAACTTTATTGGTGCATAGCGCAGTAGCATCCACGTTTTTGCCGCAGTTTGCGGCGAGAATGGCTGAAAAGCAGGTGGAGTTACGCGGTTGTGGCCAGACTCAGGCGATCATCTCTTCCGCTGCAGCCTCCGAGGAAGACTGGTCTACGGAATACCTCGGACCGGTGCTGTCGGTAAAAATTGTCAGCGATCTGGATGAAGCTGTCCGGCATATCAATCAGTATGGCTCGCACCATACCGATGCCATTCTAACTGAAAACTACACGTTGGCGCGCCGGTTCCTCAACGAAGTGGATTCGAGCTCAGTGATGGTGAATGCATCGACTCGATTTGCAGATGGGTTTGAGTATGGCCTGGGTGCTGAAATTGGCATCTCTACGGACAAGCTTCACGCACGGGGCCCAGTTGGTCTTGAAGGGTTAACCAGTCAGAAGTACGTCGTGTTTGGTGACGGTCATATCCGCCAATAATGGAGATTGAGTTATTAACCGACCGCTGAAGCTTTTCATGGGGGGGACGTTCGACCCGGTTCATGTCGGCCATTTGCGCACAGCATTGGAAGTGCGTGATGCAGTAGGAGCAGATGAGATTGCGCTGATACCCTGTGCAACGCCAGTACATCGGGCAATACCGGGGGCTTCGGAAGCGCAGCGTCTGGATATGCTCGCTGCTGCTATCGAGGGGGAACCCGGATTGGCAGTAGATAATCGCGAGCTGGAACGATCCGGTAGGTCTTATACAGTTGATACGCTCGCGCAAATCCGGGCGGAGCTTGGAGCGGTTCCTGCAATTGCATTTGTAATGGGGGCTGATGCATTTTCCAAGCTGGATTCCTGGCATGAATGGCAGGAATTGTGCCGGTATGGTCACTTGATTGTGATTGAGCGACCGGGGTGGCCTGTCAAATGCAGTGAAACGGTAACGTCCTATTGTGCTGCACGTTGGGTGAATAAACCCGAGGCATTAAGAATTCAGCCTGCCGGTGTAATATTAAGATTGTCATTAACCCCGTTGGCAATTTCCAGCACCCAAATCAGGCATTTAAGGCAACAAAATCGATCCGTGCGGTATTTAGTTCCGGACAGTGTTAATCACAAGATCATTCAATACAACCTATATCGCGATTCGGCGTGATGCTTTGTGTCGTCAAAGGATGTTAAAAATGATGGATTTGTGGTTGATAAATGAGCTATTCTGGGCAAGAGGATGGTAAAAAGTCATGCTCGAAAACAGAATATCGTTTCGGTGTTGGCATAACACCGAGCGTTGTTAAAACAAGTGGAGGGTGCATTCACCATTACGCAAACTATGCAGACAGACGAATTGAAAACCGTTATTCTCAATGCCCTGGATGATTTGAAAGCAAAAGATGTTACAGTCATCGATGTGTCGGAACGAACCAGTGTTACCGATGCAATGATTATCGCCAGCGGCACCTCAAACCGACATGTCAAATCGCTCGCAGACAATGTTGTCACCGAAGTTAAACAGCACGGAGTCCGCCCTCTGGGAACAGAAGGTGAGGGCAGTAGTGATTGGATTTTGGTTGATTTAGGTGAAATCGTGGTTCATGTGATGCTTCCTGCAACCCGTGAGTTCTACGACTTGGAGCGGTTCTGGCGAGAGACGCCCAAAGCTGACATGAAAGTGGTTAGCGAGTAACGAAGTTCGTTCGACGCCTTCACCGTCGAAGTGATGAGAACGAGGCGATGCCATTGATGGTGGCAGAGCCCCGTTCGCCGTTTTCGAAGAGCCGGTCTTAACGTCGCCCGGAGCGACGTAGCGCCGCAGGCGTAAAGTCGACCATTTTTCCCCGATGGCCATACTCGGTTGGGCCACTCACCTCATTTTGCAAGCCGATCACCAGATAACGGTTATTAGTGATATCGTAGTAACCTTCTGCAGATTTCAGCGGAATATCCGCATAGTAAACCTGCATCCCATATGCTTCAGAAAGTCGCCAGAATTCTCCCCGGGAATCATAGTGATCTACCACGGCAATCTGCCAGCTATCTTCGTCTATATAAAATGTACGCTTGGTATAAATGTGGCGTTGGCCCTCTTTAAGCGTCGCCTCAACTATCCAGACACGGTGTAATTCATAGCGCAATAAATCGGGATTCATATGGCCTGGCCTGATGATGTCTTTGTATTTGTAGGCGTTCGAGGCCAGTTTATAGTTGTTGTAGGGGATGTATAATTCTTGCTTGCCAACCAATTTCCAGTCATAACGATCCGGGGCGCCGTTATACATATCAAAATTGTCAGAGGTACGCAGGCCATCTGACGAGGTTCCAGGGCCATCATAGGCTACTTGAGGGGCTCTCCTTACTCGACGTTGTCCAGCGTTGTAGATCCAGGCCTTGCGAGGTTCTTGAACCTGATTTACGGTGTCATGGACGAGTAAGACATTGCCGGTCAGTCTTCCGGGTTCGGTGACACTTTGTTTGAAGAACACCAGCATATTTTCAATTCCTTCGAGGCCATCCATGTTCTCGGGATACACGACTTCCTCTTCCAGTAAAACATGGTGAAAATCACCGTTGCTTTGGGTGATGACTTGGGCGATTGATCTTTTCGAGCTACCACCGCGATACCTCAGTATATGATTCCAGATGACTTCAAGTCCGTTTTTGGGGATTGGAAAAGGGACATAGCCCCGAAAGTCTGTTACGCCATTCCCGCCGTCGGTCAGCTTGGCATGGGTTGCATTGTAGGTGGCATCAGCATAAACCGATTGGGGCAAAGCTGCTGTTCGTCTGGATGGGTAGACTACCATCCGATATGACTTGGGATGCTGCTTGAACATGGTGAGCTGCCCGACGCTGAGTTTGTTTTTGTATAGCGCCAGGTTGTCCTGGGTAATCGTAAATAAGGGTTTATCATCCGGGAAGGGGTCGATTAAATGTGTTCCCGTTTGATAGTTTGCGGGTGGTTCGGTAAGTCCTCCTGTCCATTCCGGAATGGTGCTGCCATTACCTTTCTGCTCGGCACCGATAGGGGTTAATGTTTTTCCCAGTTCTGCGGCTTCATCCTCAGAAACCTGAGCGCTAGAGGGTAAGGTTAAAACTACGCTTGCGAGCGCTATAAATAGGGCAGACCAATGACGGCTTTTTAACATTCGGTACATGATTTTCACCTTTAAGGTTGTCTGCTAACCGCGTGACGAAAGATTTCTGGTTTCGACGGATATGTTCTCAAAACGACATGCTGACCGTTGCACTGATAAAGTCACGGTCAGAAAGCGTATTAAAATCCCCGCCAAAAAAGCGGGTGTAAGAGATGCCTCCGCGATAATCCTCTTTGAAATCGCCGTTAAGCGCGAAACTGACCGCTTTATCGCCTTCGTTAAATGCCCCTCCGGTTGGGGACACGCCGTGCACGTCATGGGACCACGACAACTGAGGTGATACATTAACTCCGGCCATGAAGTTGCGGTAATCGAGGCTGGCTCTTAAGCGATAGCCCCAGGAGCTTCGTGTAATAAAGCCATTATCCCCAGGGCTTCCTGTGCCGTAGTTGGTTGATCGGCCATAGGGATGGTCTTTCAAATCATCAAGGATATGGGTAAATCCCAGTTCGCCTATAATAATCAGCCGATCCGATGCCAATATTTGATTGTAGGTTTTCAAGGTACTGATTTGTGCTTGAGTCACATCGATCAGGTCATAACCTTTGGCACGGGTGCCCAAGGTAATTTCCGGTGAAAAGGTGTTGGCTGGCCGAATTCCCAGTGCACCGAATAAGCCACTGACAATCTCTGATGCATTGATCTGAATGGGCAAATCCTTGCGATAGCTGATTTCGCCGAAGAGTGCATACCCCGAGAGGTTGGTGTTAAAGCTTACGCCAAAAAGCTGGATATCTTCGGGAAACTCAGCGAAGTAACTGGGTACCCCCCCAAGCGTGGCGACTGAGAACATCGGTATGCGGCTGTGATAATTGACATAGTAAAAGCCAAACTCGGTGTCATTCAATGCTTGTGCATAGTAGCGCATGGCAAGGCCAAATTGACCGGAATCTGAAGCATCAACATCGCTTGAGCGCTTCAGTCTGCCATTTGGGGCGATTGAAAGTGTACGGTCGGGGACGCTGGTACCTAAGGTGAGGGTTTGGCAACCGTCAGCGATAACATCGGAGGTGGCGAAGTAAGTTCCACAGGGATCTAATTGGGTTTTTTCCCATTCCAGCTGGTAAAATGCTTCGATTGATACAGCCGGATTCAGCCCAACGTTTATGTAAAGCATGCTGACTGGAACGAGACCTTCTTTGATTTCAGCCCCCGGGCGTCGAAAGGCGCTGACATCAATCGGGTTGATGATGTTAATGCCATTGCGAATAAACGTACTTTCCCCCCAGCTCACAACCTGTCGTCCAATTCGCACATCCCATGGAGAGTCGTTCAGGTAAAAACTGCCATAAAGAAATCCGTCCAGTAGTTCGATGCCGGAGAAACGGGATAGTCGACTGTAGCCTTTGTCATTAAGTCCTTGGTTCGGGGCGTAGCCGTTAGGGCCATGGCCGTGCTCCCGACTTTCATCCTTTAGTTCGAAATCATACCAATATTTAAAGCGGGTAAAAGCACCGATATTGTCGTAATTAAGTTCAAGTTCATGGAGACCTTTGATGATTTTTGAGAAGGTTTTGTCCCGGTCAAAATTCAAATCACCGTCATCATTGGTGCTGGAAAGTGCTTCGCCTCCTTCATAGTTTCCGGGCGAAACATTGGCACTATCGACAGACTCCACTCGCCAGCTGGCTCCCGCCGAGAGTGTCGAATTAAAACTGAGGGAGGCAGGGCCAACATCCACGGTTATTGCGTGAGTTGCCAATGGACTCAAGCCAAAAGCGAGGGTGATTGCGAGAAAATGTTTAGTTTGAGTTTTGGTACAGTTCACCATCTAAACTACTCCGCTTTTTGTGTTTGTTTTTAGCGCATGAACATCAGGGTGAAGCAATTTTGGGGTAGTCCCCTTGGGGGGTATTGCCAGTAAAAAACACGCGTGGATCAAAAAATGATCAAGTTGCCCTGGTTTTTGGTATAGAAGTGATCGATGGAAAAGTAAAGTTTGCCTGTTTCCCTGCTTAAGGAAGGCGGGAATGTGCAGGGGTGGCCAAATGTATCTTTGTTCGCTGCTCAAGGTTGAGGCGTGCGAAGGCATCGGCCCAATGTTTATGTATTAATACCGCCATGAGTCCACTGTCTCTGGCGAATTTCAGTGCATTTTCCAGGAGCGGCTTGTATTGGGCAAAACTTTTGCTTAAGTACAACTGGAAATCACGCTCATAGATGAATACCAAGTGTTCTTCGATGTGCAGGTAAGGGTGTTCCCGAGATTCTTCCATCACCTCAAAAAAACCTCTGGAAAAGTAGTCAATGCCCCGATTTTGAGCTGCGATGAGTCGGTACACATTGCGCTGCCAATCGCCTCGACTGATCACAAAAGGTAATTGGTTGAAGCGCCAGATCTCCGTATCATACCAATGCTCACCAAAGACACCGACTTTTTCCGTTTTTCTAAAATCATCCAGATTTCTGATACCACGGTAGGCTTCCTGGGCATCCGGGGGAATAAGCAGTATACGATGACCGATCAGACCGTTGGTCAGGTTAACATTTACCGGAGTGTAACGTTTGTCCCGTGCCGGACTTCGCAATAACCACATCAGTGATACCTTGTCATTCTCCAGCAGGTACATTACGCGTTTCTGCGGGAAAGGTCCTTGTGTCGTAATCGAGACGGTGTGTCCTGCAGCGCCCAGAGCCTGTTCCAACAGTTCAATAAAATACGCTTGGCCACCCGCATTAATCATACCGATGGTCAAATCAATCTGCTCTGCCTGAGTGAGTTTTGACCAGCAGATAAGCAAATAGAATGTGATACGTTTAAAGCGATTCGTGTTGATCCACATCGGTTTCTCGGTGGTTACTGAAGGCTTGAATTGGGTTACCTGGCGGATAGTGCTTTAATCCATAATTAAAATTTAGCCGACTGGGTTGAAATGCGCTATGGATATGCGGGGGGATTTTTTGATTCAAAAGTCGGATATCATAATATTTCGTTGACGGTGTTTAACCTTTGCGTCACACTTTTCGGCCGTTTTTTCCGTGTTCCGGTTTTTGTCAGGGTGCAGCTGTGGCTGGAAAAAAAGCGCGGCACCATATTTTTTAAGATTTAACTTATTGAATGATTTGAGTTACTGAATCGTTTGAGTTTCAGAATCATTCGAGTTACTGGTGCGTTAACTATTTGTAATCAATTTATTGAAGAGTGAAGTGGTCCTTTGGTGGACTTTGTTGAGTTATGCGCATTAAGATTATTGCAGTGGGTACTAAAATGCCGTCTTGGGTGGCAACCGGGTTTACCGAGTACGTTAAGAGAATGCCACCGGAGTTGCCGGTACAATTAATCGAGATCCCAATGGCGAAGCGGGGCAAGAACCCTGACATTGAGCGTGCTATCAAAGCAGAAGGCAACAAAGTTTTAGAGCAAATCAAAGCCAATGATTTTGTTATCGCACTCGAGGTTGGCGGAGCACATCTCAGTACTGAGAAATTGGCACAAAAACTGGCGTCCTGGCAACAGGATGGCAGGGATATCTGTATACTTATCGGTGGCCCGGATGGCAATGCAGAAGCATGCTTGAAGCGAGCAGACTATAAACTTTCGTTATCAGAACTGACATTGCCCCATCCTCTCGTTCGGATCGTACTTGCGGAACAGTTTTACCGGGCCTGGAGTATACTGGCAAATCATCCGTATCACCGCGCCTGAAATCATGGGGCACGATCCGGATAATACGCACTTCATTGACGTCTGATCCTTATATTGACTGGCAGATTGGCAGGCTGCCACTAACTATTCCCAGAGATTACCCTTGGTAGAATCCAGAACGCTAAAAGATCCGGTCAAAGAAAAGAAAGTCTTTACCAACCGTGCATTAGTCTCAGCATTTATTGTGTTGTTTGTAACGCTTGTCCTGATCTTTCGGTTGTATACGTTACAGATTGTGGATCACACGCTGTATGAGACATTGTCTGACAAAAACCGGATGCAATTACAATCTGTCGCGCCGACGCGGGGGTTGATCTATGATCGAAATGGTGAATTACTGGCCGATAACCGCCCAGTGTTCAGCGTTACGATGGTCAAAGAACTGACGGATGATATCGATGCTACGCTGCAGGAACTCGGCAAAATCATTGATCTGACACCCGAAGAGCTTTCCCGGTTTGAGCAGCGCTTTAAAGCACGCAGACGTCCGTACGAGTCGGTTCCAATCAAAGTCAAGCTGGACGAGGCAGAGATTGCACGTCTTGCAGTGGATCGATATCGCTTTCCTGGTGTGGAAGTTGAAGCGGAGTTAGTGCGTTTTTATCCCTTGGCGGGCTCGATGGCTCACATGTTGGGCTATGTCGGAAGAATCAGTGAAGATGAATTAAAGAAAGTTGATCCCACGAACTATTCCGGTACCCACTACATTGGCAAATTGGGCGTTGAAAAATTCTACGAAGATGAGCTTCACGGTCAGGTGGGCTACCAGAAAGTCGAGACCAATGCTCGTGGTCGTGTTTTAAGGGTGCTCGAACGAGTTGATCCCGTTCCAGGTAATAACCTGACCTTGCACATCGACAGTCGTTTGCAGGCCCGTGCAGAAGCCGCTCTCGGAGAACGCAGGGGGGCGGTTGTGGCGATCGAACCGGAAACGGGGGGCATACTCGCGTTGGTGAGCACACCAACCTTTGATCCCAATTTATTTGTCACGGGTATTGATTCTAAAAGCTATAAGGCGTTGCGTAACTCTCCGGATATACCTTTGTTCAATCGGGCGCTGAGAGGGCAATATCCTCCAGGCTCAACGATCAAGCCGATGATGGGAATTATGGGGCTGGATACGGGCACTGTGACACGGCAGACCACGATTTGGGATCCAGGGTGGTATCAAATCCGGGGGAATAAACGTTACTTTCGTGACTGGAAGCGGGGTGGGCATGGCAAGATGGATTTGTTCCAATCCATTGCGCAATCCTGTGATATTTACTTTTACGATCTGGCTTTCAAGGCTGGAGTGGATACGATGCATGAGTACATGGCCCACTTCGGCTTCGGGCACTCCATGGCAGCCGACATTCAGGAAGCGCGCGATGGTATTCTGCCGTCTCGGGAATGGAAAAGAAATGCAAGGCGACAGCCCTGGTTTCCCGGTGATTCAGTGAATATGGGGATTGGTCAGGGGTTTATGCTGGCAACCCCTCTCCAGCTCGCAACGGCTACGGCCGTTCTTGCGAATCGGGGGCACTGGAAATTGCCGCGACTCATTCGATCCATGACCGATGAGAATGGCCTCGAGGTTTCGCCTCATTTGCCTGAACCACCACCGGACATTAAATTGAAAAATGAAGATGATTGGAATTTCATCTTTGCTTCGATGGAAGAGGTAATGCACGGCAAACGGGGTACTGCGCGAAAAAGTGGCGCAGATGCGGGCTACAGAATGGCCGGAAAAACCGGTACCGCGCAAGTAGTCGGTATTGCCCAGGGTGAAAAGTACGATGCTGAGGCACTCGCGGAACGGCTTCGTGATCACGCTCTTTTTGTCGGCTTTGCCCCCGTTGAAAACCCGAAAATTGCGGTGGCGGTTCTGGTGGAGAATGGTGGTGGTGGAAGCAGTTCTGCCGCGCCGGTAGCGAGACAGCTGTTCGATGCCTGGTTGCTGGAATATGGCTATCTGGACGCAGAAAACAGCACTTTGAAAAATGTTTCCACAGATAAAAACTTCTCCACGGACAACTTGGTAGGTATGCAGCGGTGAGCAACGATTTTGTGAGACAAATGCCCGATGCATCAAAGCATCTCGGGCAACCCACCAGCTTGATGATGCGCTTGCACATTGACCCCGTACTCTTGATCATGCTGTTTGTTTTGTCTTGTGCGGGGTTGTTCATCCTCTACAGTGGCAGTGGTGAAAGTATTGAGGATGTGCGTCGCCAGGCGATTCGATTTGTGTTGGCGTATGGTGTCATGTTCGCATTTGCGCAGCTGGATCCTTCGGTTTACCGTCGCTGGGCACCCTGGTTGTTTTTAATCGGAATTGTTGCTCTGATTGGAGTGCTGGTGATGGGGACGGGGGCGAAAGGGGCGCAGCGCTGGTTAAAGCTGCCCGGACTTCCCCGCTTTCAGCCCTCTGAGTTTATGAAGTTAGCGTTGCCCATGATGGTGGCTTGGTACTTGTCGAAGCGTTATTTGCCCCCGCGTTTGAAGCATTTGTTTTTCGCTCTGGTTATTATCATTGTGCCTGTGGTTTTGATCGTCAAGCAACCCGATTTGGGAACCTCATTGTTGATTCTGGCGTCTGGTGTGTTTGTGCTCTTTTTTGCAGGTATGAGCTGGGCTTATATCGGCGGATTTATCGCTATGGCTGGGGCTGCCGCCCCGATCATGTGGTTTGTGGTCATGCGTGACTATCAGAAGCAGAGAGTTTTAACCTTTCTGAACCCTGAAAGTGATCCTTTGGGAACGGGGTGGAATATTATTCAGTCGAAGACGGCGATCGGTTCTGGCGGTGTGTATGGCAAGGGCTGGTTGCAGGGGACGCAATCCCAGCTGGATTTTCTGCCGGAAAGTCATACCGATTTTATAATTGCGGTATTGGCTGAAGAATTTGGTTTTGTTGGCGTCCTGGCGCTTTTGGGTATGTATTTGCTCATCATCGCCCGCGGCTTGTATATTGCCTCACAGGCACAGGACTCGTTCTCCCGGCTCTTGGTCGGTAGTCTGACCCTTACTTTTTTTGTTTACGTTTTTGTCAATATCGGAATGGTCAGTGGTTTATTACCTGTGGTCGGGGTTCCGCTGCCACTTGTGAGTTATGGTGGTACCTCAATCGTGACATTAATGGCTGCATTCGGGGTTTTGATGTCCGTGCATACCCACAAAAAAATGTTGGCCAAATAGTGAATTATTTTGGGGGCACCATGAATAGAAAAACAAAAGTTAACAGGGATACCAATAGATGAAGGGGCAGTCGTTCTCAAGCTGTTTAGCGGAAAATATATCAGGAATCAGAGTTGTAAGTCGTACCGGTGGACTGTCAGGCGTGATTGGCTTTGTGCTGATGCTGTTCTCGTCGGCGAGTTGTTTTGGCAATTATACCGAGCAACCCGAAGTTCAGAAGTTTATCGATGAAGTCGCAGAGAACCATGCCTTTGAACACGCTTGGTTGCTGGCGCAATTAGCCAAAGCGGAAAGGCAGCAAAAGATTCTTGATGCCATCAGTCGTCCTGCCGAACGAGTTTTAGAATGGAAGGACTATCGTAAAATATTCATGACAGAGGATCGCATCCAGGGCGGGAAGGTCTTCCTGGAGACGCACAAATCGACTTTTAATCGAATGGAGCGTGAATTCGGTGTCCCTAAAGAGGTCGTAGCTGCAATTATTGGCGTTGAAACACGCTACGGTAAATTTACAGGGAAACACAGAGTCATTGATGCGCTTGCGACCCTGGCCTTTGATTATCCCCCCCGATCAGACTTCTTCAGGTCAGAACTGGAGCATTTCTTTCTGCTCAGTCGGGAGCAGGGCTTTGATCCTCAGTCGTTAACCGGTTCATACGCCGGTGCAATGGGTTACGGGCAATTTATTTCAAGCAGTTATCGAAATTTTGCTGTCGATTTCGATGACGATGGTGTTGTGGATATATTGCATAACCCTGTTGATGCCATCGGCAGTGTTGCCAATTATTTTGTTGCACACAAGTGGCAACGGAAGCAACAAGTGGTGTTACCGGTTACGGTTCAGGGATCGGCGTTCGGTGAATTTGTTCATAAGGATTTAAAGCCAAAATATTCCTGGGGCACGTTAAAAAAAGCGGGTGTTACGCTTGATACGGCGGATTCACTCCCGGATGATACCATGGCGAGGTTAATGCCTTTGCAAGGTGAGTCGGGTACAGAATATTGGTTGGCGCTCGATAACTTTTATACGATCACCCGTTACAATCATAGTGAGCTGTATGCAATGGCCGTCTTCCAGTTATCACAGGCATTGAAATAGCTTGGGCATTGAAACAGGTCACAAGGAAAAGAGCCTTAATGTAATGGATACGTTCCGAATTATTGATATCAAGCCTTTAATTTTTGCTGTTTTGAGCATGATCTTGTTACAGGCTTGTACAACGTCTCGTTACAGCATGGACAAAGATGCTGCACCCGAGTCTGGTTTCGATGCGTCCAATATTCCAGATGCAATACCCAAACATGAAAAGCGAACGATAGCCGGGAATAAAAGCCCGTATACTATTCTCGGAAAAACCTACCACGTACTGGATACAGAGAAGGGTTACCGTGAGACCGGTATGGGCTCGTGGTATGGTAAAAAGTTTCATGGGTACCACACATCCAACGGCGAAGTGTACAACATGTACAAAATGACCGCTGCACACAAAACATTGCCCATCCCCTCGTATGTCCAGGTCAAAAATTTAGATAATGGTCGAACGATTGTTGTACGAATCAATGATCGAGGGCCGTTTCACGAAGGCCGAATCATTGATTTGTCCTATGCTGCAGCCCAAAAGCTGGGGTATGCGGATAAAGGTACAGCACGTGTTGAAGTGACTGCACTGGTACCCGATGCCCCGACAGTTGTTGACAAGGCGGGTTCAGTCAATCGTGCTGAATTGTTGATTGGCTACTATGTGCAACTGGGCGCGTACAGCAGCAGGGAATCTGCAATGCGGCTGCAACAGCAAGCTCAATCATTGTTGGGCACTTCAGTATTTCTCGCAGAATTGAATGAGACCGGAGCGCCGGTGTACCGGGTTCGTGTTGGTCCTTTTCTGCAGCGCGAAGAGGCAAACCAAAAGCGGCTAAAGCTGCTTGAACATCAATTGGGGCAACCCATTGTGCTTACCCGACCGCTCGCGGCAGAAGATCTTGCTTCTGTCCCGGTGGCGAAGACAGAAAAATAAACTTCAAATGGCATTTAGGTGAATGTTGCCGGATTATCGGTTACTATTTTTTCCGCGATTAATTCCCGTATACGCCATCTCTATTAACCGAGAAACGAAAAAAGACCAGAAATGTTCATGTTGACTCGAAAATCCAATTTATCTACCCCCATTCTATCCATTCTGACACTGCTGTTAATGTTAAGTTCGTTTACTGTGAGCAGTCAGCCGAATCTGATTCCTGCGCCTCCTCAAGTTGCGGCCAGTTCTTACATCCTGATGGATGCCGCGAGCGGTAAAGTGATCGTTGAGAGTAACTCGGATGAGCAGTTACCGCCTGCAAGTTTAACCAAAATGATGACGGCCTATATTGTTGAATATGAAGCTGAGCGCGGTAACATCAGCCTGTCCGACAGTGTCTTGATCAGTGTAAATGCCTGGAAAACCGGCGGCTCAAAAATGTTTATCAAAGAGGGTACTCAGGTCGCTCTGGAAGATTTGTTGCGCGGTATCATCATCCAGTCCGGTAACGATGCCAGTGTTGCTGTTGCTGAGCACATTGCCGGTAGTGAGAGCGCCTTCGCGGATATCATGAACCAGCATGCCAAATTATTGGGGATGCAAAATTCGCACTTTGAAAATGCGACCGGTTTACCCCACGAAAATCACTTTGCTTCCGCGCGTGATCTGGCAAAGCTTGCCAAGGCCATCATCACCGAGTTCCCGGATCAATACTCGATTTATTCAGAAAAATACTTCACCTACAACGATATCCGTCAACCGAACCGCAACAGACTGTTATGGCGGGATAAGTCTGTGGATGGTTTGAAAACCGGCCATACAGATGCTGCAGGTTATTGTCTGGTGTCATCAGCTGTTCGAGACGGAATGCGTTTGATCAGCGTTGTGATGGGCACGAAAAGCGAAGAGGCCCGTGCCCGTGAAACGCAAAAACTCCTGAATTACGGATTCCGGTATTACGAGAGCCTGCCGCTCTACAGTTCGGGTGTCAAGTTGATTGATAGCCAGGTCTGGGGTGGACAACTTGATAAAACAGATTTGGGGGTTGCCTCGGATGTGACCCTGACGATCCCGAAAGGCCAGAAAGAGGCTTTAGTCGTTTCGGTCGATGTTGACTCTGTGATCAAGGCGCCATTGAATATTGGTGATGTGTTAGGGCGCGTTAAAGTGTCTTACGAAGGCGAAATTCTGGCTGATCAACCCCTGATTGCACTGCAGCAAGTTGAAGAAGCAGGCTTTTTCAAGCGGATCTGGGATTTGATCAAGCTGTTTTTTGTTCAATTGTTCTCTTGAGTTTCATTTCAGTAGCAAGTCGACAGGCCTGAGCAAGGCCTGCCGGCCGTAGTAAAGGTACATTTATGAGTCAGCCCGAAGCCCCCAAAATAGAATTTCCTTGCGATTATCCCATCAAAATCATCGGTGACGCTGCACCGGATTTTAAAGACTTTGTTGTGCGGGTTCTCACCAAGCATGCGCCAGACCTGGATCACGGCAAAATTACGATGAACTCCAGTCGAAATGGCAAGTTTCTATCTGTGCGCGTTACGATCGTCGCGACGGGAAAACCGCAGTTGGAAGCCTTGTTCGAGGATCTCAAGTCAAGTGGTCGAGTCCACATGGTTCTGTAAGGTGTGTTGAATGAGTGATGCAAACAAACCGGAGCTGATCGTTCGGAATCTGGGCCGTCTGTCCTACATGCCGGTTTGGGAGGCGATGAAGCAGTTCACTCAGGGCCGATCGGAGAACACCATTGATGAAATCTGGTTGCTCGAGCATGACCCTGTATTTACCCAAGGTCAGGCAGGAAAGGCCGAACACGTCCTGTTCCCTGGTGATATCCCGGTTGTGCAGGTGGATCGTGGGGGGCAGGTAACCTATCACGGGCCAGGTCAATTGGTTGCTTACATGATGCTCGATGTGAAGCGTTTGCGAATCGGGGCGCGGGAATTGGTGAGTCGTGTTGAGCAAACCTTGGTCAATACACTCGCTCATTATAACGTTGCGTCCCAACCCAGGGCGGATGCGCCCGGGGTGTATGTCGGCGATGAAAAAATTGCGTCTCTCGGGCTGAGAATCAGTCATGGCAGGTCTTATCATGGCCTTGCCTTGAATGTCGTGAACGATTTGGAGCCATTTCGGCGAATTAACCCCTGTGGCTACCAAAATATGGTTATGACTCGCCTCAACGATCTTGCAAGTGGTGTCAGGCTGGCCCAGGTGCAGGATCAATTACTGAGCGAATTCATTGCATTAATGGGGTATAATGTGGCCGATACTTACGGGCATTTGCCATCAGGATAGGATTAGATTTACATGACGCAGCACGAAACGCCTTCACTTAATGTACAGGATCAAGCGGCACAGGGCTCGGTTACTGAAACCTCAAGCCAGAAGGCCGCCATTCAACAGGATCGTTCTGCAAAGAAAGTCAAACCGGTTGTCCGGGGGGAAAAGTTACGTGGCGCTGAGAAAGTGGCCCGCAACCCGGTAAAAGTTATTGCAACCGACAAACCGCAACGTAAACCCGATTGGATCCGGGTGCGTATCCCTTCAACTCCGCGAATTAATGAAATCAAAACCAAGCTGCGTGCGCACAAATTGCATACTGTGTGTGAAGAGGCTGCGTGCCCCAATCTTGGGGAGTGCTTTGGTGGCGGTACCGCGACATTTATGATCATGGGAGATATTTGTACCCGGCGATGTCCATTCTGTGATGTAGCCCATGGTCGTCCAAATCCATTGGACCCCGATGAACCTCGCCACTTGGCAACTGCGATTGCTGATATGCAACTCCGTTATGTGGTAATCACCTCGGTCGATCGGGATGATTTGCGAGATGGTGGTGCACAACATTTTGCGGATTGTATCGCCGAGACCCGTCAACGTTCGGACAGTATTGAAATCGAAACGCTGGTACCTGACTTCCGTGGACGTATGGATGTTGCACTCGATATTCTTGAAGCCTGTCCACCTGATGTTTTTAACCACAACCTTGAAACGGTTCCCCGGCTTTATGCGCGAGCACGTCCCGGTGCTGACTATGCGTGGTCACTCAAATTACTCAAAGAATTTAAACGTCGTGCGCCCGATGTGGTAACCAAATCTGGCTTGATGCTGGGTTTGGGTGAAGAAAATGACGAAGTGATCGAAGTCATGAAGGACTTACGCGCACATGATGTGGATATGCTGACCTTGGGGCAGTATTTACAACCCAGCCGTGACCATCTTCCGGTTGAGCGCTTCGTGACCCCCCAGGAGTTCGAGGAATTAGGTGCAATTGCTGAATCCATGGGCTTCAAGCACGTTGCCAGTGGGCCAATGGTTCGTTCCTCGTATCATGCTGATTTACAAGCTCACGGGGAGAAGGTGTCCTGACGTGTTCTGTGCCCGTAAGCGGGTACATTGAATCTCTGTGACAGGGGAGGAACTGGAACAAATGTGCATTTCTGTGATGCGAAAGCTTTATCGTGACACACTATTCGTTTACAGTGCGCCCGTTTAGAGCGCGTTCGTAAAAAGCGCCGCAGCTGAGAAATCATGGGAATCTGATATGTCGTCGATGCAGAGCAAAACTAAGGTGAGTAGTTTCATGGAATCCAAGCCTAAAAAAGAATCGGTAAGCCGGATAAAAACAGGAAGTTTTGAACGCCGCCTGAGCCTCACCAAGGCCGGGTTATTTGCTGGTACCCGCGTGGCGACTCATGTGGCAACCAATATGTTTGTCAGTAAGGACAAACGTAAAGAGCGCCATCGTAAAATGATGTCCAAACAAGCGCAGTTTCTGGTTGATGAATTGGGTAAGCTCAAAGGCAGTGTGGTTAAAATCGGTCAGGTCATGGCGTTGTACGGTGAGCATTTTTTGCCGGTAGAAGTCACCGAGGCCCTGCATACACTGGAAGATAAAACTGTTTCGCTTGATTGGCCGGCGATCCATAAAGTTCTGGAACGAGAGCTGGGTAGTCATCGCCTGTCCGAGCTGGAAATTGAAGAAGAGCCGATTGGTGCCGCCTCCTTGGGTCAGGTTCATCGAGCTACCCGGAAGCATGATGGCGCTCAGATCTGTCTGAAAATCCAATATCCCGGTGTCGCAGAAGCGGTGGATTCGGATCTTAACTCTGTTGCTCAACTGCTTAAAATCGCAAAAGTGGTGTCATTGGGGCCCAGCTTTGATGAGTGGCTGGAAGAAGTGCGTCACATGATGCATCGAGAAGTTGATTATTTACTCGAGGCGCGCACCACGGAGCGGTTTGGTGAAATGCTGAAAGATGATGACCGCTTCATCGTACCGACAATATTCAAGGAATATTCGACCTCACACGTTATGGCGACGAGCTTTGAAGAGGGCTGGTCCGTTAACGATCCCAGCGTTCAGGGGCTATCTCAAGCGCGGCGAAACCATCTGGCCAAGGCATCTCTGGAAATCTTTTTAAAAGAGTTGTTCGAATGGCGTGAATTGCAAACCGATCCTAACTTTGGTAATTATCGAATCCGGATTGCTCAGTCTGAACAGGAGCACGACCAGATCGTATTGCTGGATTTTGGAGCGGTACAGAAGTACCCCATGTCGGTACTCGGGCCTGTCTGCAACATGATCAAGGCATCCTATGAGCGAGACCTGAAAGCGGTTGTTGAAGGTGGAGTGGAACTGCACTTTATGCAACCGGAATGGCCTGAAAAAGTGCTGAATGAATTTGGCGAAGTTTGTATGGCGGTATTGGAGCCGCTTGCCCGTGAAGATGTGGAAATACCCGCGAGTGCGTTGAATGACAAAGGGGAGTATCGCTGGAAAGGGAGCGATCTGCCAACCCGAATAGCAAAACGGGCTGCACTCTCTGCGGTAAATCGCTACTTCAAGATTCCGCCCAAGGAATTTGTTTTTCTCAACCGTAAACTTGTTGGCGTATACACGTTTATTTCTGTGTTGGACGCGGAGTTTAACGGGCGGGATATTCTGAAAAAATATATTGGTCTTTCCTAGACGTCATTCCTGAACCTCTTACCTGGACCTCCTCCATTTTATCCGTTTATCCTGCGCTTAAGCGCAGGATAACCTGGGTTCGAGGCCGTTAGAAAACGTTCTGTTTTTCTGAGAGGAAATATTTTACTTTTCCGGGCAGAAATCCCATTGCCGTAACCAGGGATTTATTTAAGATCCCGTTTACGTAGCGTACATCACCGCGCATTACCGCGCGATAGCCCTGATTTGCTACCGTTTTAGCATCCATCCAGATCCATTTTGGCAGTTTGTCCATCGCGGAGCTCACACCCATGACGTCGTGGAACTCACTGCGTGTGAATCCAGGGCACAGGGCTGTGCAATAAACATTATGCTTTTTCAGTTCCAGATCCAGTGCTTCAGACAAGTCTTTTACGAATGCTTTGGTAGCGCCATATAAATTGCCGCCATATTGAGGGGAGAAGGCAGCTACCGATGAAAGGTTGATAATGCGGCCATAGCCGTTGGCTTTCATATCTTTGGCGAACAAATAACACAGTTGGGTCACTGAATTGACCATAACATTCATCAAATCGCTGTGATCTTTCCATTTGGCTTCGGTAAAGGGTTTTGTTATGGCGTATCCTGCATTGTTGACCAGTGCATCGATGGTGACGCCTTCGCGTTTCAGTTCGTCATAAATTTTCTTGGCCGAGGTGCTTTTGGCGAGATCTGCTGCAATACAGCGGGTGGAAATACCATGCTTTGATTCAAGTTCCGAGGCGACCTCTTCCAGCTTTTCAATGCGTCTTGCCACCAGAACGACATCGAATCCGTTAGTGGCGAATACATCCGCAAACGCTTTTCCGATACCTGCAGATGCGCCGGTGATCAGTACTGTTTTTCCCTGTCCTTCAAGTGCTTTGCTCATGACTCTCGTGTTCCTTAGAAATTATTCGTTGGGGATATGGGGTTCTTCGGCGTGGTGTTTCATGACGGACTGATCTGCCCGCTCCAGTACACCACGATAGCATAGCGCGTCCCTTTTCCCAATGTCACCCAGAAAAGAAACGGCAGAAGTCTTATTCGCATGATGCCGGCGACAAATGTCAGTGGATCCCCGATGACCGGAACCCAGGCAAATAGCAATGACCAGCTACCATAGCGACTGAATCGAGTTTGGGCTTGATCGAGCTGTTTGCCAGATACGGGAAACCAGCGGCGATCTTGAAAGTGCAGAAGGTAGCGTCCGAGTATCCAGTTCACCACCGATCCTAGGGTATTCCCGGCGGTTGCCAAAGCCCATAGCACCCAAGGTGCGTGGCCTTGAGCTACCAATGTACCCAGTACGACTTCGGATGCTGCAGGGAGCAGGGTCGCAGCCAGGAATGAGGTGCTGAAAACCAGTAAATAGTCCATGTCCAAGGAGTCTGTGAAGGCAATTCGTTTTAATCGTTATCGTGCTCGGACACAGGGCCTCTTACAATTTCCCGGCCATCTGCATCGACCACATAAAACAGGCAATCGCTCTTCGCGATTGTCGGGTTCGTCGTCGCCATAAACAGTTTGATGGCACGGGCGGGATAAATCTTCCGATCGACCACTTTCAGAATATGGTCAATGACATTTTCCTGATAACTGTTGATTGCCTGCAGGTGATTCAGGTCGCCACTGCTCAGCCAGCCCAGCTGTGTTTCCGGTTGCACAATACCGAAGTTGAAGCGCTCGATACCGGGGCTCAGGGTAATATCAACCTGATGATTGTTGTATTCCTGATAATCAATTGAGCTTTCTTTTTGCATCACAACCCGGACGGGATTGTGAAACAGCTCAAAAGTTTCCTCTGAATGAATGGTGTCAATCTGTTCCGCGTTTAGATAGCGCGTCAAGCCGTTTAACGCCAGTTCATGGGATTCCTGTTCCCGTGCCCCCCCGCATTCAATGGTAACAATTGGCATTGAATGCTGGCTGAGTTCCATGAGTGCACCCATGCGAAGTGGAGTATGAATGATCCGGTGCGTAAAAAACGAAGCCAGGCGCAGGTGTACATCATCATGAATAATACTGACCGCAAAGGCAGGGCCATCGCCCGAGGTATTGTGGATATCGAGTACCGATGTGGGCTGGATCTCGTCCAGGTACGCCATAAACTCTTGCGCAATCTCACCCTCCCGGTCATTAAATGGGGGAATGAAACAGCGGTTGAGATCCCGGTTACCGGGTAGTTGTCGATAGTGAAATCCTGGAGCCGTTAGAGCTGTTTCGACACTCGCGATAAACAGTGCAACGTTGCATGCCGGTTGCTGTCTGCGCTTCAGCCAGTGATAAGCCGCTAACGTACCTGAGGGTTCGTTGCCATGGAGCAGCGTACAGACAGCTCTGGTCTCCTGAGTCCGCTTGCCACGGACGAAGATAACGGTTGGGCCGGGAAGTTTACGTAGAAATTCTTCTGCTGAACTGCCAAGTGTCTGTGTCTCCGGGTTGTCCCAGATGGAAATGTGTTTGCGATATCGTCGCATGTCAGGATGAGTACCTCGTTAACCTAAATCGCCGTAGACCAGTCTGATACTGGACGACCTGACTTCTGTTGTGTCCGATAATGGTCAAACATCTGGGCACAGGCCGCCTCCCGGCTATGCTGCTGCTCCAGTTTTGAAACCATAGTGCGTTGCCAACTGGCTCCGGTGATGCCCGAATCCAGGCGGTTTGCAATAACCGTCTTCAGGCGCGCCACTTCTTTATTCGTTACGCCGTGTGCCAGGAGACTATCGAATGCTGGATTGAGATAACAGTGCGCGATCTCGATAGCAGACCGTTCGCACAGTTGTACCTGATCGTGTTTTGGCCAAATTAATTGGGCTTGCAACCCACTCCGTGCCGCCGCATAAAAATTATGTTCAGCGTACTTGAATGGCAGGTGAGTGACCATTTCATCAATTTTGGGCATGATCGCCATCGCACAACCAATTGTGAAGGCTGCATTGGCCATCATATCGATCAGGGTCGGACCGGCAGGCAAGGCCCGCAGTTCGATGCGTAAATGCCCATCGCCATGGTGATCGTAAATTGCACGATTCCAGGTCCAGGTTGTCCCGTGGTGGAGTTTTAAATTGTTTAACTCGGGTAACCTTCGGTCTGTCCAGTCTTCGAGCGCATCGGTTTGATCAATATAGGGTAACAGAGGTGGAAACAGGGATACAGAATAATCGAATAGCTCGATCGCATTTTGTCGCACCCAGCCCGGACCAAAATCGACTCGGGAGGGGGGCCGCCAAACATGGGTAGACTGGGGGCGTACATCAATTGACTGTTTGAACAGGGATATGCGGGTCTCGGCCCACAAGGCTCGGTGAAAGAGAAAAGGGGAGTTCGCCGCCAGTGCAACCGTGAGGGGCGTGACCAGTTGAACGGCATTGAATGCGCGAACAAAATCCCGGGAGGGAACACGCCAGTGAAATTGAAATGACGTATTGGCTCCTTCCAGTGTTACATCATTACTTTCAATATGCAGCGCATCTTCACCTTCAATATGGATTTCAAAGGGGCCGTTGCGCATGCGTCTCAAACCTTCATCCAGGGCTCGATAGCGCGGTAAATCGGTCATGCACTCGGGTGAAAAGTCCTCACGTTTCAAGGTGGGCAGGATGCCAATGGGAATGAGTTCCGCTCCATGGGGTTCAGCTTTGTGATTGAGTTTCGTCCATATGGTGCCAATCTCCTGTTCGAATGCGGTAAAGGGTTGTCCAGCGAGTTTTTGGGGAGAAAGGTTATATTCAATATTGAATTGATTCAGCTCGTGTTGTAACTGGGGGTGAGCCATGTCCTTGAATAAGGTATCGTTGATTAATGCGGGGCGACCTGCCTGATCGACGATGTAAAACTCCAGTTCAGCACCGACTGTGGTATCGCCTGCGCCAAAGTCCGGGTCAGTGAGAACCTGCCTCAGTATTTCCAGCTCTTGTTGAACCTTGCTGGTGAATCGGGAGTAGTGTTCATCCGTAAAGTGGTCTGTACCGATATTTTGCCCCATTCAGTATGTCCCTGGTCTAACTATGGATTTAAATTAACCATAGCGTTGATTGTAAATGAACTCAACAGCGTTCATATACTCCGGTTTAACCCGTTTTGGAGACATTGTTCAGGATTGTTCTCAGTTCCGGTACACATGATCCGCAATTGGTTCCGGCTTTAAGGCAGTCTCCGATTTGTTCGACGCTGCTCAAGCCTTTTTCCCGAATGGTATCCTTCAGGGTATTCTCGCCAACGCCAAAACAGGAACAGATGGTTCGGCCTGCCGTTTGAGTTCCAGACGGGGGCCGGCCAGCAAGAATAGAGCGCCGATCTTCGTCACTTAGCGTTTCTTTGGTAAAGAGTCCTGCGAGCCAGCTGCGTTCAGGCAAATCGATTTTGGCTGATAGAAACACGCAGCATTGCAACCCTTCGCTTGTGACGACTGCAGCGCGGTATCGATGAGCCTGGGTATCTTCAAAATCGAGCCAATGGGTATCGGTCGTTGCTGCCGGTTCCAGCCAGCGTTTGGTAACGGTGTTCCATTCTGCAATGGGAGACGCCCCGGCAAGTTCGTATCGGAAGAATGCGGTTCCCGGTACTTTGACCACATATTCAACCCCGGGGAATGTTAA
The DNA here is from genome assembly GCF_002162375.1 of Oleiphilus messinensis. Taxonomy (GTDB): domain Bacteria; phylum Pseudomonadota; class Gammaproteobacteria; order Pseudomonadales; family Oleiphilaceae; genus Oleiphilus; species Oleiphilus messinensis. The sequence continues at coordinate 4,714,453 of NZ_CP021425.1, read as the reverse complement.
TGGTTTATGGGACAGGACGAAGCCATGCCACGTGGCCCGATAAGGTTGAATTCGAGCCGGGGTAAATTTGCTTTCCGGTTGGCCGGATACCGGATCAACAACCGGGTTGACCAATGCACCGACGCGTCCGGCAGAACTCATCTGCTCGGTCCAGTGCATGGGCACAAACAGGCTGCCTTGCCGAGTCGTGTCGGTCACTTCGACCCGAGCGATCATGCTGCCGAAGGCACTGGTTACAGTGGCGAGTGATCCCGGTTCAAGCCCGTATTTCACGGCATCGTCAGGGTGTATTTCAACGAACGGCTCGGGCTTGTGCTCGTTGAGGCGCCTTGCCAGTGAGGTTCGCGTCATCGTGTGCCACTGATCCCGAATTCGGCCCGTATTCAGAGCCAGAGGATATTCACTATTGAGTGAATTGTGGGGACCTTCACTGAGCACCGGAACGAATTGCGCCTTACCGGAAGTTGTATAAAAAAACTGATCACCGAAAAGTCGATCTGAAGTGGTTTCGGGTTTGTTTACAGCGTTGTTTCGAGGCGCGGGCCATTGAAATGGTGCCAGGTCATCATACTCTGATTCGCTGAGTGCATCATACAGACTGATATCAAAGGCTCGCCGGTGGTGCTGGACATTATTTTCAAAGCCACTCAAGCGTGCATGCTCAACAAAAATATCCCTTGCAGACCCATAGTCAAACGCATCACCAAACCCTAGCCCTCGGGCGACTTGTGTAATAATCCACCAGTCCGGCTTGGCCTTCCCAATACTGTCGACCAGTCGCCGTTGCCGGGATATACGACGTTCTGAATTGGTCACGGTTCCATCTTTTTCGGACCAGCCTTCTGATGGTAATAGCACATCTGCAAATGCCGTCGTGTCCGTTTCGGCAATGCAGTCTGATACCACGACAAAATCACAGTCAGAAAGTGCTGCTTTGATCTGGTTGGCATCGGGCAGGCTGACGACTGGATTCGTTGCCATAATCCAGATGGCCTTGATTTTCTTCTCCCGCACGGCGCGAAAAAGATCCACAGCTTTCAGGCCCGGTGCAGTTGCCAGAGTATCGGTAGCCCAAAAGCGGCTCACCCTGTCGATATCCTCTGGCGTGAAATCCATGTGGGCGGCTAACTGGTTGGCTAATCCGCCAACTTCACGACCCCCCATTGCATTGGGTTGTCCGGTGAGTGAAAACGGGGTTGCTCCCGGCTTGCCGATTCGGCCTGTGGCGAGATGGCAGTTAATAATACTGTTGCCTTTGTCTGAGCCCCGGCTGGATTGATTGATCCCTTGGGAAAAGGCGGTAACGGTTTTATCTGTATCGGCAAACCAGTCAAAGAACTGTTTCACCAGCTGTTCATCGACATCACAGGCGAGCGCCGTCTGACGAATATCAGGGGCCGATTGCCGGGCTGAAGCGAGTGCTGCGTCGAAACCTTCAGTTGCACTCAGAAAATCCTGATTGATTTTTCCTTGGGTGTGCAGATATGACAGCAAGCCATTGAATAAAAAACTGTCCGTTCCCGGTGCCAGCGCCAAGTGCAGATCTGCGATATCACAGGTGGCCGTGCGGCGAGGATCGATTACGACGATTTTAAGTTCCGGTCGTGATGCCTTGGCAGCGCGAATCCGCTGGAATAACACCGGGTGACACCAGGCAGTATTGGAGCCGGTCAGAATGAGTAGATCGGCCTGCTCAAGGTCGTCATAGCAGCCGGGTACCACATCTTCCCCGAAGGCTCGTTTGTGTGCGGATACCGCAGAGGACATACACAGCCGGGAATTGGTATCGACATTCGAAGAGCCGATAAACCCTTTCATCAGCTTGTTGGCGACATAGTAATCTTCGGTCAGAAGTTGTCCAGACAGGTAAAATGCGATGGCCTCCGGGCCGTGTTCATCTTTGATCGCTTTGAAACGTTCCACTACGGTGCCAATGGCTGTATTCCAATCAGTCACTTGACCATTAACCCGAGGCTGCAACAGTCGCCCCTCAGGAATGGCCGTCTCTGCCAATGCGCTGCCTTTACCACATAAACGACCATAATTAGCCGGGTGATCTTCATCACCGGATACCGTGATCTGGAAGGAAGGCGTGCTGTCCTCATTGCGGGACGGTATGTCAGTGTGAGAGACAACAGCTTTGATGCCACATCCGACACCGCAGTAGGCACAAGTCGTTTTGCGTTCGTAACTGGACATGTTCTTCACCTAAGCAATTTATTGGCGTTTTTCCATTATCCCGCAGCGGAGATTATAAAGTGAAGTGCGCATCTTCCTTGGGAGTAGAAGAATGCGCACTTCCGGGCCCTCCGTAATTGGCGGGTGCGGAGGGCTCAAGCTGGGAATCTGATATAGTATCGGGCAGGTATGCGGGTCCGAAGATGAGTGCCTCTTGCAATGGGGTGATATCCACCGCTTCCTGCATCATCTTGAAGTACCAGTTACCGTCATCCGTGTCGCCATATAACACGATACCGACGATGCGTTGGTTTCTGATGACAATTTTCTTGTAAATTCCTGCGGCTGAATCCTGATAGACTACTGTTTCGCAATGTTCTGCGGTGCGAAAGATACCAGCGGAATACAGGTTTATACCGGTCACCTTGAGTTTGGTTGCCACAACAATTGATCGATAGGTCAGGTCACCCATTCCGGCAAGGTGATTTGCACAAACTTTGGCTTGGTCCCATAGCGGTGCCACCAGACCAAATACTTCGCCACGGTGCTGTACACATTCACCGACGGCATAGATTTTGGGGTCGAAACTTTGCATGGTGTCGCTGACAATAATACCGCGTTCGCAATGCAAACCGATGGCACGGGCAAGCTCGATATTGGGTCGGACACCGGTTGCCATCACGACAAGATCTGCATCCAGGCAGCTGCCGTCAGCACAGTGTACTTTTTGCACTTGATCTTGTTGGTCTCCTTCCAGCGATGCCGTTTGGGTCATCATTTTGAAGCGTATGCCGCGCGCTTCCAGTGCCTGCTGCAGTAAGGTCGATGCAGGCGCGTCGAGTTGGCGGTTGAGTAATCGTTGCGCATGGTGAATGACCGTAACATTCATGCCCTGCTTAACCAAGCCATTCGCGGCTTCCAGACCCAGCAGTCCGCCACCAATAACGACTGCATGTTTGCGCGTACGGGCAGCTTGAAGCATTTGTTCGACATCATTTATATCGCGAAACGCCAGCACACCTTTCAGTGTATTGCCTGGAATCGGTAGCCGGTTCGGATTAGAACCCGTTGCAATCAAGAGGCGGTCATAGGGAACGCGAGTGCCATCTTGAGCAATGACTTGCTGTGAGCCTCTATCAACGGCTACAACTTTTTTGTCTTGACCGGCCAAAAGCTGAATGTGGTGTTCTTTATACCAGTTCAGGTCATGGGTAATAATTTCGTCGAACTTCATCTCACCACTGAGCACAGGGGAGAGCATGATGCGGTTGTAGTTACCATAGGGCTCAGCGCCGAATACGGTTATGTCATACTGCTCAGGTGCGACTTTCAATAGTTCCTCAATTGTGCGCATACCTGCCATGCCATTTCCAATAACGACCAATTTCTGCTTCATGGTAAACGCACCCCCAATCTTGACTTCAGCTGAATTCAGGTTCAGTGCTGGGAGTAGAAGCACAGCTCATGCCATTATTTTTGTATTTCTTCAAGTGATTGAATTTATAATGATATTTTTAGAGTACTGGCAAGTTGCTCTGGTAGAGCAGGGTGGAGGGAGGGGCTAAAAACCCCATTTCGGTGCCATTTGGTGCGAGCTGGTTTTTAAGTTTGGTTTGAGTGCTCCAAATTGGTGCGTGCGTATTTTGATTGGTGATCTTAAAGGGTGCATATTTGTGCCGCCAGTAGAGCCCGTGGGTCGGTAATATGATGATTAAGTGGGATTGAAGCCACTTTGGTGCTTAAGTTGCTAGTATTTGGGTTTTAGGGTTTCCAATTGCAACTGTTTTAGCTGAATTTGCAGGATTAAATGGAAAGCCTGTCACCTTTTGGAGAGAAATGATTTCCGATGCACAATGGGATGTTAAAAGTCAGCGTCGGGCAGAAGTCCGATCCGGGGCCCAAGCCTGAAAATGAAGACTCAATGGGGATTGCCACGCCTTCAGGGCTCACCCTGGCAAACAAAGGGGTGGTTGCTGTTATTGCCGATGGGGTCAGCAGCGCTGATGCCGGAAAGGAAGCCAGTGCCGCTTGTGTGAAGAACTTTATTGCAGACTATTTGAGCACACCGGATACCTGGTCGGTTAAAACATCAGCCCATCGCGTTCTAAGTGCCTTGAATCGATGGTTGTATGGCCAGAGCTTGCGCTCCATTAGTTCCCGGTTTGAAAATAATGATCACAAGGGGTACATCAGTACGATGTCAGTACTGATTCTGAAATCCACCACCGCATCGATCTTCCATATCGGGGATTCCCGAATCTACCGTTTCAGGTCTGGTGATCTTGAACTCCTGACCCGTGACCATAGTGTCGCGGTTGGACAAGGCAAGGCGTATCTGGCACGGGCGATGGGGATGGATCTGGGGCTGGATGTTGACTACAAAACGGAACCGTTGCAGAGCGGTGATGTGTTTCTGCTGACTACAGACGGGGTGCATGACTTTCTGCCGCGTCGAGAGCTGTCACAGTATCTGGAAACGCTGCAAGACCCGGACTCCGATGAGGATGCAGAATCCACGGCTAACCGGATTGTTGCGGATGCACTCGCCCGTGGCAGTGATGATAACACCACCTGTCAGGTTATTCAGGTTACGGAATTGCCGGATGGTGATGCGGATGAATACTGCCATAAGTTGAACACCTTACCCTTTCCGCCGTTTTTAAGTGAGGGGATGATTTTTGATGGTTATCGGATACTTAAGGAGTTGCACGCCAGTAGTCGCAGTCAGGTTTATCTGGTCGAAGATACTGAAAGCCACCAACACTGGGTGATGAAAACACCGTCCGTCAATTTTGTGGATGATCCGGCCTACATCGAACGATTTGTACTCGAAGAATGGATTGGCAAGCGGGTTAACAGTCCCCATGTTGTTCGCGTCATTGAACCGGAGAGGGACAAAAAATGGTTGTACTACTTGACGGAGTATGTCGCAGGGGCGAGTCTGGAGCGCTGGATAGGTCAAAACCGGTCAAGTGGTGTTGAACAGATTGTCCGTATTGCAGAGCAAATTGTTCAGGGGCTTCGGGCGTTTCATCGCAAGGATACGTTGCATCAGGATATCAAGCCCGCCAATATCATGGTCAACAGGGATGGAACGGTGAAAATTATCGATTTTGGCTCGTGCAAGGTCGCGGGTATCGATGAAATTCAGGTGCCAATTGAGCGGGATCAGGTTCTGGGGACGGCCACCTATTCTGCACCGGAGTATCGTTTACGCCGATCAACCGGTGTCCAGTCAGATTTGTTTTCGGTTTCGGTGGTCGCCTACGAGATGCTTACCGGATATCACCCCTATGGGAAGGCCTATGAAGAATGTCAGGATATTCGTGATTTCAGCCAGTTAAAATACGCACCGGCCTGGCAATATAACCCGATGGTGCCCGATTGGATTGATGGTGCGTTACGCAAGGGCTGCAGTATTTCCAGGGAATCCCGATACGATTCATTGTCAGAATTTATTTTCGACTTGAAGCACCCCAACAAATCTTTCTTAAAGTCGTCAAAAAGGCCCTTGATCGAACGCAATCCTTTGGTATTCTGGAAGTCGCTCACGCTAATACTGCTTGTCACGCAGGTTCTGACAATCGGTTTTCTGATGCAGTAGTGATTATCAGTACATTAAGCAGTCGCTTTATCCGTTCATTGAAAAGGAGTTACGTTCCGGGATGGCCCTAGTAAACGAGACGCGCTTGCCCTTTGATTATCAGGTCAGGTTTTCCCGGCGCAGCACCGTTGCGTTGCATATTCGTGATGGCGAAGTTCAAGTCAGGGCTCCTTTTCGAACCTGTCCGGATTATTTGCATCAGTTTGTTCTGAGTAAGTCCGGGTGGATTCAGGAAAAGCTGGAGTTAGCGGAGCAAAAGGCGGCAGAACGGGTCCAGTTGAGGGATGGTGAATTGGTCCCGTTCAGAGGGGAACTGTATCGAATTTGCGTTGAGCCCAGTCCCCGTTTTTCAACGCGTATTATTGGTCAACATCTGTACATCACATCCACGTCGGCAGAAGCTGAGGTGGTGAAAACAATTTTTGCGGCCTGGCTAAAGGAACAGGCCAAATTACATATGCTGCCCTGTACCGAGGCCCTTGCTGAGCGAGCGGATTTGCAGCACAAGTTACGTCAGGTCCGTTTCCGTAAAACCCGCAGCAAATGGGGGCATTGCTCCAGCCAGGGGGTTATTCAGTTTAATTGGCTGATTATGATGGCGCCAGATCCGGTTATCCAATATTTAATTGCGCATGAAGTTAGCCATTTGCGTTACCTGGATCATTCGCCACGTTTTTGGCAGCAGGTCGAACAGCTCTGTCCCGATTACAAAGAATGTCGAAAATGGCTCCGGGACAACGAACACCGTTTCTGGTTGTAGTTTCACCCGCCCATTTTCGCTCGATTGACTCTTTTCGGTGATCGCCTAACCTTACGTTAACCTGTGTCTTGTTCACGCTGGCTCGAGAGTTAAATGGTTATGTATTGGCGTCATTACAAGCGTTTCATTTTTGTCCTGCTCGTCCAATTTGTTCTGATGGGGTGTTCAAGCCCGGTATCTGAGCGTCCTGCGGTTAAGCTCGCCATCAGTCCCTGGCCGGGTTATGAATTTATCTACCTGGCCAAGGCGCAAGGCTATTTTGAGCAGGTGGGGGCGAACATTACCATCGTGGAGTTAGGTTCCCTCACCGAAAGTTTACGTGCCTATACGAATGGCCATGTTGACGGGTTTGCGTCGACGCTGGTGGAAGCGGTTCAGGCAGAACCATTTGGTGGAGAACCGCTAAAAATCGTGCTGTTTACAGATTACAGCAATGGTGGTGATGTTATTCTGGCCCGCTCGCCGGTCCAATCCATTCAGGACTTGAGTGGCAAGCAAGTGGGATGTGAGATATCGTCACTGGGCATTTATGTTCTGGAACGTGCGCTCGCACAGGCGGGCATGTCTCTGGATCAGGTAAACGTTGTCAATCAAGAGCAGCCGGAAGGTAAGGATAATATGCTGCATCAAGCGATTGATGCCCTGGTTACCTATCCCCCGACTTCGATTGAGCTACTCAAACAACCTGATATAAATCTAATTTTTTCAAGCGCCGAAATCCCCCGGCAAATCATAGACACGCTATCGATATCAGAACGGGTTTTGCAGGAACATCCCGACCTGGTGAGCAAAATTCATCAAGCCTGGAAATTGACGCTCGAGTATGTCGAACAAAATCCGGATGAGGCGGTCGCGAAGATGGCCAAACGCGAGCGGTTGTCGATTTCCGACTTTTCTGCAGCATTGGCAGATATGGAGATTTTAACTGCGAAGGATCAGGCATCAATGCTGTCCGGATCTGAAATTCCAGCATTGGTAGAGCAAGTCTGTCGTACGTTGGTACATGTCAATGCCCTTGATTATGAGTGTGCCAACTATCCTGATTTGATGTACAAAATAAAATGAAGTTAATCAAAAAACGTTATTCGCTCGCGATCAAATTAAACATGCCCATGGCGGTTGTGAGCTTGCTCGTCCTTGTGGCCGTGTGCCTGGCATTAGTGCTCTCTGCAAAGAAAAAGGTAGATCAACAGATTCTCAGAGAAGTGGCCTATATTAACGATACCTTGGTTATTGCTCTGTCATCTAATAATTCCCACGGCGCGATGAATCGTATTGTCGCAACCCTCGCAGCTAAGAATAATATTGAGCACCTGCGCATTGTTAATCAGGATGCGGAACGAATTGTCGCGGATAACCAGGCGGTAAACATTGGTGCGATTGTTTCGGAAGTGCTTTACCCCGCAGAATTGGAGCTGTTGCAGCGTTTCAAGCGGCAGACCAGGCCGGCCCCTTTGTCCACATCTACCGGAAACACATTTATTCACGCCGTGAACGTGAACCTGCTTGACCCCGAAATCAATCGAATCCGAAACCATACGATCCTGCTCAGTTATGACAAGCGTCGCCTGATTCAAAGTGAGCAACAGGACTTGATCAAAGTAATCCTGATTTTCAGTTTTGGTTTTTTGGTGACTTTGCTGGCGTCCTTTGCGACACAGCGGCGAGTGCTGCTAAATCCACTCAGTTCTTTTTTGCAAACCACTAGACGACAACGATACACCCTTGAGCCACTTTCTGTGGATTTGCACAGTGCAGACGAGTTAGGGCTTTTGGCGCGCTCATATAATGAATTGAATCAACAAAAAGCAGAACGTGATGCCGAGCTGCGTCATACCCGACAGTACATCGATGTGATAACCAATGAAGTGCCGGTACTTCTGTCATACGTGGACCGTGAATTGCGTTACCAATTTGTAAATAAAAACTACGAACGCTGGTTTGGTCGAACGACGGACTCGTTTATCGGTTCAACCATTTCTGCTGAGGTGGGTGAAGAGCAGTTTCAGTTGATTAAGCCCAATATCGAACGGGTGCTGTCTGGCGAGGTGGTGACTTTCGAAGCTCAGGCCCTTGTCATTGGCTCGTCAGAACGATATACCCACGCAACCTACACTCCGGATACAAATGATAGCGGTGACGTCGTGGGTTTTTTTGTCTGCGTCGAAGATATTACCGAAGCCAAAAAAAATGAAGAACGGTTGCAGGAATATGCCCGTGACCTGGAATTCCAATCCTGGGCCATGGAAGAGCAGAAAGAAAAGGCGGAAATTGCGACTCAGGCAAAATCAGAGTTTCTGGCCAGTATGAGCCATGAAATTCGAACGCCGATGAATGGTGTTTTGGGAATGCTGGGGTTGCTGTTACGGGGGGAATTAAACCTGGAACAGCGTCGTTATGCTCAGCTCGCCAAATCCAGTGCTGAATCCTTGCTCGTCATTATCAATGATATTCTGGACTTTTCCAAAATTGAAGCGGGTCGAATGGAGCTCGAAATTCTCGAGTTTGATTTACCCAGTCAGCTCTCTGACTTTGCCGAAGCAATGGCTTACCGGGCCCACGATAAGGGACTGGAATTGATTCTGGATGTTTCAAAAATCAAAACCCCCATCGTTAAAGGTGATCCCGGACGGTTACGGCAGATCTTGACCAATCTGGTGGGCAATGCGATCAAATTTACGCAGACCGGTGAAGTGTTAGTTCGGGCTGAATTACGGCAGGATCCGGCGGACAAGGCACAATATGAATTCTATTGCGAAGTCGAAGATACTGGTATTGGCATTCCCGAGGAGAAACTGGCAGGACTATTTGACCCGTTTACCCAGGTAGACGCTTCAACTACACGGGAATTCGGTGGGACTGGATTGGGCTTGGCGATTTCAAGCCAATTGTGTGATCTGATGGGGGGGGACATTGGTGTAACCAGTCTTGTTGGGCAAGGCACAACGTTTATGTTTAACGTCAAGCTGGGGCATGCCAGCAAGGGGCAGATCAATCTACCGGATGCCAATATAGCTGGGCAGGAGGTGTTGATTGTTGATGATAACTATACCAATCGCTGCGTACTGCGCTCCTTGCTCGAATCCTGGGGGGCGCGAGTTTATGAGGCCTGTGATGGCAAGTCTGCATTGGAAAAGTTGGCGAGTGAAGACATGTCCAATATCACCATGTTGATCACGGATATGCAAATGCCCCAGATGGATGGTGCAACCCTGGGCAAAAAAGTACGCAGTGTTGAACAATATAACCGCATCAAAATGGTTTTGATGACCTCGATCGGGGTGCGTGGGGATGCGCAGTATTACGCGGACTTGGGGTTTTCAGCCTACTTTTGCAAACCGGCGACGCCGCAAAGTCTGCATGATGCACTGTGCGTATTGATTGATGATGGTGAGGCGCTGGAAAAGGCGACACCACTGGTTACGCGCCATCATGTGCGTAGTTTGAAACGCCGGACGGAGCAGGTCTTGTTGCGTGAGTCTGAAGATCTCATCGCGATGAAAAAGTCCAAACGCATCCTGATGGCTGAAGATAACCTCGTAAATCAGGAAGTTGCTAAAGGTGTTCTGGACGACCTGGGTTATCTGGTGGATACAGCATGTAATGGTTTAGAAGCCATATCCTTCTTGCGTGAAGCGAGAGATAGTAACCCGTACGACCTGGTATTAATGGATTGCCAGATGCCGGAGTTGGATGGATACGAGGCAACCCGTTCCATACGTTCGGGGGAGGCTGGTGTGCCAGACCCGGACATTGTGATTATCGCGATGACGGCCAATGCCATGATCGGGGATCGGGAAAAATGTCTCGAAGCGGGGATGAATGATTATTTGAGCAAGCCGATCGATCCCGACCAACTTGAGGATAAATTGTCCCATTGGCTGTTTCAGCTTGATCGTCAGCATGAAGCCACTGTGGATCCGGTGCCTGAATCACTGCCGGAACCTGAATCGGACATTCCCGTTTGGGATAAAGCAGATGCATTGAAGCGTATTCGTGGTCGGGATGCGCTGTTGAATAAGCTGGTAAATAGTTTTCTGGAAACAATTCCTGAACAGATCGACCAACTTCAGGTGGTCTGTTTCGCTGCACATCAAGAACGTTTACCTTGCCCGGAAATTCGTTCGCTGGCTCACAGTGTCAAGGGCGCTGCGGCCAATATCAGCGCCAAAGCGTTACAGGAAAACGCTTCACAACTGGAACAAGCAGCCCTACATGAAGAAGTCGATCAAATTGTGTTATTGTGGCCTCAGGTTAAATCCGCCTTTGAACAATTAAAACAACGCTTGGAGGAAGAACAGGTATGAAAAAAGCTTCATCGCTATTGGGAGCATTCGTCATGTTAAGCTGCTTTGTGGGCAATACCGCTCAAGCTGACGATGGAGTGGAGGGCATGCTATCCATTGAATCCAAGTTTACCGTGCTGGAAACCGCCAATCGTCTGGAACGTATGGTAAAGGCAAAGGGTCTGAAATTATTTGCCCGTATTCCCCACTCTGAGGGGGCAAGCGCAGTGGGTGTAAATCTGCGGCCCACAGAGCTACTGATCTTTGGTAATCCCAAGATGGGCGCGCCGATTATGCAATGTCAGCAGACCGTGGCGCTGGATTTGCCTCAGAAAATGTTGATTTGGAAAAATCAGGCAAACAAAGTTCAGATCAGCTATAACGCACCTGCATATCTGATCAAGCGACATTCAATTGTAGGTTGTGAAGATGTGTTGGAAAAAATGTCAAAAGCATTGGCTGGATTGGCACGAAAAGCAGGAGGCGTATGATGAAAAAGCTCAAGCATGAAGCTGAGTTGTTGAAAGAAGCACTTCGGGTCGGAGCGATCTATGTGGAAAAAAGGGGGGTGGCGACATTTGAGAACACGGATTCTGCCAATGCAAAAGCGGAATATATCTATCGCCTTTTAGTCCATGACAAGCAAATACAACCCCTGGCTAAAGATCAGGAGAACGTTCCCAATATGAAGCATAAGCTGGCACTCTGGGTGGCCCGCCTGTTGCCGGCGAACCACCCGTTGTTGAAAGACTAATCGTTGAAAGACTAATCCACTAGCGGTTGATTATTTTTATCAAGGTCCGTATTCAGGGCTGTGTATTCAGTGTTGCGTATTCGGGTGTAGAGGTGGTTCCGTTTGTACGGAGCTACCGCTCTGAGCCGGCGTGAACCAGATATACAGCACCGGTACCACAATCAATGTTAACAACGTTGAAACAGTCAACCCGCCAATAATGGCCCAGCCCATTGGCGACCACATGGATGATCCGGAAAGGGTCAGGGGTAAGAGGCCCCCAATCGTGGTCAGTGTGGTCAGCACAATGGGTAAAAGCCGGGTGCGAGCGGAGTCTGCAATGGCATCGGCGATGGCTAAATCCGGGAATTCACTGCGCTTCTGGTTAGCGTAGTCCACAAGTATGATCGAATTATTGACCACAATACCCACCAGCGATGTCAGGCCGACAAAGGCTGTGAACGAGAAGGTATATCCGGTGATCCATAAACCGAGGATTGCACCAGTCAAGGCAAAAGGGATTGCGGCGAAGATAATAACCGGTTGTGAAAAGGACCGGAATTGCATCACTAGCACGGCAAAAATTCCCATCAGCGCGACTAATAATGCTTGCGTCATGCCCGAGAAGGACTCCTTCCGGTTTTCCTGTTCCCCACCCACGACATAATGCACGCCACTTGGCCAGGGGTACTGATCCAGTTCCTGTACAATCTGATTGGTTAGCGCATCCGCCTGAAACCCGGGTTTAACGTCAGATGTGACCTGAACCATACGCTCTGTATTGTAGTGCTGGAAGCGGGGAATCACATTTACGAGCTCAATCTCTGCAATATGTTGCAGTGGAATCGCATGGCCGCTTCGGGATTGAACTTTCAGGTTGTGGAAAATTTCCCATTTAGGTTCACCGATAGTGTCGCCCCGGAGCATCAGGGTGTGATCCTCGCCCAGACTGTCAATGTAAGTGCCCACTGGTAGCCCGACCAGATTGGCGCGAATGGTCTGGTCCAATTGCGAAATATCGACATTCATCATCGCCGCTTTCTCACGGTTCACGTGAATGGCGACATCGACCTTATGGCGCGCAACCGGGTTATCAACACTGATGGTGCCTTCGGTTGCCAATATAATTTTTTCGACATCATGGGCAATGTGCTGGAGTTGATCGAGTTCCTCGCCAACAATACGAATTGTAATTGGTGCCACATAAGGCGGGCCTTGCATAAATTCCTGAACGGTGACCCGTGCTCCAGGGATGGCACTGTACTGTGTCCGAGTTTGCGCGACGAAGTCTTCAATTACCTGATAACCATCCTGTTCCTCAAAATTCAACTGGACCAGTATTTGCGCGAAATTAGCCGCTTCCATGCTGTTGGCGAGATTGTAATAAATGCGGGGATTGGCTTTTCCGACATTGACGGTGCTGCTTTTAACCTGGGCATGGTGTTGAATCTCCCCGGAAATACGTTGCGCAAGACGTCGGGTTTGATCAAAGCTGGTGCCTTCTGCGGTTTCAATATTGACTAAAATAATTGGCTTTTCGGCCTTGGGAAAAAGGCTTACTCCGATGTCTTTAAATAACGACAAGGAGCCGATCAGAATCAGCAAGGCCAATAACATTACTGTTTTCGGGAAGCGCAGGCTGAATTGTAATAATTGGGTGTAGGGCCCTGCTGCAATATAATTCAATCCCTTCAGAACGGGGGATGTGAAGCGAGACTGGCTTGACTTACCCTTGAGGAATCGGCTCGCAATAAGTGGTGTCAGCGCAATTGCGATTATCAGTGACGCACACAATGTCAGTATCACCGTGACCGGCATCGAGCGCATGAATGTCCCCGATCCGCTGGGCAATAAAAGAATCGGGAAAAACGCTAAAACCGTTGTCAGTGTCCCGCTAATGACGGCCCAACTCACTTGAGATGCACCATGCAAGGCGCTGTATTCCCTCGTGTGCCCCTCCCGCATAAATCGACCGACGTTCTCGGTGACCACAATCGCATTATCAACGAGCAGTCCCAGAGCAATAATCAAACCAGCAATACTCATCTGCTGCAAGCCATAACCTGCCAGATCGAGCCAGCCGATACCGATGAAAATCGAAAGTGGTATCGCCAGGATCACCACCGTGGCAGCACGGAATCCAAGGATCGCCAAGGTAAAGAGCCCCACCAACAACAAACCCTGCAGCAAATTCTCGAAAAAGCCATCAACACGGTGGGAAACACTGGAACTTTGGTCGAATATCATATCCACGCGAATATGGGAATCGATCTGGCTGGAAAATTGATCAATTATTTTATGTAAGCCGGTGCTGACATCAAAAATATTAGTGCTCTTACGTTGTACAACCGAGATAAATACAGTGCGCTGTCCTTGATAATAAGCCTCATGTCGAGCGAGTTCATCGCCCACCTCAACCGTTGCAATATCTTGCAGATAGAGTGCAGCGTTGTCATTTGCCCGGATCACGATTTGCCTGATTTGATCCAGGGAGTCAAAGTCACCACTGGTTTGAACGGTGAAACGTCGGCCTTCACTTTGTACATGCCCACCCGGTATATTTTGGCCTGCAGATTGAATCGCTGCGCTGACTTGTTGTATCGATAGGCCCAGTTCACTCATGCGAACCAGATCCAGGCGAATATGGATTTCCCGCTCGGGCAGGGCATCGATATCGACCCGTTTGACTCCGGCAACCCGTTCCAGCTGCTGCTCCAGTTTGTCGGACCAGTAGTGCAGTTCACTATATGAAGCCGAAGCTGAGGTCAGGCCAATTTGCATGATATAGGTATCAGCAGGCGAGACCTTCTCATGTTTAATTTGTTTGATTTCCGTAGGCAATGTATCTGATATGGCCGTTACTGCACTGACAATATCATCGTAAGTTTCATCCGGGTCAGAGCCGAACAGGAACTCGGTGCGCACGACTGCCAAACCATCTTCAATTTGAGTGCGCATCACTTTGATATCATCAATCTCCTTGATGGCGGACTCCACCGGATCCACCACCAGTTTTTCCAGATCGCTGGGATTTGTTCCGGGATAAACAATGGTCGTGATGGTGGTCGGGAAATCGAATTGCGGGTCTTCAGAGCGCGGCATGGAGAAAAAGGAAGCAACACCCAACGCAATGAAAAGCAGAATGATGACCGAAGTGAACTGATGATTGTTCAGCGCCAGTTTAGGGATATTCATAAACCTTCTCCAGGGTAACAGCAGGCTGACAGGTGGCCGTGGGCTATATGGGCTGAATTATTGGCTGATATTGATCAGTGAACCATCCTGGAGGAAGGTTGCTCCGAGCGTCACGATTTGCGCGCCTGCGTCGAGTCCATCCTGAATTGCAACTCGACCGGCATCGAGCCAGGCAACGGAAACTTCTTTCAGTTCCGCTTCATTCTGCGGGTTGACTTGAAATACCTTGGCTTTACCACGACTGGCGGCAACCACGGCCTCAACCGGCACAATGGCGACCCGGCTGGTTTGTTCCGGGTGAATTTCCATGCGTCCCAGAAAACCGGAGAACAGCTTTTTCGGGGTCGGGTTTAAGCTGATTTCAACTTCGAATAACAAAGTCTGCGGATTTGCGGCAGCAGCGATTTCGGAAATAACCCCGGTGAAATGTTCATTCGGGTAGGCATCGAACAGAATTTTGGTTTCGTCACCGTAGTTCACTCGCACAATGTCTTTGTCACTCACCTGAGTGCGAATGATCCAGCCCTGGCGTTCTCCGGAAATAATAAAAGCTGCCTGGTGTGGCGCAACGAGCTCATTCTTGTCGATCATGCGGGTTAAAACGGTTCCATCCTGAGGCGCGCGGATGACCGAATGCTTTTGGTTGTACTTCGCAAGTTCCAGGTTGGCTTGGGCCACATCCAGCTCCGTTTGTGCAGATTGGAGCTGCCCCAACGGAATAACTTTCTTTTGATATAAGGATTCCAGGCGCTCAAGGTCTCGCTTGCTTTGTTCGTAGACACTTTTCGCTTTGTTGAGCTGAGCTTTGATTTCCACCTGATCCAATGCGGCCAGAATTTGTCCCGCTTTTACCGTCTCGCCTTCCTCGGCTTGCAACGTGTTGACCTCTCCGCTGACTTTGAACGATAGCGTTTGTGTGGTTTTGTGAACCAGCTTGCCACTGGAATAAATGGGGCGACT
This sequence comes from Oleiphilus messinensis, assembly GCF_002162375.1. GTDB lineage: Bacteria > Pseudomonadota > Gammaproteobacteria > Pseudomonadales > Oleiphilaceae > Oleiphilus > Oleiphilus messinensis. The sequence goes on along the minus strand of NZ_CP021425.1, from coordinate 4,698,737 downwards.
GATGGCCTGATATTCAACCGTAGAAGTGTGCACACTAATCGTATTACCCGGCGACTGTTCATGGCTTGACGTTGCAACATCGGAAGGTGTCGCGCCAGTAGCGCCACCGAATACGATACCTGGAGAGGTGACCAACGACATGCCCAGTATCACGGTCAAAATAGTCTGGGACACAGAACGACCTGATTTGTGTTTGATGTTGGGGAGGACAATAGCATTCATCGGGTGACCCTCAGTCCGATTGGTGTATGTTGGGCAATGCCAACGTTATTTGTCCACTGGTCTCAAAAATTGCTGTTTTGATATTGATGTGAACAATGTAAACATGAGACCATGTTAAAACTCGAAGTAAGCGGTGTCAACAATGTTGTTAGGGTAAACAATGTTACTGAAGTCAACAATGTTACCAGGGTAAACAAAGTTAATAGCGTAAACACCGGAAGTTACGGAAGTTACGGAAGTTACGGAAGTTACGGGATAGAACTCTGTATTACTTGCTGCATACCCTTGGTTTCAGATAGATACGGTACCGTGACGGTGAGTTAAGCTCGCGCCACTTCGAGTTATAAAACAAGAGACATAAAAAAACACATTCGCAGCGGTATGAAAGCTGCTTCGAACTAAAATAAGAATACTGGTGCTGTAATTGCTGTTGAGTGCTAAGTGCATATATTTTGTGCGGAACTGGAGAAAACAGAGCTCTTTAATGGGAGTTTTTTGGAGGAGAGGCGCTAATGCGATTACAATATGGGGCGCTTGACCCCGGTTTGGGGCACCAAGGTAAGAGGAATTAATAAAGTAATGACAGTAGTACATCAACCCTATCATCATGGCAATTTGCGCAAGGCCATTCTGGCCCAGGCACGTCTGCATCTACGGGAGTGTGGCCCAGACAAAATCAGCCTGAGAGCATTGGCTCGCGATGTCGGGGTATCGCAAACCGCACCTTATCGCCATTTTCAAGACAAAACCGATTTATTGGCCTCACTCGCAGCGGAAGGCTTCGATCTCCTTTATTACGCAGTAATGGAGGCAACTGAGTCCTGTAAAAATAGTGCGGAAAAACTGGTTGCAGCGGGGCGGGCCTACGTGTGTTTTGCCCGTAAAAATGCCGACTTATACAAGCTTATGTTCGGCCCCATGATCCCGGCAAATTCAGACCATGAACTCCTGCGGGACGCAGGCAGCCGGTCCTTTTCATCCATGGTCGACATCGTCTCGCAGGGCATAGATTCTGGTGAATTTCGTCAGGAAGACCCCTTAGTCTACGCAAACTCCGCCTGGGCACTGGTACATGGACTGGCAAGCCTGATAATCGATGACCGCTTTGCCTGTACAGACCAAGATCTGGCAGAAGTACAGTTGGATAAATCGCTGAGTCTTTTGTATACCGGAATAAAAGCCTAAGGCGTTATCGATTTTTGAATTGGACACGATTTTTGAATTGGACAGGCACCACACAAATAAATGATGAAGTATCCAGCAGGCTATACAATTTAGGATCTGGTTCAGGCTGAGAGGGAAAGGAATACCCGGTTCGACTTGGATAACTACCAACCGGATTTGAGGTGGTTGGTAACTCTCAAAGAAGCAAATGCTGAGAAGAGCTATGCCTATCCTGCATAGTATCTGGTTTGGGCGGGGCGGTGTCTGTCGGGTTTGGGCGGTGTCTGTCCGAGGTTTGCGCGGCGCGTCACCTGAAAGAGGCGTTAGGTTTTTTCTACAGTCTCGTTACTTCTTGCGTTACCTCGGAGGTAATCGAATTTTTTAGAGCCTTCTATATCCTTTATTTTTTTATAAAAGGATATAGAGATGAAAATTCAAAAATACACACTTATATTTTATGTCGCCTGCTTTTTCCTGTTTAGCATTCCGGCATTTTTCTTTCCTGATTGGTTTGCATTCCAACTTGGTTATAAGTTCAATCGTCAAGGAGCGCTTATGGAATTTATGGGAGCATATGGTGGGCTTATCTTAGGTATAGGGATTTATCTAATCTATTGTTTAAAAAACAATATAAAAGCGGGTCTGGTTTGTGTACTGGCAGTTATTGCCTCGCTATTCATGGGGCGTGCAATAGGTTATGCTGTAGAACAAGAAATAAACAATATTCAAGTGACATTCCTTGTCATAGAATTAATTACCATGTTTTTAATCTCAGGCTTATTATATTTTGGGAGCATCCAGAGAGAGGCTTGAGATAACAAATTGTATAAACAGGGATAGGCACGGCCATTACATATTTAACCACTCAGTTTGGGCAGTGTCTGTCCGAGGTTCGGTAAATTCTATATTATTTTGAATGTAGTTTAATTGCACTACGGGGGCGCTTATGCAAAATGTACCGCCATTCCGCCATTCTTGATGATGGGCTAGGACAGGCACTGCCATCACAGGCTAGGACAGGCACTGCCATCGGCACTGCCATCACAAATTTAACCACTCCGAATTGACAGTGTGGCTTCCTCATAATATCTTCAAGCCAACCCATCATTCGCAGCAAAAAGGATTTTGCCATGACTGTACCCCGAGATCGCTTGGTATCTTTAGCCGATACCCCTTATTACCATATCGTTTCCCGTTGCGTGCGTCGCACATTCCTTTGCGGCACGGATCATCAAACCGGTCAGAGTTTTGAACACCGGAGGCAGTGGATCGAAGACCGTATCCGCTTGCTATCATCGCTTTTCACCGTTGATATTTGTGCTTATGCTGTAATGTCCAATCACTATCATCTCGTGATCAAGTTGAATCCGGATGAAGCTCTGGATTGGTCGCAGGATGATGTACTTGCACGCTGGTGTTCAGTGTTCAAGGGGCCTTTGATTGTACGGAAATATCTCCGTGGCGACAGGCTGGATACTGCGGAGAAGAACACGTTAGGAACGCTGGTTAAACTCTATCGGAAAAGGCTCACAGATCTGAGCTGGTTTATGAAATGCCTCAATGAACCCATTGCTCGCATGGCCAATCGAGAAGATGATTGTACAGGGCATTTCTGGGAAGGGCGCTTTCGGTCGCAGGCCTTGTTAACGAAAGAGGCGTTGTTGAGTTGCATGGCCTATGTCGATCTCAATCCAGTGCGGGCGAATATGGCGGATACACCCGAGGAAGCTGATCACACCAGTCTGAAAGAACGGGCACGTCCGGCATTTGATCCTGCAAAGGCAATACAGAACCAAATTTCGGAAGGGGCCTTATTCAGTTTTAATTTATCGATCAAACCCTTGCTTCACTTCGAAGAAACGATTAAGGGGTCTGTTCAAGTGGGCTTGCCTTTTACTTGGCAAGATTACCTGCACTTAGTGGATTATACCGGACGAGCTGTGCATCCCTCGAAGCGGGGCAGTACACCAGAACACCTTCCGTCCATACTTTGTCGATTAGGCTTGAGCAATCATGATTGGTTAACTCGATCAACGCAATTTGAAGCGATATACGAGCGGCAGTATTCACGGCGAAAGCTCAAGTCCATCGCAGCCTAAGTATTCCCACCCTTTAAAACTGCTGTCCTGACTCGTTTTTTATCAAGCGAGGAGTCGCTTTTGTCTTCGAAATGTTGATCGCCCTGAAATTACTCAAAATTCTATACTTTTAATCATCAGGACGGCAAATTCACCATTATTTCACCTGTAGAGTTCAGTGTTTTGAGAATATATTTTGTATTGGCTTATGGAATTTTAGCAGTGTCTGTCCTCTGGAGTTCATTGTCTGGAGTTCATACCCCTTTCTTCTTTCTTCGTCGTCATCAGCCTGTTACGAATCTTTGCCACCCTCCAAAAATAATTCAATTCTGACTTTTTTAAATTTTGGGTAGTCCGTGAAAAAAAAGTGCAGACGAGGCTTAATACATGACTGCATCCAACAAATATCAAATTGACAATCAACTTTGCAATGGCGACCCATGACTTTTGTCACTTCTGCCCGATTTGTCCGCACAAATAAAATAACTCCTTCATATTATTATCAACAGGATAGAGTGATAAAAGCACTCACACACACTATCACTAAGGAGAGGGCCGCAATGTTTAAAAGAATAATACTGTCCATACTGTTTTCTGGGTTTCTGCTTCAGGGGATATCCACCGCTTCAGCCAATACGTCCAAATCATTGAAATATCCAATCATTCTGGTTTGCGGTGCCTTTTGTTTTGATAGTGTGCTGGGATACGACTACTGGTATGGCATTCGTTCTCGTCTTATAAAAGAAGGGGCCGATGTTTATGTCGTCAACCTAAGCTCATTGAGCGATAACTTTACCCGGGGAGAAGAGTTGGTTGATGATATACAAAAGGTTCTCGCCATTGCAGACGCGCCAAAAGCTAACTTGATCGCCCATAGCCAGGGAGCGCTGGCGTCTCGCTATGCCGCATATATCATCCCCGGACAGATTGCATCTATCACCAGTGTACACGGTTTAAACAAGGGACTGCATTACGCTTCCGGATTGTTGGCAGCCGTACCCGGAGAGAATGATGTTCTTGAAAACATATTGTCTTTTTTCCCTAACTGGGCCTTTAACTTCCTTGAAATAATTTCTACCCCTTCCCGTGATGGAGAGTTTAATAGTGAAACTCGCCCTCTCAACCAATCTTTTGTGACGATGGGCCATGCAACAACGCCTGAAGCTGTTGCCGAGTTCAATCAACAATACCCCGCAGGCTTACCCAAACAAGATTGTATGGCCATTAATAATGGTACGACCGGTGAAGTAGCCGCAAACCACTATGGCGATCATTTGGTCACACTTTATGATGATAACGGGCCACATACCATCCGTTTTTACTCGTGGGGAGGCAATGAAGAAACGACCACCAATACGGAACTCTTCGACCTGTTCTCCCGCTACTTCGTTAAATATTTCGTACAGTGGTCCGTCGCGGACCCAGACAATTACGAGTGGGATGGATTTATGCCAACCTGTGGCCACGCTCTTGGTAAAGTTATCAGACTAGACTACACAGCAACACATTTTGATGCCATTAACCAAATTGCGGGAATACCCTGGTTTAATGGCGTCTCGATTCCTGCTATTTACGCCTCTCATGTCAGTCGTCTACGCGCAGATAATCTATAATCCAGGCTCAGCAGGGTATGCAAATGACACTTAAACATCGGTATATAGTCCTATTATTAGGACTAATAAGTGGATTATGTGCCATTGGCATCCACACCTGGTCGCACGTATCAGATGTGGAGAGCCAAGCTGTCCGATCAACACAACCATATGCAGAAACGCCTTCTTATACCTCGGAAAAACAATCTGCCCTTGTTAAGAAGGAGGAATTGAAACGCAATGGAGTCCATAAGTCGTTCGACTTAAAATCACTCCCCCACTCGCTTATTAATACACAAGTGACAGGGTCTCTTGAGCAAGACAGCAATGGACACTTAATATTGAATCAAAGTGTACGTCATGTGTTTGATTATTTTTTCACCGCTAGAGGGGAAGAGACTCAAGCTCAGATAGCATTGCGAATTACGCATTATATTAAGGACCGCCTCAGCGAACCTGCACAAAGTGAAGCTTTGATGCTGCTAGATAAATATATCGATTACCATGACCGACTGATGGCTTATAAGAATAACCTACCGGAAGAACAGCCTTACTTCCCATGGGATAATCACCAAGGGCTTTCAACCGTTGAAGAATTACTAGCACTTCGACAAACCGTGAGAGATAACGTCTTCACCACCACCGAAACCGAGGCACTGTTTGGCGAAGATATCGCCTATGACGACCTCTCTTTGGCCATACTAAAAGTAAGCAGTGATCCAAACCTGAATAACGATCAAAAGCGCCAACGTATTTCAGCGCTAGAACAGACGATCCCCCTGCAACAGTATGAGCAAAGACAAAAATCTTTTTCCGCAATGAATCTCAAGCACGTAGAAAAGTCACTAAGAAGTTCAAATGCCAGTGAGGAAGAAATTTATCAAAAACGGGTTGATTTGGTTGGCTCTGCCGCTGCAGATAGGCTAGCACTGATTGATGAACGAAAAAAACAATGGGAAAAGAAGCGGCTTCAGTATCTTGCCGAGAAGGCTATCATTGAAAGTCATTCTGGCATGACCGATGCCGACAAAAAAGCGGCGATCAATCACCTGATGCGTAATACCATGGGATTAAGTCAGGCAGACATCAAACGCATGGAGGCGCTGGATCATATCGCTCGAATTAAACAAAACTCATGAATGGTGATTATATTTCAACGCTGCTTGAATACGATCACGAACACCGAGCTTACTAAAAATATTTGAGGTATGGTTTTTGACCGTACCTGTACTAAGCCCCAACTGAGTGGCAATTTCTTTATTGCACAACCCTTGGGAAATTAACCTAAGTACCTGGCTTTCACGGGGAGTTAACGTGTTAAAGTTGTTATCTGGTGACTCCTTCGCCCTAATTTTCTGGCCATTTGAAGCATACGTTTTTATCACACGAAGCAGCTCATCAATGGTTACATCCTTCAAAAGGCTCGCTACAGCCCCCACCGCTAATCCTTTTTGAACCAAATCGGTATCTTCAAAAGAAGTTAATAATATTGTCGGGCAATGAATATTCCTTTCTCGCATTTCTATGAGCGTTTCAACACCGTTCATCCCAGGCATACGAATATCCATTAGCACAATATCCGGTACAGCTTTCGCCAGAAACGTTAAAGCAGCCTCGCCACTCTCCGCTTCGGCAAGCACCAAAACTTCATCAGACAAATTCAGCAAAGAAGCGATCCCCTGACGAACAATATGCTGGTCATCAACCAGTAACACATTAATCATCTAACTAACAACTCACCGGCAATGTAATATACAAACAAACGCCTGACGCCCTACTTTCCCGCATTTCGAAGCTACCATTCAGCTGTTCAATTCTCTCTTTCATTCCTGTTAATCCATTGCCAGGGAGCGCATCGCTCATACCAACACCGTTGTCTGCAATAACCATGACAATGAAATCATGACTATCAGAAATAGATATTGTCATCAGCGTTGCTTTAGCATGACGCAAAACATTCGTAATTGCTTCCTGGCAACAGCGAAAAATCACTTCGGCTAAAACGAGAGAATAATCAAACGACTGATCGATATTTAATTTGATTTCAAGACCCGGGGTAACATTTACAAGCTGCTCAATGGCATGTTTTACGTCTACCTGAGATTTTTCTCTCATCTCGCTGACCAGCTCACGCAGTGTTTTTGATAGATTAGTCACCAGATCGAGTGTGTCCTCGGCCTTCTTCAGCAGCTCCCCATCAAGCGTATGTTGTAGATATTGCAAATTCCAATTAACCGCCGTCAGGGTATGTCCCATCTGGTCATGAAGATCAAACGAAAGTTTTCGACGCTCGTTTTTACGTGCCGTTTCTTCTAACAGCAATTGAGTGGCAAACAATTCTTGGTGACTTCTGGCTAGTAACTCCCCCTTTTTTTGCTCTTTGAGCGCAGAAAGCGTCAGAACAACCAACATAAGCTGTTGAATCAAAACAAAGAAGACATAACTCCCTGAGAACGTTTCAGGGGTAATGACATAGAATATCAATGACGAAAAAACAGTGATAAACAGCACCGCTACAATAGGAAGAATAGCGATAATTGCCGCACCACTTAGCAAAATAAAGGAAAGCACATATAAATTCGCGTTCAGCAACGATGCGCTGTAAATCAAGGCGAGCGCGTTGATATAAACCGCAATTACATAAAACCAAGTGGAAGGCTTATACTTTAATTCAGAAAGTTGATGAGGATCGACGCCTTTAAATTTATTGCTAAATCGTAGCGTGGCCAAGGTAAGTAGCACTAGATGCAAGAAAGAAAAGGAAACCGTTAATAAATAAACATCAGAGCGAGGTCCGCTATACCCTAAAAACTCACTTACGACGACCCCCCATCCGACAAATCCCGCTACTAACAGCAAGATAACGCGCCAAACCACGGGAGGAGCTTTGACCGGATTGAAATCAGTATTAGATGCCACGTCCATTGATACCATTAACCTGTTTTATGCGATAAGAGTCTGAATCACCATACAAATTAATGCGCAATTGTACCATATTGAATTATGACACCACCTAATGCCTGCTAACTCTCTGAATCGCCAGTAATTCAAATATCCTATCGCCGAGCAAATTCAAAGCCGTAATGTATCAGCAACATAACAAGTTGGCATCCCAAGGCAGTATCGCCCTAACGCGCGCTTCTGCTAGAGACATTAAGCCTGTACAGCTGCAGCAGGGACAGGCACGGCCAGTAAAATTTAATCACGACGAATTGACAGTATGACTTCCCCATAATATCGTTCAGCAAACTCACCTTTCGAAGCAAAAAGGATTTTGCCATGACTTTACCGACCACGAGATCGCTTGGTATCTTTAGCCAATACCCCTTATTACCATTTCGTTTCCTGTTAGCTGATCAGACAGTTACTTTAGGGGCTTAGTCTTAATGCCAAAATTGAAACTGACAGTGGTTGCTCGAGCCTCAATTTTAGGGGGGCTGGGGTCGATTGCCTGGTTTATTGCCTTTAGTAGAGTTTATATCCTCGCTTCTCAAGATAACTCTGAGACAGCATTACCGCTTCTTTTTTTGGGTGTCGCCAATGGTGTATTCTTCTTAGCCAATGCTATTTGGTTATTGCACAATATATTAATAAACAGGGTGAGCTGGTTAACAAAGGATGATGACTGGGTGTGCTGGTCGTTGCTCTTTGCTTCCCATGGATCAGCATTTCTTATAAACCACTGGATGGATATTGGTCCGCTGGACCAGATATTGTTATCGTTCATGATAATTATCTTGTCTGTTCAGTTCATCAGGTTTTCTACATTTATTGGAGTGCCTTCAATCGTATTGGTTGCCTTGCTTTATACCCTGCAAATTGATCACCCTGACAGATTCTACATTGGTGCTTATATACTTACCCAACAACTTGTGCTTTGGTCATTAGGGTATGGCCTATTTAATGAGATTAATGAAACTAAGCGGTTAAAAGTTAGCCAAGCCCAGTTGAAAATGGCTCAGGCGCAATTAGCTGAGTCAAGTCGCAGGGAGGAACGTAGCCAGATTCGTAGAGATCTCCACGATAAAATGGGCCACGAGCTTGCCGCGATTAATATAAATTTGCAAATTTGCGAACAAGCGCTTTTAAGCGAATCCGATAGTGAAACGCCTAATGACTCTCTAAACAATGCGAAAAGTGCCGCGCAAAAGGCCTATCTCACCCTTGGGCATGTTGTAGATGAATTAAAGCAGCAGACCTTTGAATACTTTTATGATTCCTTGCTTCAAATTGTGGATAAAGTTCCAAAATTGAATATTGATATAGACTGCGACCCCGACTTAAGGATTAAAGACCAACATAAGTCCGAACAGTTGCTTTGCTGTATTCAAGAGGGAATAACCAATGTTTTAAAGCATAGTAATGCGGATAAAGTGTGGATCCGGTTATTTCACGCAGGTGAAATGCTTGTTGCCGAGGTAGTGGATAACGGTAGCCTGGCACAGTCGGTTAATTCAGGCAATGGACTGACAGGGATGCAGGAGAGATTGGCTTTGATCGAGGGAAATGCTTCTTATGAAGTAAAGCAGGATCGGGGATTTAAACTCCAACTAACCATACCAAATGGAGATCAGAAGTGAAGACGGTAATGGTCGTTGATGATCAAACGATTGTTTTACAAGGTATCGCTACATTACTCAAACTATCTGGAAAAGTGGATGTATTAGCAACGGCAGAAAGTGGTAGGCAATGTTTGGAACAGCTTTCAGATGGTGTGCTTCCTGATGTGATTTTATTAGATGTCCAGATGCCTGACCTAAATGGCTTAGAAACTTTAAAGGCTATTCGAAAAGAGCATAGCATTCCCGTTATTTTTTTGACTACGTTTGAGGATCCTTTCCTGTGCCGACAAGTCGCAAAAAATGGTGCGCAAGGTTGGTTATTAAAAAATGTTGATGTACAAGTATTGATAAACACGATTGCGCGGGTATCAAACGGAGAAGTTCTGATCTCGGGATCTCAGGCTGCTTCTCATGAGCGTCTTACTTCGAGAGAAAATGAAATTGCCAGAGCGTTGGTTGCTGGGAAAACCAATCAGGAAATTGCTGATGCACAATGCTTGAGTTTAGGGACAGTAAAAAATTACACTTCGAATTTATTTAATAAACTAGATGTACGAAACCGTGCAGAAGCAATTGTTAGACTTAAATCTTTAGGTTTGGCGTAGGTCACACTTTTTCTTACAAGTGACTTTAGTCACTATTTTGCCTCCTAATAATCTGGCTTATTACACACTCTGTTAACAATTCTTTTGAAACCGGGAAGATAGAGTAATGAGCATAAGAAAAATTTTGGCCGGGTTAGCTGTGTTGTTTGCCGCCCAGTCACACGCATTTGAGATGGATTGTTCCAATATATCAATTCATGAGCCAGCACCTAACTCTGGAACTTACAATAAAACAAAATATCCAATTGTGATGGCTCATGGTTGGTTTGGTTTTGACGAGTTGCTTGGCGTTGATTATTGGTACGGTATTATTGATAAGCTGACCGATAACGGCGCTACTGTTTATGTCACACAACAAGCGGCAATGAACTCAAGTTTGGTGAGAGGCGACCAATTACTCAAGAAAGTACGCTGTATTTTAGCTATTTCGGGGGCTGAAAAGGTGAATTTGATTGCCCATAGCCAGGGAACGCTTGATGCCCGCTATGTTGCTGGTGAGGCGCCAGAGTTGGTGGCATCAGTTACTTCCGTGTCTGGGCCGAACCATGGGAGTATTGTCAGTAATTTTGCAAATTACGTAGATATGGAATCCACTTTGATGGATCTCATACTTTCTACTGGTGAGACATTTGGTTATTTCATCGATTACATGACTGGCGCCGGTTATGATATGGATGGACGCGCTTTCATTTCAGTAGAAGCGGGAGGTTGGATGACAGATTCTACATTCAATGATAACTATCCAGCTGGTCTGCCAGAGGAGTATTGTGGTGAAGGACCACTCGTTGATAATGGGATCTACTTCTACTCGTGGACTGGTAATCGGGATTTCACAAACTTTCTTGATCCATTTTCATATTTAGATAAAGCTCTTTCTCTAGCGCTGGCTAATGGAGAGGTAAATGATGGCCTGGTAACGGTATGTAGTAGTCACCTGGGTAAAGTGATTCGCAATGACTACAAGTTGGATCACTTTGATACCGTCAATCAGTTATTCGGTTTAAGAGCAATTTTCTCCCCTAATCCTGTCACTCTTTATAAGACTCAAGTTAATCGATTGAAGAATCAAGGACTATAACGATTGTTTAAACTGGGGGCATGAAGATGCCCCCGGTTGATAGTAGGAATGCATTAGATGAACTACAGACCATATTTTATACCCATTGCGCTACTGTGTTTGTTGATAATGCTGGGTATGGCAAGCACTTACTGGTTTAAGCAACAGGTTCCAAAAAGAAACTACCAGCCAATCGATACTGGTATCACTTCGGCTGACGAAGATATAACGTTTGTTGAGTCGAATGTAGATGATACTTTGTCTACTAATCGACTTAAAGAATCCAGTAACTTGGCTATCCCGGTTAGAGAATACCAAGTCCATGGATCCCTGACAGGTTCTTCAATTGCGGGCCAGTTAGCAATGGACTCGAATGGAGAACTGATTGTCGATCAGAATGTAAGATTTGTATTTGAATATTTTCTTAGCACCCTTGGTGAACAATCGTTAGAAAGCATACGAGAAGAAGTAATTTCTTTAGCTACTTTGGAGTTGTCTGCAACCGCTAGAACACAGCTTATGGCGTTATATGATCGTTTTATTGCCTATGAAGAAAATAAACCTCAGGGTATTCATTCCTCCGGCCAATTTAAATTTGAACATTCTGATTTTCAATCCATCTATGATCACCTAATGGAATTGCAGGAGAGTCGCAGAGAGTTTTTGGGAGAAGAGGTGGCCGTTGCTTTTTTTGAACAAGAAGAATTGCGTGACCGATATTATATTGGTAAAAAAGTGATAGAGACTAATCCTGCATTTTCTGATTATGAAAAACAACAACAGCTCACTGAACTTCAACGTTCATTACCTAGGGATTATCAGGAAAAATTGAATCGTATTGAGCAGTTCAAGCAAGTGGAGGTGGAAGTAAATTATGCCAGGGAACAAGGTGCTGATAAAGACTTGATTTACCACCTTAGAGCCGATGTTTATGGCCATAAAGCTGCACTTAGAATTCAAGACGCGGAAGCAGCATCGGATAATTGGCGAACACGTTATGACGCTTACAGTAATGCAAAGAAAGTACTTTCTTCCGATCAGTCCTTAACCGATAGAGAATTGAGCCGAGCCATTGAAAATCTTCGTAAAACTCACTTTTCTGATAGGGAGATTCGGGAGGTTGTTCGTATTGATAGGATCGAGAATTCATAGAGCAGAATGCACTTCCTTTTGCATAAATCCTGAATCCATCCAAGCTATTGAATCCCCAGTTGTAATTCCATTTCCAATCGATCATCGATTTCACGGATTACGGTTCGGCCTTCTCCGGTCAGTTCCAGGTTTTGTTGTTGGGCTGTTTGATACAGTTGTTGCCAGGCTGTATCTGTGTTGTGTTGTTGCGGATCGAGTCTAAGCGTCAGGCATTTGAATTCCGGTACTTTTTCGATTTTGAAGCGCCCTCGGCGTGAGACCGGTCCGGAAATGGGGTAGCCGAGTTGAAGGCTGATTGATTTGCTATCTGGAGTTGGCATTGGATCAAATATCAGTGTTAACGGCCCTTCAAGGGTGACTTTGGCGCGTCGTATGGCGTTGGTTGCAAGGTGAGTGGCTTTGTTTTTAATGTCGGTTTCTAGTGAGGTCTTGGCAAATTCATATGGGTTGTACAAGTAGGTCATTCTAGGGATCGTTTTCGAAGTGACTTCCAAGGACGTGGCAAAAGCTTGAAAACTCAAGCTGACAAGCAAAAATCCCAGGCACCAACGGGGCAGGGGATAGCTTGATATTGCAGATCGTGATGTAACTTTCAGCATCTTTTTTTTCAACATATTATTCAGCGACCTCGACTCAATTGGGGGCGTGTCCTTAGGGAGCATTATCTGACGTACTTGTAATAGACGTGGGTAGGTAACCTTTAAAAAAACAGTCAACCAGCGTATCGGCTTGTTCAGCGAGGGAATAGCTTTCCGGGTGAGATAACCAGGTCTGAGCCAGTCCCATCAGGTAAGATGATATTGCAGAGGCCATCATGGGGACTGGCGCATCCGAGTGAATTTCATTTGGTTTTTTCGGCTTCTTCTTTCGTTTTTCGAGCCATAGGCCTGTTGGGTTCACTTTTCTTAGTTGATTAGGAAAGGATCTGTCCGTAGGTTTAATTTACATACAAGCATGAATGTATGTAAATTAAAAAATGATAAAAAGTTTAATTTATTTGTGTAAGTGTGAAATTTTGCGTGAAAGTTAAACCGGAAACGTTAACAGACCCCAGGTCGCGATATTCAATCTGTTGGGTGTCTATCCGCTATCAGGACTTAAAATAGATGCTGAAAAGTGCCCCACCCAAGCTGGATTCGGAAATGGTTAATCGACCAGTGTAGGTATCGATGATGTCGTCTACCACTGCTAATCCGATGCCTTGTCCATGGTTTTGGGTGTCGAGTCGGGTGCCGCGTTGCAGGATGGTGCTGCGCCGGTCTTCGGGGATGCCGGGGCCATCGTCTTCTATTTTCAGGCAGACCTGCTGTTTGGCATCCAGCGCCAAGGTGACTGCGATTTTGCTGTGACCGTATTTGTAGGCGTTGTCGAGTAAATTGCCGATGACTTCGGTGAGGTCGCGGTCATCAAACGGGATGCGCAAACTGGGGTCAACTTCCTGGGTGAGTGTCATCTTTTTATCGATATAGACTTTGTCCATCACATTGATCAAACGGTTCAGGGTGGATGCGATATCGATGCGTTCCATCAGGTGGTGCGCGGAAGAGGTTACGGCCCGTTGTAACTGGTATTCCACCAGACGATTCATGGTTTCCACTTGTTCGGAGAGCAATGCTCTTTGTTGCTCCAAGGCGCTTGGATCATTGTTCTTCTCGGCTAAATCATTGGCGACACTGCGGACGATTGTGAGCGGGGTTTTCAGGCTGTGGGCGAGGTTGCCGAGGGTATTTCGATAGCGCTCCCGCTGATTTTTTTCAGTGTCCAGCAGGGTATTCAGGTTTTGTACGACCGGGTCGATTTCCTTGGGGTATTGGTGGGCGAGTTGCCGGATATTTCCCTGTTCCAGTTCGTGAATTTCTGCGGCTAACTGGGCGAGTGGTCGTAAGCCCCAACTGATGGATAATGTAAAAAACGCGACCAGACACAGGGCGATCACAGCCGTGGCAATCCAGAGGGATTGGTTGTAAGTCTTCACGGCCTGATTGAATTCAGCGGCATCACTCACGACGATAAACTCCAACCAGATATCCCGGCCATCAAATTCCCAGATGCTGGCGAATGAAGAACCAAGGTGTTGGCTTGCCAGCGTTTCCAGACTGAGAACGCCTGCTTCAGCAGCAGGGGGAGGGAGCTGAAGATAGCCCGGTAAGATGGTTGTGGATTTAGAGCGCCAGAGGATTTCGCCCTGTTTATCACGAATCAGCGCGTAAAGCCCGGACGCAGGTGAGTTGAATGCGGTGTCTTGCAGGTAATCGGGCATGCTGAGCTGACCACCCGATAATTCTGTTGTGGTCATCAAATTGATGGTGTGTAACCTTAGCTTTTCTTTTTCACCGGCCCTGAGGCTTTGCTCGTGGATACTGGACAGGACGATCCCCATTGCCCCCAGCACCAGAGGGATCAGAATCAGGCTGCTAATCAGGAAACGGGAACGTATGGAACCCATGGATCAGACCGATTCTTCAGCGGGTGGTGAAAACCGATACCCCTGACCCCGAATCGTTACAATCGGACAGTTGTATTCCGGTGTACTCAGTTTTTTACGCAATCGGCCTACAAACACTTCGATCACATTGCTGTCCCGGTCATAATCCTGGGCATAAAGGTGTTCGGTGAGTTCCGTTTTGGAAATAACTTTAGAGCGATTTAACGCCAGATACTCCAGGGTGTTGTATTCATAAGCCGTTAACTCAACGGCTTTCCCTTCAAGCATCACTGACTTTTCGGTCAGATTAAGCTGCAGCGGGCCAAACTCCAATTGTGGTTGGCTCGCACCGGAGTAACGGCGGATTAACGCGCGAGCACGGGCCAGCATTTCTTCTACATGAAACGGCTTGACAAGGTAATCATCAGCACCGGCCTCCAGACCATCCACTTTGTCTGTCCAGTCGCCGCGGGCGGTCAAAATCAGAATGGGGTATCGCTTTTGCTCTGATCGCAGTTTCTGGATGACTTCAATGCCTGTCATCTTCGGGAGGCCTATATCGATAATCGCCAAGTCATAGTCGTATTCCTGGCCATAGTAGAGACCTTGTTCACCATCGGCGGCGCTGTCGACGGCATATTGCTGCTTGACCAGAATCTCTTCCAATTGCTGGCGTAACACGGCGTCATCTTCGATTATTAGCACTTTCATTTCAGTCGATACTCATCCAATTTTTTCTCAGCTGTTTTTTTGCGCTGATTTTTAACGCAGTTATCAGATGCCTATGCCTTGCGCGTTAACGTCGTTTACCCAAAGACATTCTTCGGCCATTCTGTGCATTGACGAACACGGACTTGACGCGGCCATTGCGTTTCAGGATTTTAACCCGGTAGCCGGGCACGCCGTCGAGATCAACTCGCTCGATTAAGAGGATTTTGTCTTCCGCGTTGTCCTTGGCGATATCGGCCGCTTCGCGCTCGGATACCTGGTCTGCCTGAGCGAGAAACTGAATGGTTTCGGGACTGCGGGGGGCACTATGAGCGATGTTTACACCAATACCGCCAAAGAGTACAAAGATCAGGAGAGTATACAGATGTGGCCTGATGTGCACCCCGTGCAGGGGGGCTGACATTGTCTTTTGTCGTGGCTGACTCAGTTGTTGGCTCTCAATAAGGTGATGCCTCTGAGTAAGGTGATGCCTCTCAATAAGGTGATGCCTCATAGTCACTCTCGTCGTCTTGATTCTTTTTCTTCCGGTGATTGCTGCTCGCAATCGGAATCGATCAACGAACAGGGCTCACAGAAACTCTCACCGGGATACGTTTTCCGGGATGCTCCGCCATCCGGGTTTGATACACTTCGCCGTGATAGCGGTACCAT